>CAYNZC010000004.1:0-3696 GCA_964401575.1 uncultured Verrucomicrobiota bacterium
GCGGGACAAGTCGGACTTCCCGTGGTTCTGGAACGGCGGTGAGTTTACCGGTGACCGGGTGAACGACGTTCACCTGACGAACGAGCAGAAGCGGAAGGCGAGGAAGGAGTGAAACCACGGATGACGCGGATGACACAGATGGAAGGAGAAAACGCCATGAAGCGAAAACTGGCTTTGGTGAAAGCGGCACCGTCCTTGCCGGCCAAAGGTGGCGCGAAAGCGCTGCTGGCAGACGTGAGGGGCATGATCCTGGAAGCTCGGCAAACGGTGGCTCGGGGGGTGAACGCGGCGCTGGTGATGCTTTACTGGAACATCGGGCAACGCATACGGCGGGACATCCTGAAGGAGAAGCGGGCGGAGTACGGGGAACGGATTGTCGCCGCGTTGGGGCGACAATTGGAGCGGGAGTTTGGGCGCGGCTATGGGGAGAAAAACCTGCGCCGGATGATTCAGTTTGCGGCAGTGTTTCCCGATGAAACGATTGTCGCCGCGTTGCGGCGACAATTGGGTTGGACCCATTTCAAAGCCATCATCCCGATTGCCGACCCGCTGAAGCGAGATTTCTACGCGGAAATGTGCCGCATGGAAAACTGGAACACGCGGACGCTGACGAAGAAGATCGGCTCGCTGCTATTCGAGCGGACGGCGCTTTCCAAGAAACCGGACAAACTTATCCGTCAGGAACTCGCCTCGCTGCGCGCCGAGGACAAGCTGACGCCCGATTTGGTGTTCCGTGACCCGTATCTGCTGGACTTCCTTGGGCTCAAAGACACTTACGCGGAAAAGGACGTGGAAGCGGCGATTCTCCGGGAGATGGAAGCGTTCATCCTGGAACTGGGGGTTGGCTTCTGTTTCGTCGAGCGGCAGAAGCGGATGCAGATAGATGACGAGGACTATTACCTGGACCTGCTGTTCTATCATCGCAAGCTGCGCCGGTTGGTGGCGGTGGATTTGAAGTTGGGAGTTTTCGAGGCGGCCGACAAAGGGCAGATGGAGCTTTATTTGAACTGGTTGAAGAAACACGAGCAGGGCGAGAGCGAAGGGGAGCCGCTAGGCATCATCCTTTGCGCCGGCAAACGACAGCAGCATGTCGAGTTGTTGGAGGTGGAAAAGAGTGGCATCCATGTCGCCAGTTACCTGGCGAAAGCCGTGCCGAAGAAGGAGCTCGAGCGGAAGCTCCATGAGGCGATGATCCTGGCTCGCGCTCGGCTGGTCGAGTTGAAGGCCGCCAAAGACAAGAGTGGAGGGGCGAATGAATAGGCGTGTCTATACACGGAGGGGGAAGCCCGTGAATTCGAGGGGTTCTATGGACAAACGCGGACGGTTTGTGTCCATAGATTTGTCTATAGAAGGATTTGGACGATGAGCAATTCGACTGCAGCAGCCGTGACGGTTATCGAGGCCGTGAAAGAGAGCCTGGCGGCGGCGGGACGTTACGACACTGGGGATGGGGTGGCCCCGGCGGCGATCCTGTGGACAGATGCCGAGGGCGACTGGCGTCCGGTGGCGGCGCGGTTGCGCGGGCTTATGCCCGAGTTGCTGACGTTGGGCGATTACAACCCGGAGGAGCGGACGGGCCCGACGATTTGGATGCGGTGCATTGTGGATGGAACGCTTGAATTGTTGGCCGCCTCTCCCCGGCCCTCTCCTCCCGAGGAGGAGAGGGAGAAGAAGCGGCCGATTCCGGTTTTGTATCTGCCAGGCGTGAGCCGGCAGGTGCTGCGGTCACCCGAGGAGTGCCCGGACGAACTGAAGCCGCTGGTGGAACTGCAATACCGTGGGGCGGTATGGACGCAGGTGAACGGGAAAGACTGGACCGTCGAAGCGTTCATCATGTCGGAGAACGGCGGGCTGGGGCTGGAGTTGGCCCGAGATCAGAAGACGCGCCAAGCGTTGCTGGGCGCGTTGGATGCGCTGGCCACCACGCCGATCGCGTCGTTGCGCGGGCACAAGCTGGAGGCGGAAGATTTCGACAAGTTGATGGTGGGTGACACCGTCCGGGACCTGTTGTTGTGGATCAGCGACCCGGCGGGGTGCAAGGCGGAATGGGAAGCCTCACGGTGGGCGGCGTTCAAGTCGCGATGCCAAGAAGAGTACAAGTTGGACCCGGAGAGCGATGGGGAGATTGTGGCCGCGGAACGGCTGGGCATGCGGCAGGGAAAGTGGGTGGATGTGTGGCGGCGGTTCACGGAGTCGCCGGCCTTGTATCCGGGGGTTCCAGGGGCGCTGCGGCGGGGGAAACCGGGGACGTTGCTGTTCGACCGCGAGCCGTGGCCGGACGAAAATGAGAAGGACGAAGCGAGCCTGCAGAAGAGCCTGAGCGGATTGCAGCAGCAGACGCCGGGCAAGGCCCGGGAGGCCATCTTGGCTTTGGAGACGCAACACGGGCCGCGTCGAGCCTGGGTGTGGGCACGGATGGGGCTAAGCCCGCTCGCTGGGGCGCTGGAGCACCTGAAGACCCTGGCGGAAACGACAGCGACGCCGCTGGGCGGCGACACGCCAGACCAGATGGCGCGGGCGTACATCGAGGGGGCATATCGGGCGGACGATGCCGTTCTGAGGGCCCTTGCGGTCGTGAAATCCGCCGATGACCAGGAAGCGGTGCGGGAGGCGGTGCGGGCGATTTACATGGGGTGGCTGGATGACACGGCGCGGAATTTCCAAGCGGCGGCAGCGAAAGCGCCGCTGCCGCAAAGCAGTGAACTGAAGGATGCCCTGGTGACGGCGGAGCCGGGCGAGTGCCTCCTGTTTGTGGACGGGCTGCGCTTCGACGTGGCGCAGCGATTGTTGGGAAAGGCACATGAGCGGCAGCTTGCGGCGAGGGAGGGGTACCGCTGGTCGCCGGTACCGAGCGTGACGCCGACGGCAAAGCCGGCGGTGACACCTGCGGCCGGGATGGTGCTGGGTGAGCAGGCCGGAGAGTATTTCTGCCCGGTGATGGAAGATGCCAAAAAGCCGGTGACGGCGGAGCGGCTGCGGGACGCGATTGCCGGCAAGGGTTACCAGGTCTTGCACGGGCTGGATGCGGGGCAACCGGGAGCGGAGAACGCGCGCGGGTGGTCGGAGTGCGGCGAGTTCGACGCGTTGGGGCACAAGCTGCAGGCGAAGCTAGCCGGCCAGATAGACGAACAACTGGAACTGCTGCTGGACCGGATCCTGCACTTGCTGGAAGCGGGGTGGCAGGCGGTGCGCGTGGTGACGGACCATGGCTGGCTGCTGGCGCCGGGGGGGCTGCCGAGCCTGCCGCTGAAGAAGTACCTGACCGAATGCAAGTGGGCGCGCTGCGCCGTGATTAAGCCAGGGGCGCAGGCGGACGTGCCAACCGCCGGGTGGTTTTGGGACGGAACGCAGGCAGTGGCCTGCGCGCCGGGGGCGTATTGCTTTAAAGCCGGCACGGAGTACACGCACGGGGGGTTGAGCTTGCAGGAGTGTGTGACGCCGGACCTGGTGTTTTCAAATCCATCCGAAGGGAAGACCGTGGTGGTGGCGATTGAAAGCGTGCAATGGGTGGGGCTGCGATGCCGGGTGACCATCAAGCCGGCTGCGCCGGGGCTTTCGGCGGGTCTGCGCGGCAAGGCGAACGACGCGAAGACGGCAATTTGCGCGGGGAAGCCGTTTGACAGCGAAGGCCGGGCGGGGCTGATGGTGGAGGATGAAGACCTGGGCGGGACAGCGACAACGCTGGTGGTATTTGAC
>CAYNZC010000004.1:3796-69582 GCA_964401575.1 uncultured Verrucomicrobiota bacterium
TGGGCGCGAGCGCGTTCCAGGGCTACCTCGTCCGCAAAGACCTGGTGCGGAAGTACAGCCGTCAGTACCCGGTGCCGACGTACGTGGTGGAGTTTCTGCTGGGGCGCTACTGCGCAACGACGGACGAGAAAGAAATCGAGGAAGGGCTGCAGATTGTCGAGCGGCAGCTCAAGGACCGGACGGTGCGAACGGGCGAGGAGGAGCTGTTTAAAGCACGGTCGCGGGAACGGGGATCGGTGAAGCTGATAGACATCATCAAGGCGAAGCTCGACGCGAAGAATGATTGCTTCCTGGTCGAATTGCCGAGCGTGGGACTGCGGGACGTGCGGATTGAGGACAAGCTGGTCCACGACAATGAGCGGATGCTAACGGACGGCTTCTATGCAGAGGTGACGCTGAGTTACGACTCGGCCATTGCCGAGGAAAAGAACGGCCGCCCATTTGCGGTAGAGGGGCTGCGACCGATTCAGCTTTCAAAGCCGGATGTGCTGGAGACTTTGCATGAGGGCCGCAAGAGGTTCGGGCTATCGGAGTGGATGGACTTTCTGCTGCGATCGGTCGGGCTGGAGCCGGAGGCGCTGTCTGACCGGGCGAAATGGGTGACGCTACTGCGGATGGTGCCTTTCGTGGAGAGGAACTTCAACCTGGTAGAGCTTGGACCGCGAGGGACCGGCAAGAGCCACTTGTATCAGCAGGTTTCGCCTTACTCGCACCTGATTTCCGGCGGGAAGGCGACGGTGGCGAAGATGTTCGTGAATAACGCGAACGGCCAGCGGGGGTTGGTGTGCCATTACGATGTAGTGTGCTTCGACGAGGTATCGGGCATCTCGTTCGACCAGAAGGACGGGGTGAACATCATGAAGGGGTATATGGCGTCCGGGGAGTTTTCGCGAGGGAAAGAGAGCATCCGGGCCTTTGGAAGCATGGTGATGGTAGGGAACTTCGACGTAGACGTTGAGCAGCAGCAACGGATTGGGCACCTGCTAAGCCCGCTGCCGCCGGAAATGCGGGGAGACACGGCGTTCATGGATCGAATCCACTGTTATGTCCCGGGTTGGGATTTTCCGAAAGTGAGCGTGCGCGAGCACCTGACGGGGCATTTTGGGCTGGTAAGCGATTTTCTGGCGGAATGCTGGAACAAATTGCGGAGCGGGAGTCGGGTGTCGGCACTGCAAGGGCGAGTGAACTGGGGCGGAGCGCTGAGCGGACGCGACATCGAAGGGGTGAACAAGACGGTGAGCGGGCTGATCAAGCTGCTGTATCCGGACCCGGCGATGTCGATACCGGATGCGGAGCTGGAGATGATCGTCCGGCTGGCGCTGGAGTCGCGCCGGCGAGTGAAAGAGCAGCAAAAGCGGATTTTGCGGACGGAATTTCGGAACACACATTTCAGCTATCACATGGGTGTGGACGGGGTAGAGCAGTTTGTGTCCACGCCGGAACTGCATAGCGAGAACCGGATCGAAAGCGACCCGCTGCCGCCCGGCCAGGTGTGGACGATCAGCCCCGGGGGCAACGGCGCCGCGCCGGCGCTTTATCGGCTGGAAGTGACGGTGGGGCCCGGGAGTGGCGTGAGGATACTGAACGCGCCGGTGTCGCCGGGGTTCCGGGAGAGCGTGCGGTATGGGGAGCAGAACATTTACACGCGGGCAAAGGAGCTGGTTGGCGAACGCGACCCGCGGGCGCATGAATTTTCGGTGCAACTGCGGGCGATGGATGCGGACACGTCCGGGCATGGGATCGGCCTCGGGGTGCTGGTGGCGCTGTGCGGGGCGCTGATCGAGCGGAGCGTGAAGGGCGGGCTGATCATCGTGGGGGCGCTGAACCTGGGCGGTTCGGTGGAGATGATACCGAACCCGGTGGCGATAGCGGAGCTGGCCGTGGAGAAAGGCGCGGCAACAGTACTGATGCCGATTGCCGCGCGGCGACAGTTATTTGACCTGCCGGACGAGCTAGCGACGAAGATCAGCATCGAGTTCTACGCGGACCCGAAAGATGCGTTTTTGAAGGGGCTGGTGGAGTGAAGCGGGAGAATGGCAGCCGGGATGTGGATCGCGCAAAGTCTGGCACAGAGGCGTGAGAGAGAAAGCTGGCGGGAAACCGGAATAAACGCCGGAAGGAATGCGGCAGCAGGCCTTGCCGGCGTGGGTATCCGAGGCGCTAAAGCAAAATCCTAATCAATGCTCTTGATGCGGATCTTGCGGAACTCGATTTTCATGGGCAGTCCGCGATGAATCTGGAGGCCGATGGGGCCGGGTTGGTTGTATTTTGGATTGGTGTACTCGCTGGCTTTTTCACCGTTGATCCAGACCGTGTAAGTATCGCCTCTAGCCTGAAGTTTGAAGTGATTCCAATCATTTGATTTGACCAGCTTGTTTGCGTTCAGCGCGCGGCCCGACATCGGGTAAGGATCTTTTCCACCCACGTAGAACGATCCGGTCAGGTCAATCTTCTGGCTGCGGGAAATGCCGATTTGCATCTGGCCTTCCGGTTTGCGGAACATGAAGCCGCTGTCGATTTCGCCGGACCAGCGCGCGTCGGCTTCGATCACAAAATCTTTATAGTCGGATTCTGTGTAGAGCATGCTGCCGGCATTGGATGCGTCATTTTCGCCGATCAGCACGCCGTTTTCGACTTTCCAGAATGGATTTGGGTTGGGGACTTTCCATCCGGTAAGATCCTTGCCGTTCCAGACGAATTCGGCTCCGACCAGTGACAACTGCGAGGCGACACACACGAGGCCAATACCCAGCGCTTTCAGCATTTTCATGTGCCAATAATGTCCTGCCGCAACTCGATTTGCAACCCACACTTGGTGTGCCGCGGCATGCGTTCTAACGCATCGGATTCGGGCCGCGGGGGAGCATGGTGATCGGGCGCCGGTGACATTGATCGAGAGTCGCGCAATCATCCTGGGCTGCGGGGCATCACGGCAGAATGTGCCCGGCGCATTCGAGCGCGGTTTTTGTTCAAAGCCTTGCGAAGGGGAAAAGAGGGGTTACCATGCTCTTTGTCATTCATGCGAGACGCCGACGAACAAGACATTTGCGCTTACCTTAAGCTATGGCGCGGGCACTTCATTTCCGCCGCTGAAATCTGCCGCCGGGCGGCCACGCGAAAACGTTTTGATAAGGACAATCGCTGGGCTTACCCGGTGCTCGAGCGGTTGGTCGAGCAGAAGATTGTAGAGTCGGACACCATGGGGCACTACCGGTACATTGTTCGTGAGCGCAAAGTCGAGACCCCCCGGCCTTTGTCACCCGAGATACGGGCGATCCTCGAGAGGAGTGGAAAACAATTCGACGGCGTCATCGAGGTTCCCACGGACGAGGAAACCTGAAAGGGCAGGGGAGTGTTGCCTCCCGCTGCCCGGAAAACTTCGATGTGTTGAAGTCAACTATTCCGGTTGCGGAGGCTGCCGGTCCCGCCTGCGTTCCGGATAGCGGGGCCTGTCCTGCGTGCCGGGCCTATCCTGCGGGCGCTCGCGCGGCCCAAACCGATCCATTGGAGGCCGTTGCGCGCCAGCCTGCCGGAGTTCCCGTTTTTGTTCCGGCGTGAGCGGGGGGTCAATTTTCGCTAAGGTTTTGGCGGTGGCAACCATACGCTCGGTCTCGAGTTCCGCGATGATCCTGGCCTGTTTGCGCACAGCTTCTTCGTTGAAATTGCCTTCGAGGCTGGTTTCCATAAGCTCCTTTCGTGCCTCAGCGATCTTCTTCTCGCGGGCAATGGCTTTCTCGCGGTTATCAGCCATCATCTCACGAACGGAGCTGCGTTGCTCCGGGGTAAGCACTGCCATGAGCCGGGCCAGCGGGTCCGCCCCGGTTGGTCTGAAGCCCTGCGCCCGTCCGAAACCCGGGCGGTCGGGCGGTCTCTGCGCGTCTCGTCGCGCCTCGGGCCTGTCGCGTTCGGGCCCGTCATCGGCCGGTTGCGCCAGGACGGGCAATGCCAGCGGCAGGGCCAAGCCCGAGAACACCAGGCGAATCCATTCAATTTTACTTAATCTCATAGTTATCTCCTTTGTTGGTTATCTTGCCAGACGCTTGGGGTCCTCGTGTAGTTACAGCCGGCTTCATTCTTTTCTTAATGGGCGGGTGGTTTTGCTTGGCAATGCCGTTTGAACGGTCTAGGTATAGAGGTGTTCTTTGAAAGAGGCGGGTTTCTCCCGCCGCTATGTCACAGCCGGGCGTCAGGGAACCCTGTGAAAATCAGGGACGGTTGCGCCACTGTAACGGGTTGCGAGTTCCCATCGCCACTGGAGGACACTCCGGGAAGGCGGGAGCGAGGTTAAAGCCCGAAGTCAGGATATCGGTCCGGTTGTGCTCGTCAGGCATGGTCATCCATTTCGTGAGATGTATCGCGATGGATGGGTCATGCCGCTTCTCCGACAAGAGAAGGATGAGGCCAGCCTTCTGCCGGTTGCAGAAGGGCCGCAGAATGCCTTCATTCTCCGTTCGTCGGGGCGTGAAGGTTTTTTTATTTTCCGTCCCGAACTGGTCTCCAAACGCAAACCGCCCTGTAGGGGCAAAGCAGGAAAGGCCAGTTCAAAAAATGTGTAGAGCAGCAGTCGCGGCGATGATTTTGGCAGTGTCAGGCATGAGCCTTGCCGCCGCCTCCACGATAGCAATCAACGAAGATTTTTCTAGCGATCCGTCGTCGCGATGGAGTGTGCTTGGAGACCCCGCCTTGTTTGTCTGGAACAGTACGGCGCAAAACCTCGAGGTGCAGTGGGATTCCTCGCGTCCGCAGAGTTTTTTTCACTGGCCGATCGGGCGCGCCCTCACGCGTTTGGATAGTTTTTCGTTCGAGCTGGACCTGGTGCTGAACGAGTTCTTCGGCGGCCACGAACCGGGCAAGTTCTGGGGAATGCAGATCGCTGTGGGGTTCCTGGATGACAGCGCCACCAACGCATGGTTCTGCCGCCCCGACGGCTCGGCGAGAGACGTCTTCGAGATAAACTGCTACCCGCCGGATTACCCCACGATTGCGCCCTCGCTGATTTCATCGGGCACGAACTATGCCTTTAAGTACCAGTCTGAATACACGATGGAGTTCCCGCTGAACACGGTTGTGCATTTGTCCATGCAGTATGATGCCGAGTTGCAGTGTTTGAACGCTGTCTGGACCACCAACGGTGTGGTGCTGGGAGTTCCGCATACGTTCCGGCTCGCGAACCCGGATGTGAGCAATTTCGGGGAAGCGGACGACTACGAGGTCAGGATGTTCTCCATCAGCAACTACAGGAGCAACGAAGCCGGCGACTGGGGTTGCTCGGTGTTTGCCAGGGGTGTCGTGGATAATGTCCGCGTCACCATTCCGCCAAGGTCTCCGGTCAGTTTTCTGCGCTACGACCTGACGCAACATCCCCGAACCGTCACTTTTCGCAGCCTGCAGGATTACACCTATGCCTTGGAACGGTCGGAAGACTTTTTGAACTGGAGTCCTGTGGTCGAAAATGTGCCCGGCACCGGGGGGGACATTATAATGGCGGATACAGATGCGCCTGCAGACAGGGCCTTTTATCGTGTTCGCGCGAGCAAATAAGTATGAGCGTCCGCTCAAAACCGGCCTTTCAACGAACGCGGGGAAGCCGTATCCCGGCTTCCCCGGCTCATCGCACCGCTTTCACCCTGGTGGAACTGCTGGTGGTCATTGCGGTGATCGGCATCCTTGCCGCGTTGCTGCTACCTGCGCTTGCGCAGGCCAAAGCCACCGCGTGGCGTGCGGATTGCGTGTCGAATCTGCGCCAACTCGCCCTGGCCACGCAGCTCTACTGGAGCGAGAGCGGCGGCAACTGCTTTCCCGCCACTTATGGCAATGCCGGCGCGACAAACAATGGCCGCACGTACTGGGTGGGCTGGATCAGCAACGGGCAGGAGCAGTCGCGGTTGATTGATTTTTCCGCCGGGCCGCTGTATCCGTTTCTCAGGGACAACCCCGTTCGGCTTTGCTCTTCGCTGAAGTACGAGCTCGGCAAGTTCAAGCTCAAGGCCAGGGTGCCTGTTTCCGGATACGGCTACAATCGCGCCCTTGCCCCGGATCCGGGCGCAAAGCCCGCAAATGCAAACGCCATGGCCAACCCATCGGGCACGGTTCTTTTTGCAGATGCTGCCCAGGTGAACGATTTCCAGTCTCCCGCATCGCCATCCAACCCAATGCTCGAGGAATACTACTTCATCACTGGGGCGTCGAATTTTACCAGCCGGTCCTACTATCCCAACGGGCACTTCAGACATTCTGGAAAGGCAAACGCCCTCTTTTGCGACGGACATGTTGAACCCGAGAAGATGGTTTCAGGGTCGCTGGACAAACGGCTTCCCGCGCAAAAAGTTGGAACGCTGCGTCCCGAGATATTCAGCGGGCGTTGATGGGCCTGTTGCGTCCCTGCTTGTGTGCCTGAATTCACATCGGGGGTTGTGCGTCGGATGTCACGGAGTCAGGACTTGTGGCGGTCGGGACGGGACGGGGCTATGATAGGCCAAGAGCCGGATTGAAAATTACAGCGAAATGTGATTCTTTTTACGAAACAGGGGTAACTATGAAAAAAGCCAGGATTATTGCAGCCACTTGCGCCATAGCACTCATGGTGCTGATCTCGGGATGTTCAACAGTGCCGGTCACAGGCCGGTCACAACTGAACATTGTTTCCGCGAGCCAGGAAATGCAGCTTGGACTCAGCGGGTTCGAGGAGCTTAAGAAGGAAACACCGATTGAACGCGACCCGCAGATCAACTCCATGGTTCAGCGTGTCGGTCAGCAGATTGCCAGGGTCACGGCCAAGGACATGCCGGATGCCCAGTGGGAGTTCGTGGTTTTTCAAAGCAAGGAGGCCAACGCATTTTGTCTGCCGGGTGGAAAGGTGGGGATCTACACCGGCATACTGCCGATTACAAAGAACGAGGCCGGGATGGCAACTGTGATGGCTCACGAGGTGGCTCATGCGGTGGCCCACCATGGGGCGGAGCGAATGAGTGAAGCCCTGCTCATGGAGGGCGGCGGACAGGTGCTGGGAGCGGCTGTGTCCGCTTACAATCCCACATGGAGCCAGGCCGCCGTGCTGGCCTATGGTGTCGGCTCAAAGGTTGGGCGTGAACTGCCGCATAGCCGAAAGCAGGAATCCGAGGCGGATCACATCGGGCTCATCTATATGGCCCGGGCCGGATACAACCCGCAGGAAGCGGTCGAATTCTGGAAGCGTTTCATGGAATTCAACAACGCCTCGGGCGGCTCCAGCGTCCCTGCCTTCCTCCGAACGCATCCCCTGGACACCCAGCGGATTCAACAACTCCAAAACCTGATGCCGGAAGCCCAGCGCGAGTTTCAGCGCAGCACCGCCAAGTAATGCGGGGACGCCCGGATGTTTGCGGGGTACGCTGGCGCGTCTCATTGCACCCGGAGCCGGTAGTAGCGCGCAGCGGGAGAGGGACTATTATCCGGGAGGTTTGCCATGTCGCCGTTTGCCGGCACGGACGCGATCGTTGTCCAGAATGGGGCTGAAAGGTTCGTTGTGCATTCGAGGTGGTAAGTCACATTGGGCCGGGAGACTGTTACGAAGGAAAACGTGAAGCCCGAAGCGTATGATCCTGAGATGTTCAGGGTTGGTTGGGGCACCGCAAACACTTTCAAGGCATCGAATTCCATCAGGAACGCTCTCCGGTTTGGCACGTTGTTTGTATCCCATCCGACGCCTGCAATGATGAGATGCCCTGTCGCGTTTGTGCCGACGGAATAGGCCCGGCTCAGGCTGCTGAAGATGTCCAGGTTACCCTCGCCCGCAGCCAGGTCTGTGAGATCTGTTACCGTCCAATTGTTCGGGTTGGGATCATGCGTGTCCCACAGAACGGCACGTTCGCGATTCCGGTAGTTCATGCCCACGGCGTAGTATCCGTCGGGCGTGCAGCCGTAAGGGACCGCGAGGGTTGTGGAGCCGCCGGTGTCCGGAAAGGCCGGCAAAGCGGCAATGCTCAATTGTGTGGCAGGACCGGGGAACGTGTCGCTGAAAACGCACCTGTAAGCGAAGTTTGTCGTGCCCGAGCCGACCTTGGGGGATATTCCAAAGACCACTCTGCCGTTTGCGCTCACAGAAAACGCCTGGCCAAGGTTCGTTGACGGATTCAGGCCGTTGAAGAACCACACTTTTGGTGTTGTGGCGCCCTGCCAGTCCGCAACGTAGTTGGCATGGACCAATCCTGCAGTAGTCCGGCGCCACCCGACTGCCCGTCCGTTCGCGGACACGGCGTTCAGGCCGAGGGTATCCGGTTTCTGGGCTCCCTTGTAGCCCCAAGCTGCCGTTGCGGGCCATGCATTGGAAAAACGCCCCACATAAAGGGTCCAGTTATCATTCGCGTTCGGTCCTTCATACGTCCATGCGGAATAGAAAACATCGGAACCGGTACCGGTTGAGCCATTGGCCGCCGGGATGGAGGGAAAGTCACCCGGCGTCTGCACGCTGGTGGACCATGTCGTTCCGCCATTTGCGGTTTTCCATACGGTATGACCGCTGCTCGAGAGCCCGGAAACGACTATTTCCTGCTGAGATCCGACCTTGCGGTTGCTCACGCCGGTGGCGAGCAGGGACTGCACCGCATCCGAACCGGCAACATTGGCGATCGAACCGCTATTGATCCCGAACAGGAATCCGCGCGAACCTGAAACTCCCACAGCCCACGCGCCATCGGATGTCACGGCGCGGGCCTCATTGGCAGTGTCGCCCGGCAGGGGCGGGATGTTGGTCAGGGGCGCTGCGAAGATGTTCGTGACCAGGATCAGCATGGCAGGGTTGCTGGTGACGCTCCCAAAGGTGTTTGTGACGATGCAACGGTAGTTCCCCGTGTCATTTTGATCCACGCCGCTTACGGTGAGCGCCGGGGTGCTGCTGCCTGAATAATGTCCGGTGTCGGCGAGAGGGACCGCGTCCTTTTCCCATGTGTAATAGAGCGGCATTGAGCCGGAGGCAGAGACGCTGAACTGAGCTGTGCCGCCGGGACGCACCGACCGGTTTGCCGGTTGTTGATTCAGAGAAGGCTCCCGGTCGGACGTTTGTAGAAGGCTTTCCGCCACCCAGCCCGTGGATGAGGCAAAGGCGCATTTCCACCAGTAGTAACCTTTTGCATAGACCCCGTTTAGAGAGTGGCTCAACACGGCGCCAGTCGCGCCTGCGCTCAGCGTCGTGAAGGAGTGGTAATCGGTTCCGGGACCAAGCCGCATGTTTGCAGCGCCTCGTGTCGTGACGGTGTCCCCTGCGCCGAGGACGGACGAGCTGATTTTGGGCTTTACATTCAACATCATTAGCCCGTTTGCTACCGCGCGCTGGCTGCCATCCGACGGAACGTTCTTGACCTCTCCATTCACCCACATCACGGAGGAGCCTCCGCCATCCATATTCACACCGTAGGTGGCGCCGAGGACGTCCCGGCAGAACGAGGCCAGTTCGGTGCTCGACATGCCAACGCTCGCCGATGAACGCCCGTCGCATACAACAAAAAATATATAGGTGGAATTATAGGCCACGGCAGTTCGCGGGTTGCGGGCGGTCAGGCCGGGGTCGGAGGTGGGTTGAGTCACGCCATTCTTGAGAAACTCGAAGTTCCCCTGAGCCAGGGCATAGGTTTTGTGCAAGCTTCGCGGGTCCGGATTGGAGCACAGGTTGCCGGAGGGACCATCGTAAAGCATCAGTCTTTGACTGATGGAAACCTGCTGTCCAACCTGGCAGTAGGTCTGCAGAAAGGTGGCCGCGGTTCCCTCCCCGGAAAGCACGATGTGATCAAAGGGAATGCTGGTGGAGCCTTGCCCAATTCGAACCTGGCGGATGGCGCCGGTCGCGGCGGCGGGAGGGTTCAGGAGGGCCAATGGAGCGGGCATTTCAACGAGCACCTCCACTCCGGAGGAGCTTGTGAGTGTGTTGTTGTTGTATTGCGGGGTGTAAACAATCAATTGATTCGCGGCACGCGCCACGTTGATGCCGTCAAAAGCGCGGGAGGCTCCGCCGGTTGAAACCGTCTGCTCGCCCGGGAGGAAGTGCAGGCACACGCCATTGAAATAACTGCGGTCCATTTTCCACACAAAACCCAGTTGGCCTCCCCAATCATCGAATCGCTTCGAGTACCAGCCATCGTAAATATGACCTCCTGTGATCACGCCGCTTGTATTGAAAAAGCTGCCGTTGATGCCCACCACCACGTCGTTCCGCTGCCCCCAGGATTCGCCCCAGTAGTTGATCGCATCTTCGTACCGTGCAGCCTGCGAGGAGACAATTTCCCGGGCGCCCGAGATGCGATTGCTGGCAATCATGCTGCCGATGATGGCATCCGTGTTCGCCACGGCCATGCGCGTCACAAACACGTTATTGGGGTGTGTCGTGGTGAATTTCTGGTAATCAATTCCTGTTCCCACGGCGGACCACTGTGCGGCAGCCTCCCAGGCGATCAGGCACGCTGCGAAAATCCAAACCGGCACATGCTGGGAGGTCTTCACGGGACTATTATAGCATACCCGCTCGGGGCGAGAAGGGCCAAGTGTGCCTTGGTTGGGTGGTATTGGCCTGTTCGGGGCGAACCTATCCAGGCAGTTGCGAGAGGTGACCGTGTGCCCGGGATTTCAGTTGTCCCGATGTTGTTTGGAGGAAGCAGGGATATTGCAGCGCCCAATCTTTCACACTCTGGCGCTTGTCATGAGGGCTTGGTTCATCCACCTTGGGAAGGCGGGATTGGCACCATGCCAAAGAGCAGCACATACTCATTTAGACGTTTCCTCCAAAGTTGGATCATCAACACTTTGGCGGTGCTCGTGGCTGTTTACGTTCTGGAGGGATTAAGGTTCAAACAGGACGACATTTGGACGCCCTTCGTTGTCGCACTACTGCTCGGCATTCTGAACGCATTTATCCGGCCTATTGTGATGTTTCTGGCGCTTCCGCTGCTGTTTGTGACGCTGGGCCTGTTCATGTTGGTAATCAACGCCGGGATGCTTTACCTGGTGGGCTTGATCCTTGGGTCGCATTTTGAAGTGCATGGGTTTGGAGCTGCCTTCCTGGGCGCATTGATCATCAGCGTCATCTCCACGGTGCTTAACGTGTTGACCGGCACAAACCGGTCTTCGATTCGTGTGAAGAAGACACCCCGAAAGCCGGAGAGTCGCCAAGACGTTATCGACATTTGACTCAGACCCTGCCTTGCGTTTAATCACATCACTCTGGTGTAGGCGACCCTCCGCGTTGAAATGCCGCGCGCGTTGAACTCGCGCTCGAAATCCGTCACCGCCTGCGCCAATCCCGAGGGGGTCTCGAATGGGGCAAAGCTGGAACATTGCCTGAAGACCTGTTGCATCTGAGCAGAATAGGGCTCATCGTCTGTTCGCAGGTAAACGGCGCCGCCCACTCTCAAGGCGCGGGCGGCGATCATCGGGAAACCCTCGTTCACAAGGCGGCGCTGCCAGTGTTTTCTTTTTGGCCAGGGATCCGGAAAGTAAACGTGAATTGCAGAAAGGCTGCCCGGGCTGACGAGATAACGCAGCATGTAGGAGCACTCGATCCGTATTGCCAGCAGATTTTGCAGTCCTGCCCTGCGGCCTTTCCTGTCGAGTTTCCGAAGCCGTCCCAGGAGACGCTCCACTCCCACGAAGTTCACATCGCGGTGCTGCGATGCGTACTCAGCGAGGAACGAGCCATCCCCGCTGCCGAGTTCGAGTTCGACCGGTTGCTCGGACGGGAACATCTGCGCGAAGCGCAGGGGCTCGACCACGCTCTCCAGGGTGTAAATCAGACTTTGCTGATCAGACATGTTTTGGCGGGTTTTGAGCACGGCCGCTTCGCAAAAGCAAGTGCCGTCCCACGAGGTAAAGAAGCAGGGTGAGCAATGCGAAGGGGAGCAGGGACAAAGCGTTAGAATATGGGCCGGAGAAGAACGGATTGTTCGACTCTGCCCATTTTGTCAGGGTGTGGTCGAAGTTGCCCAGCAAGCCGGCAACAAAGGCGATGACAATGCCGGCAATCGCGCCCCCGGCGATGTAGCCGCTGGCCAGCAGCACGCCCGGGCTGCGGTCGCTTGCGGCATCCAGTTCGGCAGCGTCCAGCTTATGGTGCGCCAGGTCCTTTCGCATCCGGCGATCCACCAGCCAGCGGATGAGTCCACCCACGAATATGGGGGCGGATGAGGACATGGGCAGATACACGCCAACAGCGAATGTCAGCGAGGAGATTCCGCAAAGCTCGACGGCGACCGCGAGCATGATGCCGAACAGGACCATGCCCCATGGGAGTTGCCGGTCCAGCATGCCTTTTATGATGTAGCTCATGAGCGTTGCCTTTGGAGCATCGAACTTGCGCACCTCGCTGCCATCCGGTCGTGTTCTGTGAAATCCATTGATGCCCGGGTCGGCAAGCCAGACCGCCGTTCCGGAATCGTCCACGAGGTATTTGCCCGCCGGACCGCCATCCGGGGTTGTTTTGTGCCACACCCGGTACACGTCCTTGTCTGAAGCGGCTTGAGGGCCCTTGAGGGTTTCCGTTCGAACCAGGCTCTCGGGATTTGGAGCTCGCAAGCCGGGCGCCACCTGTGCCGCCGGGACGTAAACGGTTGCGGTGTTATTTAACCCCAACAGAATTGGCCCGATGAGCAAGGCGCTGGCGGCCGCTCCTGCAAGGATTGCGATTTGCTGTTTTTTGGGAGTGGCGCCGATCAGAAACCCCGTCTTGAGGTCCTGCGAGGTTGTGCCGCCGTTCGAGGCTGCCACGCACACGATGCCGCCGACCGAAAGGGCCGTCACGTAAGCGGTGCCGCCCGTCCAGCCTGCCAGCAGGAACACCAGGCACGTGAGGAGCAGGGTGGCGACTGTCATTCCGGAAATCGGGTTTGACGAGGATCCGATCTCGCCCGTGAGCCGGGAGGAGACCGTGACGAACAGAAATCCAAACAGAATGATCAGGATGGCGCCGACAATGTTCATGTGAAGCGACGGGGTCGCAATGATGGCTACAATCAACGCGGCAATACCGCCGATCACGAACCGCATGGAGAGGTCCTGATCCGTGCGCAACGGACCGCTTCCGTCGCTTCTTGATCCGCGCAGGTCCGCCAGCCCGGACTTTAGACCGTGGAGAATGATGGGAAGCGAGCGGAAAAGGCTGATAATGCCACCGGCAGCCACCGCTCCCGCGCCAATGTACAGGATATACGAGCCGCGGATTTCCGATGGACTCATCTGGGCGATCGGCTTTGTGCCGGGCGGAAGAATGCCCGGCGCCGTATCCCCGAAAAAGGCGATCATGGGAATGAGCACGAGAGCGTTCAGGACTCCCCCCGCGATCATGATGCCGCCGATGCGCGGCCCGATGATATAGCCCACGCCGAGCAATTCCGGCGAAATCTCCGCAGCGATAGATCCTCCCTTCAGGGGCGCCCCGAAGATTTTTTCGGGGACATCCTTCCACAACTTGAGTGCCGCCATGGCTGTCTTGTAGGCCAGTCCCAGCCCGAATCCTGTGAAGATGGTTGTGGCGCTGATGCCCGAGGCCAGCACCCCCGTCGCCGCCGGACGTGCCTGCGTGGCAGCCGTACGGGACTCTTCCGACGCACCCGCCTTGAGCACCTCCGCGCAGGCCGTGCCTTCCGGGTATTTGAGTGTGCCGTGCTGGGCCACAATCAGGGCCCTGCGCAGCGGAATCATCATCAGAATCCCGATCAGGCCGCCCATCAGCCCCACCACCAGCACACGTCCAATCTCCAGGTCGAACCCCAGAATAAGGATGGCAGGCATTGTGACACCCAGCCCAAAGGCAATGGACTCACCAGCCGACCCTGCCGTCTGAACGATGTTGTTCTCAAGAATCGTCGCGTCTTTGCCGCCGGCCTTTGACCAAAGCCGGAACAGTGTCAGTGAGATTACTGCCACGGGAATCGAGGCGCTCACAGTCAGGCCGACCTTCAAGACGAGGTAAAGGGAGGATGCGCCAAATATAATGCCAAGAATTGTGCCGGTGATCAGCGCGCGGGCTGTCAGTTCCGGCATCCGCACATGAGCCGGAATGTACGGTTCGGCTGCATTGGCGGCAGACGTGGCTGGCTTGGCGCTTTCCATCTAGAACAAATAACCAGTGCGCGGCGGAGCGGCAACCTGTTTCAATTTACAATCGGGCGGAGGCCGCAGGCGGACGCCGGCGCTCATGCACGAAACACTCAAAGCGGCAGCATCTCCACCGTCATTTTCCGATCGCGCAGGTGAAGCATTGCCACGCTTCGGGGGAGCGAGAATCGCTTTTTGCCAGCACAGCCGGGATTCAAGAATCGAATACCCTCCACCTCGGCGTCGAACGGGGAGTGCGTGTGGCCGAACACGACCACCTGTGGCCGGGTTGCGTTGATCCGGGAACGCAAATCATCGCCGGGGAGGCGGGGATTAACAATGTGCTGCACGAGAAATCGAAGCCCGCCAAGCTCGACGGTCTCCGAGAGTGAATAGCCGAACATGGGATCGTCTGTGTTGCCCGCAACGGCTGTGACCGGCGCGATCTGTCGCAACTGATCGAGAATCGCGGGCTGTCCGATGTCGCCCGCGTGCAGGATGTGGCCCACGCCATGGAACATCTTAAGGATGTGAGGGTCGAGGAAGTTGTGTGTGTCCGAAATGACGCCAACCTTCATCACGCCTTTGCTTCATCGGGTTCCGGGGCTTCTTTAGGCTCCGCTTCCGGAGCTTCCTCTTCGTCCGTCTTCTTTTCGCGGGCGGATTCGGCGGCGTGGGTTAATTTCATTGCCCCGACAAAAAGGCCGGTGAACAAGCCGCCGCTCATGAGGGTATTCCGGAAAAACTCCCAGGTCTGCGGCCATCCCGCAGTGCCTGTCGTCAGGGCCTTCAACCAGCCCAAAAGGGTCTTGCTGTACTCGGGGCTGCCGAATGGGTTAAAAAACCATGCCGCTGTGTTGGTTATCAGGTAAAAGAGCAGGGCGCCCAGGATGCCTCCGCCCAGAAGGCCGAGGAACGATGTCTCGGGTTTAAACCTGCGGCCAAGCCAGATCAGGCAGCCAAATGAGAGGTAATTGAAAAACTGCGAGCGCAGCATCGGGATCTCGAACACGCTGCAGCCCAGTGAGAGATAGTAAATGTCCAGCCCCAGATCCGTGATGAACAACGTGCCGAGTGGCAGCCACCAGGCCATGGATCCGGCGAAGTAAACCCCGGCGCAGAAAGCAATTGCGTAGGCTGCGCTGAAGTTGGGAGGCAGCATGCCGGGGATGCGCGAGAGCGCAAACACAACCATGAACAAAATGGGCATTACCAGCCTGCCTTTCACGGGGTCACACCTTATTAGAAAAAGCCCTTTTTACAAGGCCAATTCCCGGTCCCTTTCCACCTCCAAAAACTCCGGGGGCAAGCACGGTTGCGCGTCGGCTGTCGCGTGGAGATTTGCAGCACGCCACTATTTCGCAAAACACGCGTATTCCTCCCCCACTTGTCCCTGCTGTTCATTCCCTTCATGAAAGAGGAAACGATACTTGAACGTGAGCGCGGAGCCGGCGGGCAACTTCAGTTCGCCCGCCGCCTTGTCGGGAAGGGACTCGAAATCATGTTTTCCGAAGGGGTTTGCCGCAAACAGCCCATAGTCGCGGACATGCCACCAGGTCGGAAACCGGGGATTTGACGGGTGATCGAAAATGGCAATGCCCGCCGCATTGGCGCCGATACTGCCAAAGTAATCACACCATTTGGCTCTCTTTCCCCAGGCTTGTCCGTCGCGCAAACCTTCGCTATTGATAATATGACCGCTGCCCTTGGCGACTTTCATGGATTCCGCGATCCGGATACCCAGGGTGCCTTCCTTTGTATCTCCGAAGATTAACTCGCCTTCCGATGCGCGAATCGTGATTTCGAAGTCGATGATCCGCGAGGTCTTGTTGATCTTTGAGACGGAGAAACGCATGGTGCGCTCGTCCGTGCAAATCAGTTTGCCGTCTTTATTCACCCAATCATTGGCGGTTTTGATCGTGCCATGGTCCTTTGCCGACTCGACCGCTTTGAACTTCCGGTGCTTAACGCTTCCGGCGCCCGGCAGCTCGGACCAGAAATCAATGCCGTTCACCTTGCCATGCGCGAACCATAGTGAACGCTGGTGGGGATGATCCTTCGACTCGCCCGGGGCATCAACCATCGGCCAGTTGCGCGTCATCGGCGCCTGGGCCGGTCCGTAGATGGGATAGAGATACGGGCGGGAAGGGTAGGAGAAGACGTACTCCGTGAACAAGGATTTGCCCAGCCAGACCTGGATGCGGTCTGGAAGCTCCTTCATGATTACTGTTTCGGAAGGCTCCCGGGCCGTTTGAGACCCTTCCACGGGTCCGCTGCCGATGAGAAGCATGCAGGCGGCGATGCAAGACCAGGCAGTAATCCATCCGGATGTTTTCATGGGATGAACTATAAGTATGCCGGTTGCGCTTGCAATCGGGAAGTTCCGGGTTGAAGGCGGAGAGGATTTTTACTCCGACCAGGTTGTTACCCGTTGAAAAAACCTGAAAGCGCGTTTAGGGTTTGCTGCGGGTCCCTGGAGAACCTCATCGCGGATCTCTTTGACGTGCGGGTTGTTCGGAGGCCTGTCCGGAACCGTTTTTATGCTGGATGACCGCTATTACATGCGCGGGGGAGGATTTGACTACCGCCGGTCAGCAACCATTGTGCTGCTGATCGCGCTGGCGGCGGCGTTCATTCTACAGCTCATGGCGATCCGCTGGTTCGGCCTTCCGGTGTTCAAATACCTTGCGCTAAGCTCCGATGGTTTGTGGCATGGCCGGGTTTGGCAGCTTCTGACATTTCAGTTTCTGCACGGTGGTTGGATTCATTTGCTGCTGAATTGCTGGGCAATTTATGTCTTTGGAAGGGAGCTTGAAGAGACGATCGGACCGGGTCGTTACCTCGCCCTGTATTTTTCAAGCGGCGTGCTGGGCGGGTTACTGCAGGCGGTGGCCGGCCCGCTGATTCCGCAGATTGGCGCCGGCGAGGTAGTCGGTGCCTCGGCGGGTGTTTTTGGTCTGATTGCTGCTTATGCCAGCCTGAACCCGGAGCGGCCTCTGACGATTCTGTTGTTCTTTGTTATCCCTGTGAGCATGCGCGCGAAGTTCCTCCTCCTTTTCTGCGCCATCATTGCATTGGTCGGCATTCTCTTTCCGACGGACAACATTGCGCACGCGGCGCACCTGGGCGGCATGATTGGCGGGCTTGCTTTTGTGAAACACGCGCTTACATGGCGGTGGCCTGAGAAGCGGCACCCGCCTCGCCTCCGTCCGCTGGTGCATGTCACCAGGAAACAAGCCGGTCCCACACCGTTCACGGTCCAGCCGGAGCCTCCGCCGGATGAGTTTCTTAGCAAGGAAGTGGATCCCATTCTGGACAAGATTTCCGCTCAAGGCATTCAAAGCCTGACGGAGCGCGAGCGCCAGATACTCGAGGCCGCGCGTCGCAAAATGGATCGTTCCTGATCCCGCCTGGTGGGCGGGTTTGGGTTTCTCGAATCTGCTTCCGCCTGGCAGGGCGGTTTCCTAGAATGCGGCGTGTCTTTGCTCGCAAGACCATGAGAAGGTTCACCAGCTTGCGTGCCCGCCTCGTCGGGACTGTTTTCGTGGCCCTCGTGCCGGCGTGGGTGGTGATGTACCTTTTCGCTTACGACCCTCCCTGGATTCGTCTCGGCGCCGGAGCGCTTGCCCTGGGCGCCGCGTGGTTCGGGGGTGAAATGTTCATCATGCGCCAGGTGCGCGCGATACTCGAGGCGACGAAACTGCTCGCGAGCGGCGATCTTACCGTGCGCACCGGTCTTGAGCGGGAGCCGGGAGAGCTTGGAGATCTGGCTCGCTCTATCGACCAGATGGCGGCAGCTCTTCAGCGAAAAGACAGGAAGCAGGAGGACGCGCGGGATGACCTGAACCAGCAGGTCATGCGGCAGGCGGTCGTGAGCGCGCTTGGCCAGTTTGCCCTTCAGAGCAAGGACTTTTTGGCCCTGATGCACCAGGCGGTCATCATGGTAAGCCAGACTCTGCAGGTGGAATATGTGTCGATCTTCGAGTTGGACGCCGAAGCGGACATGCTTTCGTTGCGCGCTTCCGTGGGGTGGCTTCCTGAGACAGCGAAGAATTTCCGGGTTCCTCTGGCCAGGGGATCTCTCTTGTCCTACGCCCTGTCCCGAGGAGAGCCGATATTGGTGAAGGACCTTCTGGATGACCCGAGGTTCGAGCCTGAAAAGTTTTTCCACGAGCACGGAGCTCGCAGTGCGGTCGTGGTTGCGATTCAGGCCGAGGAGGGGCTGTTTGGCCTCTTGCTGGCTCACACCGGCAATGCCAGCGAATTCAAGGAGAGCCAGGTGCAATTCATGCTTGGCATAGCGACGGTTCTGGCGATGGCTGTTGTGCGGCGCGGCACGGAGGCGGAGATGGAGAAACTGGCCACGTTCACCCGTCTCAATCCGGCACCGGCCCTGGAACTGAGCGAAAGCGGCTTGGTCACATACTCCAACGATGCGGCTAACAGGCTGGCGGCTTCATTCGGCGGTTGCTCTCCTGCGGAGTTGCTCCCGCTCGACTGCATGGCAATCGTGGAGGGATGCCTTTCCTCCGGGGAACCGCTGCTTGACCGGCAGGTTCTTCTGAACGGACGCACGCTGTCGTGGTCTTTTCACCCCGTTCTCGCGAGCGGAACGGTGCATGTTTACATCGAGGAGTTGACGCACCGGTTGAATCTGGAAGCCCAGCTACGCCAGTCTCAAAAAATGGAATCTATCGGCCAGCTCGCCGCCGGCGTGGCACACGACTTTAATAACATGCTCACGATCATCCAGGGGCACTCGGGTCTGCTCCTGGTCAAACCGGACCTGGCGGAGGAGCACAGGGACAGTGTGCAGGCGGTTTACTTTGCTGCTGAGCGCGCCGCCGCGCTCACGCGGCAGTTACTCATGTTTAGCCGCAAGAATGTGATGCAGCCCAAGCAGCTCGATATTGCCGAGGTGATCACCACCACCAGCAAGCTGCTCGAACGCCTGCTGGGAGAAAGCATCCGGCTGGTCATGGATTGCGATCCGGATCTGCAAGCCGTCCGCGGGGATTCGGGCATGATCGAACAAGTCATCGTGAACCTCGCGGTCAATGCGCGCGATGCCATGTCCCGGGGCGGTACACTGACCATCAGCGCGAATGCCGCGCAGATTGGCGCGGACTATGTTCAGTCGCATCCCGACGCGCGGGAGGGCAATTTCATACGGCTCAGTGTGCAGGACACCGGCGCCGGGATTGATGCCGCAACGCTCCCGCACATTTTTGAGCCTTTCTTTACGACCAAGGAAGTCGGGAAGGGCACGGGATTGGGCCTTGCAACGGTGTACGGGATTATCAAGCAGCACGATGGGTGGATTGACGTGCAATCCGAGGTGGGACGTGGCACGGTTTTTAGCGTCTTCTTCCCATCGTGGGCCCGAACCGGCTCTTTTGCCAGGGCGGAGCCGACTGCCGCGCCGGGGATGCGCCAAGGCAAGGAAACCATTCTCCTTGTCGAGGATGAATTCGTGCTGCGTGAGCTTGCAAGAGCGATACTGAAAGATTGCGGCTACACGGTTATCGACGCCCCGTCCGGCCGTGAGGGTTTGAAGGTGTGGCAAAAGGAGAAGGATAAGATAGACCTTGTGCTCACGGACATGATGATGCCGGATGGCGTCTCAGGGATGGACCTGGCCAGCGAGGTGGTCAGGAGCAGGCCCGGGGTAAAAATCATCTTTGCCAGCGGCTACAGCATGGACGAGCTCGACCCGGAATTCCTCCGGAAGGGACATGGGCATTTCCTGCAAAAACCGTACACGCACGTCACCCTCAGCAAGGCGGTGCGGGAGTGT
This sequence comes from uncultured Verrucomicrobiota bacterium, assembly GCA_964401575.1. Taxonomy (GTDB): domain Bacteria; phylum Verrucomicrobiota; class Verrucomicrobiia; order Limisphaerales; family UBA8199; genus CAYNZC01. Next base: position 23,649 of record CAYNZC010000004.1, read on the forward strand.
CTCGACAACCAGTCATGATTAAACCACAAAAAATACTATGAAACAGCAAACTGAAAACGCGACAATTCAAGTTAAACAGCGCTCTCCAGGGCACAGCCGCCGATCCTTCCTTGCCAGGGTCGGAATAGCGTCGGCCGCGTTGGGGTTGGCACGCCCCACTGCTCCCGCTGCGGAGAAAGTAATCCAGGGATTCGAGACCGCTCCTGTGACCGACTCCGCTTCCGCCGGGTGGAAGCCGGTCTCGGATCGAAAGATCCGGATGGGCATTGTGGGTTACGGTGTTTGCAAGTTCGGCGCCGCGTTTAGTTTCCAGGATCATCCCAACGCGGAGATCGTGGCTGTGAGCGACCTGCTTCCGGATCGTTGCGCCGAGCTCGCGCAGGTGTGTCGGTGTCAAAAAACCTACCCCTCCTTCGACGAACTCTTGAAGGATGACCGCATCGAGGCTGTGTTTATCGCAACGGACGCCCCAAGTCACGCCCGCCAATGCATCGAAGCGCTCAAACGAGGCAAGCACGTGGCTACGGCTGTGCCGGCTGTGTTTGGCTCGATCGAAGACGCCCATGAACTGTATGAGGCTGTAAAAGCCAACAAACGCAACTACATGATGTTCGAGACGTCCACGTTTCATCGGGACCTCTTTGAAATGAGGGAGATTTTTGCCCGGGGCGGCTTTGGCAAGCTTGTGTATTCCGAAGGCGAGTATTACCACTACATGGCCGAGCCGATAGATTCCTACAAGGGCTGGCGTGTGGGTCTCCCGCCGCAATACTATCCTACTCACTCGAATGCCTATTATGTGGCCGTGGGTTCCGGCCGTTTCACGGCTGTTTCGTGCATGGGCATGCCAAGCGTGCTGCCGCATTTGCAACCTGCGAATAATCCCTATAAAAACCCGTTCGGCACGGAAATCGCCAACTTCCGCACGAGCGAGGGCGGCATGTCTCGCATGGCCGTGAGTTGGGATACTCCCGGCTCCGGCGGAGAGATGGGGAGGATCCGCGGGCAAAAGGGCTCCTACTATGGCTCATATGAAGGGATAGAAAAACCTGGGGTGTTCCGACGACCGCCACTGCCGCCCAAGGTCGAGCCGGGAGGGCACGGGGGCTCGCATGGTTACCTCTGCAACGAGTTCCTTTTGTCCGTTCTTGAGAATCGCAGGCCGTTGGTGGATATCTCGATGGCGTTGAACCTCACGGTACCGGGTGTCATCGCCCACCAATCCGCGCTGAAGGATGGTGAGTGGATGAAGATTCCTGTGTTTGAGCCGGTTTCCTGAAACTCACAGTCTGCCCAACAATCGGAGCAGCCCGTCCAGAATAGTGAGCGGATGCGGCGGACAACCCGGAATATACAGGTCCACCGGGAAAAGTTTGTCTGCTCCTCCCACTGTCTGGCCAGTGCCACTGAACGGCTCACCCGAGATGGCACAGGCGCCCACTGCAATTACCAGCTTCGGATCAGGTGTGGCCTCGTAGGTCTTGCGAAGCGCGAGTTCCATGTTGCGCGTTACTGGGCCTGTGATCAGGAGCCCGTCTGCGTGGCGCGGGGAGGCGACGAGTTGAATGCCAAATCGGCCAAGGTCCCACCCGATTGTGCCTAGAACGTTGATATCGGATTCGCACGCGTTGCATCCGCCCGCGCTCACCTGTCGCAGCCTGAGGGAGCGGCCGAAGAGCTTTCTGAGTTTTTCGTCCAGCGCCGCAGCCAGTCTCAGTTCCTCTTTGCCGGGTTCGCCGACAACCAGATCTCCCGCCTTGCGCACTGCCATGCGGTGATCGCTGGTCTGCGTAAGCGCACCCGGCTCGCATGCCTGGACGCACGCCGCGCAAAAAGTGCAGCGGCCAAGATCGAGTCTTAGCAAGGGCGGAGCTCCCTGGAATGCCTCCGTGGGACAGACCTCGGCGCATTTGTGGCAGTCTGTGGGGCAGCGCGCAGATTCGAGCCTGAGGCTGCCGCCATGACGATCCGGGAGTGACGGCGCTTTGCCTTCGGGATAGGCCATGGTCTGGCAACCGCGCTGCAACCGATGGGCTAATGTGCTTAGGACAAACATGGTTAAAGGTCAAAACCGCAGTATGACAAGTTGAAGCTCTTGTTGCAGATAGGGAAGTCGTAAATGGCTTCCCCCCGCAGGGCCAGTGCCAATCCCGTCCAATTATGGAATGACGGATCCGTCACCTTGTACCGCGCGAACCTGCCGGCGACATCCGTGATTGCCACGTGGCAGACTTCGCCGCGCCAGCCCTCGACTAATGCAACCGCGATGCTTTCGGCCGTTGGTCGGGCAATGGGCTCAAACGTCAGTCCTGCCGGAGCCGCGGCGAGTTGCTCAAGTATGAAATTGCCGGAGCGTTGGATTTCGAGCCAGCGAACGCGAGCGCGCGCAAAAACATCCCCTCCAGGCCAAACAGCGACCGGCGCCTGGGCAAAACGATACCAGCCGGCCGGGTGATCGTAACGCACATCGCGCACGAGGCCACAGGCCCGGGCGGCGGGCCCCACGAGCCCGATTTCCCCGGCCTGAGCGGACGAAACAACCCCGAGCCGCTCAAACCGGGCGCGGACAGAAGACGAGTCCCACAGCCATTCAGCCGCCTTTTCCACATCCTGCAATACGGGTTTAATCTGTTTTTCCAGCTCCGCGATCCGCGCCGGATCCATGTCTCTTCGGCAGCCGCCCGGAACTGCCAGCGCGCGTCCGAACCGATTGCCGCACAGGAGAGCTGTCATGTTCAGAAAATCCCCGCGCAATTTGCCGCATGCCGATGACGTGGGCAGGAAGGCTACATCGTTGGCAAGCGCGCCGATGTCGCCTGTGTGATTTGCCAGCCGCTCCAATTCGAGGGCAATGGCCCGCAGCCATTGAGCCCGCAGCGGCGCCTCAGCTCCCGAGAGCGATTCGAGCACGGAAGCGTAAGCTGTGGCATGCGCGATGGAAGAGTCTCCCGCGAGAGTCTCCATGCGGGCGAGGGTGGCTTTGTGCGGGCCTCCTTCCAGCGAGGGCTCGATGCCGCGGTGCTGATAGCCCAAAGCGATTTCCAGGTGCAGCACCTCCTCGCCGGCGCATTGAAAACGGAAATGACCCGGCTCGATCACTCCCGCATGCACAGGACCCACGGCGACTTCGTGGACTTCACCCCCGTTTGCGGTGAAGAAATCGCCGACTGCCGGGCCCGGCCCGTGATCGCGCCGGACAGGTTTGAGCCAGGGGTGGCCATCCGGGACGATTTGGCATTGCTCCCAGAGCTCGCGCTCGAACATGTGCGCCTGTGGAATCCTCGGGGTCAGAGACGGATAGGACTGCTTAAACGGCAGGCTGCGGCCAATCCGGAGAGAATTGGAGGAATCGAGGGCCAGCACTGAAACAATGCTCACCCCATCGGCTCGAGGAATCCCGAACCAGGAACTGAGCCGGGCGCCAGCTAGCACCCGGCGCTCTGTGGCGTCCGCAAGGTCTGCAATGGAGACTTCCGGCACCTCGCTCAAAGGCAGGCTGGAGCCGTTGTTCAACTCAATGTAGGGTGCGCTCATGGAATTGGAATCAGGATTTGGGCGGCGCTGCTCCAGACTTCCAGCAGGAAACGTGGGGTAAAAAGACCCAGCCAAAGCGATGCGGCCAGCAACAGGAGCGGAGGCGCGACGGTGCCGGCGGCTTCACGCAGGGAGGCAGTGTTCCACGCGGCTTTGCGCGGGCGGCCATCCACAATGGAGAAGACAAGGCGCGTCATGCCGATGAAAGCCAGGAGCAGGCAAACGAGGAAGATGGTGGCGGTGATGTACTGATGGGAACCCACGGCAGCGCGAAGGATTCCCAACTCGCTGAAAAACGGGCCGAACGGCGGACAGGCCGTTACCGCGAGCAGACCAACAACAAAAATCCTGGAGGAAAGCGGCGTCACCCAGGTCATCCCGGCAACTTCGATGTTTGTACGTGCTCCGGCCGCGCGGCGGAGGTTGCCGGCGCTCAGGAACAACGCGCCCTTGGTCAGAACGTTGCTCCACACGTGAAAGAGAGCGGCGCCGAGGCCGCCGACGCCGATGGAGGCGCCGATCGTCAGGATTCCCATGTGCTCGACGCTCGAGTAAGCGAGCATGCGTTTGAAGTCCGGCGTGCCCAGCAGGAACAGCGCGGCGATGATCATTGAGAAAAGACCGAGGCAAAGCAATGTCAGGGACGCGATGCTTTCCAATCCGGCGGCTGACACAACAGCCCGAACACGCAGCAGGGCGACGAATGCCACGGTCGTCATTCCCCCGGCAAGCATCGCGCCGATCATGCCGGGCGCTTCCCCGTAAGCGTCCGGCTTCCATGTATGCATCGGCGCCAGGCCCATCTTGGTGCCGAAGCCGGCCAGCAGCAACACCCACGCAGCCAGAAGCCATGGTTTGGAGAGAGACCCTGCGGCGGCCTTAAGGCCTGTGAACGTGAGGTCGCCCTCCCCGCCGCTGTGCATGGACGAATAACCGAGAAAGAACGCTCCCAGCAGCGAAAGGGCGATTCCGGTGCCGCCGACCAGCAGGTACTTCCATGTAGCTTCGAACGCTCGAGGGGTGCCGTTGAAGTGCAGCAGCGGGACTGTTGCCAGCGTCGCGCCTTCCGCGGCGACCCAAAGCAGCCCAAGGTGCTGTGCCAGCAGCGAAAGGGTGATGAGACCTGTGAGTGCCAGCAGTGTGGCAATGAAAACACGGTTTGGCCGCTCCTTCCTGGTTTTCAGATAAGACACGCCGTATCCCGCGCACGCGAGAAAAAGGATTGAAACCGCCGGAAGCACCGCGCGTGCGATGGGGTCAAAGCCCAGCCAAAGGGCCGGATTCCAGGTGGGCGGGTCCAGAAACATCCAGAGCGAGAGGCCCGAATGCGGCAGCGCAGCCGCCGGCAGAAGCCAGGGACGAGTGTCCTCTTTAGGCCAGACCAATGCGATGATTGCGGCCGCGAACGGGATGGCAATGAGAATGATTTCTTTCACTCGTGAAGACTCGTAAGTTTGCGCGTGTCCAGGGTGTCAAAGGCGCGCTGGATGCGATCCGCGATGATGCCGATCACAAACACGCCGACCGTGAGGTCAAGAAGGATGCCGGTTTCAACCACCAGGGGCATCGCATTGATGAGCAGCAGGCCGAACAGGTAAATGCCATTCTCGAGCAGGAGATAGCCGCAGACCTGCGAAATGGCCTTGGTCCTGCCGATGAGCAGCAGCAGTCCCGCCACCACCGTTGCCAGAGCGGCTGGGACCAGGAGGACGTTGGAATGCTCCGGTAACAGCGGCAACGCTCCCGAAAAAGCCACCGCGCCAGTCGTTGCGGCGGCCCCCAGTAACAGCGAGGGAACAAAGCCGATCAGCGGCTCTTCCTCACGGTCCACATTCGCCGAGCGCATGGCGCGCCGGAGCAGGTGCGGGATGAGAAAGCCCTTGATTCCGATGGTTCCCACCGCAACCAGCAGGCCCAGCAACGTCATGTGCGAGCCGATCAGCAGGGGGAGGATGCCAATCACCATTCCCTGCATTGCTGCTGCGCGGATGATCGAGGGAATCCTGCTGCTGCCAAGAGCAAGGAGATTCAGGCCCATGGCCACGCCCGTAAATAGGTTCAGGGATGCATTCATTGGAGTGAGGATCCTTTCCACGCCGCCAGCAGGCCAAACAGGCACAGCAGAAAGGCGGTGATCAGGAGTAGCGGAACCCGCCGGAAAGCGAAACGGGCCAGCAACGACTCAACGGCGCCCACCCCCACCATGATGATTCCCAGGGCAAGCACCGTCACGGCCATCCCTCCCAATCCGCCCAGGTGAAGGCCCGGTAGCACGGCATCCGCCAGCAGTACCGCAAAGAGCAGGAGTTTGATGGCGCTGCCGTGCAGAATTGCGGCAAATGGCGGGCCGCTATGGTCCAGGACCATGGCCTCATGCACCATCGTCAGTTCAAGATGGGTGTTGGGGTCGTCGAACGGAACCCGGCAGTTCTCGGCCAAAAGGACGATGAAAAGCCCGGCGCCAATCAGCATGACGCCCGAGCCGGCAAAGGGCGTAAGCATGCCGGACAGAGAAAGGCTGCCGGTGCGGACGCTCAGGGTAATCAGGGCTGTGATCAAGGCGGCTTCCGCCAGTACCGCGTAGGACACCTCGCGCGCGGTGCCCATGCCCTCGAAGGCGGAGCCGGTCTCCAGTGAGGCGCACGCGATGGCAAACCGTGCCACTGCGAGCAGGTAAATGAACAGGAAGGCATCGCCACGAAATGACACTGTCGATCCAAATGGCCCAATTGGCAGAAGCGCGGCCGCGCAGCTAATGGCGATCCATGCAATGGCCGGCCCGATGATGTGTCCGGGCGAGGCTGCCGTGCTGATGACCACTCCCTTGCGCCAGAGCCGCGCGAGGTCGTAATAAAGCTGCAGCACAGGCGGTCCTTTTCGACCGGCGACCCACGCCTTGACCTTGTTGATGATGCCTGGGCCTAATGGCGCCAGGGCCATCCAAAAGGCGACACGAACAACAAACTCGGCAATGGTGGAGAGTGTGGCGCTCATGGAAGTCCTTTGAACATGGCAGCTCCCATCCAAGTCAGGAGCGCAATGCCAACCAGGCCGAAAACCAGGTAGAGAATGTAGGCCTGCAGGCGCCCGTGCTGATAGCTCCGGACTGCGGTTGAAAACCGCATCGTGATATGTCCTATGGGGGTGATCACTCTTTCGAGCACTGTCTCGGGCGTGTGCTCGGATGAAAAAGCCGTTTGTGGAAACAATTCCGTTGGAGGAACACGGTGCCGCTCCGGTCGGAGTATCCACTCGAACCATGAAACAATTGTTGAAGCGAAAGAACCGGCTGTGTACTGCATCCGCGGGGTGGGAGCGGCATAGCCGCAATCCCATGTGCCGAATCTGCGGGCGCCGTTTTTGCGGACACGCCCGGCAAGCACCCAGGATACCAGCAGAGCCAGGCCCAGAAAAGCCAGGTTCGCGGCGCCCAGCGTGGACAGGGACGGTTCCAAACGAATGGCGGACCATGATGGGTTCCATGCCCTCGCAACGGTTTGGAGAGCCGGCGCCAGGGCCAGCGGAGCCAGGCCGACGAACGCGCAGATCGCGGCCAGCACCAGCATGGGGATGCGCATGGCCGACCCCGATTCGCAGGCCTTCCCTGCAGCGGCGGAGCGGGGCAGGCCCAGGAACACGATGCCCACGACCTTAACGAAGCAGGCGAGGGCAAGCGCCCCTGTGATCGCGAGCGAGATCGCAGCCGGAACCGCGGCCCATGCGGCAGGTCCGCGCGCATCGATCGCATCAAATAAACCGAGGTAGAGGAGCCATTCGCTGACGAAGCCGTTTAGCGGCGGCAGGCCGGATATGGCCGCCGCGCCCAGGGTGAATAGACCGGCCGTCCATGGCATGGAACGCCATAGGCCTCCCAGGCTGCTCATGTGTCGCGTGCCTGTGGCGTGCAGAACAGACCCTGCTCCAAGAAATAGCAGCGCCTTGAAGACGCCGTGGTTCCAAACGTGCAAGAGCCCCCCGGCGATTGCCAGGGCGCCCCATTCGGGATTTCCGGATTGAGCAGCAATCGCCGCCAGGCCCACGCCGAGCAGGATGATGCCGATGTTCTCGACACTGTGGTAAGCCAGCAGACGTTTGAGGTCGTGCTGCCCAAGGGCGAAGGCGACGCCAAGAACCGAGCTGATTGCGCCGAGGGCAAGAATCGTCCACCCCGCGCCGGCCGGAAGCGGTAGCCAGCCTGAGAATCTGACAATACCGTAGATTCCCATCTTGATAGCCACGCCGGACATGATTGCGGAGACATGGCTCGGCGCGTTTGCGTGGGCTGAAGGCAGCCAGATGTGAAGTGGAAACAGGCCCGCCTTCACCCCGAACCCGAACAAAGCAAGCCAGAAGAGCGGCGCCAACGAGGCGTCTGTGAAAGGTCCAATGGTCCACGAACCTGTGCGCGCGGCAAGGAGCGCAAAAAAGGCAAACAGGCAAAGGGTGCCGGCATGGGAGGTGGCAAGGTAAATCCACCCGGCGAGGCGCACCTCGCGCCGCTGGCGATCCAGCGTGATCAGGAAGTAAGCACAGACAGCAAACGCTTCCCACGCAATGAGGAAGTGCAGTCCGTTTGCCGCCGTAAGAACCGCACCCATGGAAAAGAGCAGGCAACTCCACCACGCCCGGCCGGCGGGCGCCGAGCGCGGGTGCGCGCGGTCCGGCCAATACTCCATGGAGTAAAGAGCGCCGGCAGCCCCAATGGTCACGAGCAGAACCAGGAAAAAAGCGCTCAGCGCATCAAGCCGCAAATGCACAGGCTGAGACCCGAGGGTCAGGCACGCCATGAATTCCCAGGGTTGTCCTGAGAAGAGAACCATAGCAGCTCCGGCCAGGCCTGCAGCGGCGGCAATAAACGTGCAACCCAGCCACAGGCGCGGCGCGCGAAAGGCGGCAGCGATCCCGAAAACAAGAGCTGCGGCGGCAATAAGAAGAAAAGTGCCCGGGTTCATCATTTCTGGGGTAAATGCTCCGTCGTCGTCTTGAGCTCTTCCGCCGGGCAGGATTGACTGAGCGCTCGAAAGACCTCGGCATCCGGCGCGCCGTTTTTGATGGACTGACCGAAGGGCCCACGCGTAATTGAAGCGCTGAGCCCCGCGAGTATTTCCAGGTGCGACCGTGGAGTCGGGGCCATAAAGAACAGCAGGTAGCGCACGGGCAGGCCGTCCGGGGTCGCTTCTTCGAGTGGCATCGGGGCGCTAAGCATCATGAGCGAGATCAGGCCGTGATCTCGTCCAAGCGCCACCCTGGAGCGCAGGTGCGGCAGCGCAAAGTGTTTCCCCACAGGAGCCCAGGTGAGGGCGCCGGGCGATTGAACGCGGTGAACCAGCATCTGGCGTATCTGTGGTGTGAGGCCCCCAAGACGTTCGATGACTCCCGCCAGGGTTAATGGCACATCTGCGGGATGAACCTCCCGCCAGATGCCGCCGCGGCGCAGCATTGCCTCAATCGCGCTGCAGTTCTCCGGATTGTCCTGCGCGGCGGAAGAAAGGAATCCTGCCCGTGCAGCAAGCCCGCGTTCCGTTGCCCATCCCGCGACTTGAGAGCGATCAAAAAGAAGACGGCCACTGTCCTTGACGCAAGGCAGGGCGTCATGCCGGACCCACGCCATGACAACGGACTCTTCGACCCCCAGGGATTGTGCGACTTGTATGAGGTTGAGATGCATGTGATGGAATTGCCCCGGTTTGCGGCGGTTGCAGATGGTTTATGCCGGCTGTATTGCTTCGTGTTTGCCGGAGCGCCCCTTGACGGAGGAATCCCACTCTGTCTGCAGGCGATCCAATTCGGCCAGAATGTCCTCACGGGAGGCCTGAATCTGGATGAGGCGCATGAAATGCCGGTCCCGCAGCGCGTATGCGAGCCGAGACTGCAAATGGAGTTGGGCTTTGACGCGCGGGCTGATCAGTGTGAACAACGCGTGCACCGGTTGCCCGTCGAGCGCCCCGTAATCGACGGGTCGCTCAAGAAAGCAGAGGGCCATGAGCGGCTTTGACAGGTGCAGCACCACCGGGTTGCGCAAATGCGGCATCGCCACCCCGTTGCCAAGCGCTGTGGGCTCGATTCTTTCGCGCGCGAGAAGAACCTGCAGCAGGAATTCGCGATCCACCTCCTCCGGCAGGCGGAGCATTTCGACAATCTGCCTCAGGCAGGCGGCTGGATCCTGACCGGAAATCCGGTAGTAGATCCCGCCGTTCAGGAGCGCATCCTTAAGAGCAGGGGGAGCGTCCGATTCCGACTCGGGTTCCGCAAATATCGCGGGGGAAACGCGAAGCTTTTCAGCGGTAGCCCAGGCCAGCAACTCGGCGCGATTGAACCGATATTGGCCGCTGATCCGGTAACCCGGCAGCTTCCCATCCTCGATCCAACGATAGACGGTCTTCTCGGAAACCTCCAGAAGCGCCGCGACATCTTTTACATTCAGTTGCATGCAGCCACATTCACTGACCAACTGTCCCGGATTGGACAATTTTGGACATGGTTCATAATTATGGGAAAAAAGTCAAGAGCCGCCATCCCCAAAGCGTTCGCTTTCTGGCTTCAAACAGAGGGCCTCGCCTCACTGGTTCTCTTGCGCTCTGGCGTCTGCTTTACGTGCCAGCAGCCAAAGAAGATCGGATAGACGGTTCAAATAAACCAGGAACTCCCGCCTGGTGTCTCCGGCCTCGGAAAGCCCACATGCGGCGCGTTCGGCGCGTCTGCAAATGGTTCGTGCCAGGTCCAGGGCAGCTCCCGCTTTGGTATCGCCCGGCATGGCCCAGCCGCCAAAGCTTACGCCGCTGCTTTCGAGGTCTTGGATAAGTGTTTCAACGGTTCGGATATGATCGTTGGTGAACCGGGCGTAGCCTTCTTTCTGGTACCGCTCAGCGTCCTCCGGCGCGGTCGCCAGCTCACCCATGATGGGGACGAGGTGTTTTTGAATGCTTTGCAGGGCGGCACGGGTGGATGGTTCGGTGCAGGCAGCCCGTGCCACGCCGAGGGCGGCGTTGAGTTCGTCCACCGTGCCGTAGGCCTCCACCCTGGGGTGGCATTTGGAAACGATACGCCCATACATGAGGCTTGTTGTGCCCTGGTCTCCGCGTTTTGTGACGATGCTCATGGGTATGCCGCCGAAAGAGCCGATTTTGGAGGTGCTGCGGCGGAAGGCAAGCGCAAGATGGGCGGAATTCTCGAAGAAAATCGTGAAGTTTAAGTCACACTTAGTTTCCGTTTGCACAAGGCGCAAGCGTGCTTTAGGTTGCCGGGAATTCCGCGGGAACAAACAGAGAAAATTATGGAGAAAATCGCTGAACTAACGCTGGACGGGAAGAAGTACCAACTGCCCCTTGTGGTCGGGACGGAACAGGAGGGTGCGATTGATATTTCCTCACTGCGAAACCAAACAGGCTACATCACGCTGGACGACGGCTACGGGAATACGGGTTCATGCAGGAGCGCGATCACCTTTATTGATGGTGAAAAGGGCATCCTGCGTTACCGCGGCATCCCGATCGAAGAACTGGCCGAAAAATCCACGTTCATCGAAGTGGCGCACCTGATTATTTTCGGCAAGCTCCCGACCAGCGCCGAGCTCAGGCGTTTTTCGGACCTTTTCACGGCCAACGAGCTGTTGAATGAGGCCATGAAGCATCACTTCGAAGGTTTCCCGGCGCATGCTCATCCGATGGCGATACTCTCGTCTATGATCAATGCCGCCAGTTGCTTCTTCCCGGAGCTTTACGAGGGCGACATGAAGGAGAACTTTGACGTGCAGGCGGCGCGGCTGCTTTCGCAGGTGCGGACGATTGCGGCATTTGCCTATCGCATGAGCCGTGGTCTGCCGAGCATATACCCGCGGCCGGAGCTGAAATACACGGCGAACTTTCTGCACATGATGTTCTCGCTGCCCTACAAGGACGTGGACCTGAAGCCGGAAATGGTGAAAGCCCTGGACATGATCTTCCTTCTGCATGCCGACCACGAGCAGAACTGCTCCACGGCTACGGTGCGCATGGTGGCATCCAGCAAGGCGAACCTTTTCGCGAGCGCTGCGGCAGGTGTGTGCGCCCTGTGGGGCCCGCTGCATGGCGGCGCCAACCAGGCGGTGCTGGAGATGCTCCAGGCGATTCACAAGTCGGGCGACGACGGCTCGAAGTTCATCCAGGCCGCCAAGGACAAGTCCAGCGGCAAGCGCCTGATGGGCTTCGGGCATCGTGTTTACAAGAACTACGATCCCCGCGCCAAGATTATCAAGAAGGCCTGCGACAACCTGCTTGCGCAGTTGCAGATCAACGATCCGTTGCTGGACATCGCGAAGAAGCTCGAAGAGACGGCGCTGCGGGATTCTTATTTCGTCGAACGCAAGCTTTACCCGAACGTTGATTTTTACAGCGGCATCATCATGCGGGCCCTGGGAATACCGGTGGAAATGTTTACAGTGATGTTTGCCATTGGCCGCATGCCGGGGTGGATCGCCAATTACAAAGAGGTGATGGAGGATGCCGGCAGCAGGATCTACCGTCCTCGTCAGGTCTATGTCGGGCCGACGCTGAACAGCTATGTTCCCATCAAGGAGCGGCGCTGACCGGCGAGTGTGCCCATGAATATACACGAATACCAGGCGAGGGAGTTGCTGGGAAAGCGCGGGCTGCCGCTTCCGCCCGGCGATGTGTGTGATACGCCCGAACAGGCCGGAAGAATTGCCGGGGAATTGCTGAAGAACGGCGCCCGCAAGCTCGCGATCAAGTCACAGGTGCATGCCGGGGGCCGAGGCAAGGGCACATTCAAGGACGGCTATCAAGGGGGAGTCAAGCTGGCCACCACAGCCCCGGAAATCGAGGCAATGGCCAGGTCCATGCTGGGCAACGTCCTCGTCACCCGGCAAACCGGTTCGGAAGGACGCCTGGTGCGCAACGTGATCGTGGCCCTTGCGCCGGACATTGTAAAAGAGCTTTACCTGGCGGTGCTGTTGGACCGGGCTCTGGCGCGGCCCGTGATCATGGCCAGCAGCGAAGGGGGAATGGACATCGAGGAAGTGGCGGCAAAGGCTCCGGAGAAGATCATTCGTGAGCCTGTGGATCCGCTGGTTGGGTTGCTGCCATTCCAGGCGCGGCGGGTGGCGCGTGCCCTGGGGCTTAGGGGGGACCTGTTGAATGCCGGCGCGAAGTGCATTCAAAGCGCTTACCGAGCCTGGTGGGAATGCGATGCCTCGCTGGTGGAAATCAACCCCTTGTGCATCGTTCGGGAAAACGACGGCAAACTTTCTCTCCTGGCGGTGGATTCCAAGCTGACCGTGGACGACAACTCGCTCTATAGACACCCGGAAATACAGGCCATGAGGGACACCGGGGAGGAAGCGCCGCTGGAGACAGAGGCCGCCAGGCACAATCTTAATTATATCAAGCTGGACGGAAACATTGCCTGCCTGGTTAACGGCGCCGGCCTGGCGATGGCCACCATGGACATTATTCAACATTATGGCGGACGGCCCGCCAATTTCCTGGATGTCGGCGGCGGGGCATCCGAAGCCCAGGTAACTGCGGCTTTCAGGATTATTTTGCAGGACCCGCACGTTCGCGGAATCCTGGTGAACATCTTTGGCGGTATCATGGATTGCAACGTGATCGCCTCTGGGATTGTTGCGGCCGTCAGGGAAACCGGTTTGAAGCTGCCCCTTGTGGTGCGGTTGGAGGGCAACAACGTGGAAGCTGGAAAAGCAACCCTCGTCAACTCCGGGTTGACGATTATCAGCGGCGAAACGATGGCGGACGCCGCAGCCAAGATAGTGAAGGCCATTAGCTGAAGGGCACGCATGTCAATTCTGGTAACACCTGATACGAAGCTGCTGGTTCAAGGCATCACCGGCGGTTTTGGAGCGCAGCACGCAAAGCTGAGTCTGGCCTACGGCACGAGACTTGTTGCGGGTGTGACACCCGGCAAGGGCGGACAGATCTTCGAGGGAAAGGTTCCCATTTTCGACACCGTGGCCGAGGCAGTCAACGAGACCGGCGCCACCGCTTCAGCCATCTTTGTCCCGCCGGCGTTTGCGGCGGATGCCATCCTGGAGGGAGTGGATGCCGGGTTGGAGTTGGTGGTTTGCATCACCGAAGGAATACCGGTCAATGATATGCTGAAGGTCAAACGCGCGATGCAGGGCGGGCGCACGCGCTTGATTGGGCCAAACTGTCCGGGCATTGTCACTCCCGGGGAAGGCAAGGGATCGCATGGCGGCTGCAGGATCGGCATTTCGCCCGGTTACATCCACAGAAGAGGCCACATCGGCGTTGTGTCCCGCAGCGGCACGCTCACCTACGAGGCTGTCTGGCAATTGACGTGCAGGGGTGTGGGGCAATCTACGTGTGTCGGCATTGGAGGTGATCCCGTGGCGGGGATGTCGCATCTGGATATTATCAAGCTCTTCAACGAGGATCCGGAAACCGAGGGGATCATCATGATCGGCGAAATCGGCGGGTCGGCTGAAGAAGAAGCCGCCGACTGGATCAAGAGCCACTGCCGGAAGCCCGTTGCCGGGTTCATCGCGGGAGCCACCGCCCCCCCGGGACGCCGCATGGGCCATGCCGGGGCGATCGTCAGCGGCGGAAAGGGCACGGCTGCGGCCAAGATTGAGGCCTTCCGTGCGGCGGGAATCGGTGTGGCGGCTACCCCTTCGGAAATGGCTGACACGCTGCTTCGAATGATGTAAGACATTTGGCCGGGCGCGCTCCCTGTGGCGGGAGGGTCCGGGCATCTGATGTCACTTATAGACTCCATTCTGAACCTGGCCGGTCTGCTGCTGTGGCTGAACTGGCGCTCGCTGCATTTCGATCCGTTGGCCAGCCGCAAGCCGGCGACTCTGATCGGCACACTCAAACCCGCCACGGCCGCCAAGGCCCGGCGTTGGATGATTCTTGTGTCGCTGCCTGCGCTGCTCTTTTTTCGCGCGTTGCTCTACTGGCAGATCGGCGCGCCGGCGGATTGGCTGCCCAAGCTGGATCTCGGGGCGGTGGTGTTGGTCTTTCGCGTGGATCAGTTCGGTTACGCGGCGGTTTTTTCCGCGTTCAGTTTTCTGCGATTTGCAGCGGTGGCATTTTTCTGGTTTGCCGCCCTTTGCATTGTGAACCGCAGGGTGCTGGATCCCGACCCTCTGCTGAGATTGCTGCGGCTGCAGTTGGGAAGGTTTGCGCAAGCGCCGCTGGTCATCCAGATTCTGTTTCCACTCATTGGCGCAGTATTATTCTGGGCGGCCCTGCATCCTTTGCTCAGTTGGGCACAAACGGTTGGCGGCGCCCGCTCAGCCTCTCAGGTTCTGATTCAGGGGCTGCTGGTCACTGCCGGGTTGCTGACCACACTCAAGCTGCTGTTTCCGGTGCTGCTGCTGCTCCACATGCTGTCGAGCTACGTTTACCTTGGGAAAAACCCGTTCTGGGATTTTATCACTATCACAGCGCGCAACCTGCTTTGGGTGTTGCCCGCCAAAGGTCTGCGAACGTCCCGGTTTGATTTTGCGCCGTTGGTGGCAATCGTCCTGATTTTATTGGTGCTTCACACAGTGCCCACGATCGCGTTAAAGCTGCTCGCGAATCACGGTGTGACCGTCTGGCCCGAATAGGCTTTTCTGGGAAGCTTCAGGGTCACTTCCGTCATGGCCCCGCGCTCGCTTGTGATGTTCAAAGTGCCGCCGTGCAATTCGGCAATTCTTTTGGAAATGACGAGCCCGAGCCCAAGCCCCTGCTGTTCCTGAATTCTGCGGTCAAACTGCATGTAGGCGCCAATCCGCGTGATATGCTCTGTCGCCAGCCCCCGTCCCTGGTCAACCACGGACAGGATAATGGTGTTGGCATCCGCCGAAAGGCGCACCTGCACCGGAGTGCCCGGTATGGAGAATTTGAAGGCATTCTGCACCAGTTCGCTCGTGATGCGGCGCAGGTAATCCTCGGATAACGGCACCGATACAGGGGCGAGTTCGAGCACAAGGTCTTTTTCTCGTTTGGCAGCGCGCGCTTCAAGCCGGGATTGCTCTTCAATCTGCGGGGCGGCCAGTTCCGTCCGATTCTTTCTCAGGAGAGCCACTTTCTGGGGATCGGCGGACATGATTTCGAGCTGGGCGTATATCAGAAAGTTCTCCACAAGCCGCTCGAGGCGCTTGCCGGATTGGTAAATAACCTGTCCCATCTCGGCCACCTCGGACGCCGGCAGTGTCTCAGCCTCCGTGGAAAGAATTTCCCCGTAGGCCATAATGCCGTTCAGCGGTGTCCGCAGCTCGTGAGGCAGCATCAGGCTGATGTTGTCCCGCAGATCGGCCAGCTTTTTCTCGGCGGCCTCGCGAACAGCCTCGGCTTTCCTGAGCCGTGCATTGATGGCGGCGTAGAGCCCATCCAGCGAGAACGGCTTGGCCAGGTAATCGTCGGCGCCGAGTTCCATGCCGTGGCGCATCCCGGCGTTGTCAGCCACGCCGGTCATAAGAATGAAGGGAATCGATGCCGTGGAAGGCTCGTTGCGCAGGGACGAAAGGGTAAGGTACCCATCCACCTTGTCCATGTTCACATCGCAGAGAATAAGGTCCGGCAGCGCCCGCCGGGCCACTTCGATGCCAACAGCACCGTTTTCGGCTTCGAGAACATCATAGCCCTTTTGTGTTAAGGCCATTCGGACCATCTCACGAAGCCATTCCTCGTCGTCAATGACTAAAATCTTCTTCATTCTGCCGCGTCAGCGGACCGTTTCGCGTGTAGTGTATGTACCTGAGTTTTATTTGTCCACCAGAAGAAAAACAAAATAAAACAAAAACCGTCACAACAGCCCCTGTAGCGCCCGGAACACTTCATCCGGCGTGAGTCTCGCCAGGCCACCGGGATGGCGCAGCAGCCGGATGTTTTCTCCGGGAGGGCGCCACACCTCGGCCACGGTGTGCCCCCACAAGACGAGGCCCGGCAAACCCAGAGCCGAGGCCAGGTGTGAGATCCCGGAGTCATGCCCCACAAAGGCGGCACATGGCCTCAGGGCCGTCGCCACTTCGCAAAGCGGCCTGTTTTGCGCCACTCTGACGCGTTCAAGCGGGAGCGCGGCCGCCAACCGCTGCACGCGATCAGACTCGGCTTCGCCTCCGACCAGGAGGATCTGCGCATTGGTTCGCTGCAGAACTTTTTCGAGCAGGTTCGCCCAGTGGAACTCCGGCCAGTTCTTTCGTTCACTCCCGCTTCCGGGATGGAGCGCAAGGATCTGGAGTTCTCCTGGCCCAGGTGCAATGTCAAGGCGCGGAATAGGGTCCGCATCGAAAATGGCAAGTTGCTCCAGCGGCTTGAGATAGGCCTTCGATGCGTGCACAGGCGTCCGGTCGTCCGCACGGTGCGGGCCGGTTATGAACTGAGCCGGCGTGCATCGGGAAACATTGGTGCGGAAGATCTCATCCGGATCATACAGGTAGGATAGGATCAGGTCGAATTCGGAAAAGTAATCGGCCAGGTCGGAACTCAGGGTCCCGTTTCTTGCAAAGAACCCCGCCAGTGGTCCGGCCTCAATGGATTGGACGCGATCCACCAGGCCACCCGCGAGTGCGAGTTGAGCAATATGCTTGTATCCAAGCACTTCCAGGTGAACTTGTGGAAACTGGCGTCTCAGCGCCGCAATCGCCGGCAGGGTGAGGATAAAATCGCCGATCGCACCGCCTCGAATGACGAGGATTTTGCCTTTTCGAGTCACCGATAGATCTTCTCACCGGTTGGCGTCCGGTGCAATTACTTGAGGTTCCAGAACGCCGTGAAGCCCAGCGCAACAAGCAGTAACCCGAAGCCAAGGCGTATGGCGCAGAGTTTTTTGAGACGGGCCTGGCTTGCCGTGGCCCAGTTGACCAGGTCCCGCATGCGCCAGGGGCTGATGGTCAGCCACATGCCGGCAATGACCAGCACGTAGGCGAAGCCCTGCACCAGCAGCACCCATGGGGTATCGTCCAGATGGGGACGGCCTGTGTCCACGAGGAGCTTCGCCAGCAGGAGGAGGAGCACCGCAAACCCACGGGTGGCAAGGAAATCCTGCACAAAGATACACGTGGCCACCCCAACACCCCCGAAAAGCACGTAGAGCAGGGGCTTAAAGGAGGAAAGGTCGGCGATGGACTCCTGGCTGAGGTAGTAGAGAAACCAAGCCGTGGCAGCCAGGGTGAAAGCGACTCCCAGGGGCACGGAACGGGGGAATTTCCGGAGCCACTGGGCATAACGTTCTGTGCGGGTCAATCCGAACACCTGCAGGGCCGCGATGGCGATTCCCAAGCCTATGCTCAGGTATGAAAGTTTTAGTGTCATTACTATGGAGCAGCAGGATGCTCAAAATATCCTGCTGAAGCAAGAGCCTGAAGTGTGCGCGGCTGGACGTGGCAGGGCCGAGGATCGATCAGGCTGCGGGCAAAGAACAAAAACCGCCTCGCATGCACATGAAGAGGGCCACGGGCGGGAGTGCCCGTGGCCCCTTGCTTCAGAATTGGTTTTACTTGTCGCGGCCTAGTTGCTGATCACTCTGTAGAACATGCCGCCGGGTGTCACTGTATCGGTGTACTGTGTGGCGCTTGTGCTGCCGCCGATATTGTCCCATTGGCCCGTGGCCAGGCTGGGTCTGCGTTGGAGTTGGTACGGACCAACGCCGCCATGCCACTGAATCGTGACGTTGTTCCCATCCACATCAATGTCGGTGATTTGCAACTCAGCCACGGCGCTCACATCGTCCAGGATCAAGCCAGCCTGGCCGCTGCCGCGATAAATCCGAATATACCGCAGGCTGTCGGAAGTGTTCACATAGAACGGAATGGGAGAGGTGTTCACCTTGACGCCGTTCAGGAGGAAGTCATAGGTCTTGGTGGTGTAATCCATGCGCATCGCGCAACGGTACCAGGTGCTGCCGGTCGCATCCCACGTCTGGCCGGAAGCAACCCACGCATTGTTGGCATTGTAGTCAATGCTCAGTGCCGGGCCGAAGCGGATAGCCGCGGCGCGTGTGGCAGCGCTGTTCTCCAGCACGATGAAGGTGTTGTTGGTCGTGAGTGCCGTGGCGCCGCCGACGAGCGGACGCGCCCAGAACTCGACGGTGAGCTTCTTCTCGTTCTCAAAGCCAACGATCGGCCGCCGGGTGGTGGTGGCTGCCCCGGTGCCGCTGATTGCCAGCGCCTGTGCGCCGCCGTGAACGGGGTTGGCAGGGTTCAAACCCGCTGCCTGCAGGGCTGCGCCGATTTCCGCAGCGGTGGCAACACGCACGATAATGTGATTTGCATCCGTGAACCAGAAGTCCTGGTCCTCGAGAACAGCGGCATTGTATTGCGGCTCTTCAAACCCGATGCTCAGAACCGGGCCCGCGCGGACCATGAGGCGTCCCGCGTGCGATTCAGCCACGCCGACCGCGTTTGTAATGCGCAGGTAATAAAACCCTTCCTGGCTGGTGGATGTGACCGGCAGATTCAAGGTCGCAGTCGTGGCGCCCGAGACAGCGGTGCCATCCGCGTCTGCCCGGTTTGCCCGGTAAAACCACTGATACGTGGCTGATGTTGGCGAGTCAACGGTGGCGGTGAACGTTGCCGTTCCGTTCAGGTCGGCGACGGTGTCGGCAGGTTGGGTGGTGACGACAGCCAAACCGGGGATGGCCGGGTAATCAAGCTGGGCCTGGGCAACAACGTGATTGTGAATGCGCACGCGGTCCAGCAATCCCTCGTAGAAATACGTATCGCTTTCCTGCCCGATCAGCAGGTTCGGTATCGCGCCGCTGGCGTTTGGCGCCGCGGTTTTTGTGCGGAGAGCGGAGTGCCGCAGCGCCCCATCCAGGAAGAACTGGACATTGGTGCCGTCCTTCATGGTTACGGCGATGTGATGCCATCGGTTATCGTTTGGCACGACAGCCGGGCTGCTGAAGTCTTCGGTGCCGAGAAGGGTCGTGCCGATGGTGCGGTTCGCAGCGATCCAGAGCGAGGCGCGGGGCGCGTTTGTGGGCGCCCGCATGATGGTCTTTTTAACCGTAAAAACATCCGTGGGCATCTTGATCCACGTCTCTAGTGTGTAGTTGGTGTTGTTCGCGCCCAGGGGGATGGCTTCGCCTTCGTAATGAACATGAACCCATTGGCGGAAGTTGTTCAGGTTTGTGTTGATTGCCAGGGCGTAGTCGCCCGGCAGTCCGCTCGGAGTATCGCTCGTCCATTTGGGCGCATGGAACATCCAGGACACTTCGTGTGAGAAGACGGTTGGCAGGGATGGCGCGATCGCGTTTTGGCATGGGAATGAGGTCTCATTGAAGTTATAGGCGACCTTCGTGGTGGCGAGCGGGGCTTTCGGATTCAAGGAGTCCATGTCCAGTTGATCCACCGTCAGTGCGGCATTGTGGATTCTCACACGGTCCAGCGACGCGACAATGTTATTAACCTGGTGCTCGGCGCCAATACTCAGCCAATTCGTCCAGGGCGGCCTTGCGGCGGCGGCCGTGTAGGGGGTGAAGCTTTGCACGCCGTTGACAAAAAAGTCCACTCCGACTCCCGGGGTCCATGCTGCCGCCAGGTGTACCCATTGTCCTGCGGGGATGATTCCCTGCGGCGCTGTGTTCGTGATGTCGCGAATGCCAAAGAGAGTGAAAACCTGGCGTCCGCCCGAAAGGCCCATTTTGTAAGAGTTGCCGTAACCAACGATTCCCTCAACCCGCCTTGGAGGCGAATAGGGATCTATGTAAAGCCACGACTCAATCGTAATCGGCCCATTCGTAATTGCCAGCACTTGCGAAACAGTGTCGTCCACCATAAGAAAGCCGTTGCCTGCAGTGGTGATGCAGTTATCTCCCGCTGCCTGTGACGGTGAGTTTGGCGTCAGCGTCACCGTATCCACCGCCGGATCGCAGCGATAGCCGAAATAGCCCTGTAGTCCCTGGGCGGTGTCTGCCACGTTCGTGCCCGAGCCTTCATTGAAGGGGAACGAGACAAGGAGATCTGCCTGTGTCGGAATTGTCCAGCAGAGGCAAGCCGCCAGGAAGCCCCGGCCCAGAATCGTTGTGAGGAGTTGTGTTTTTCTTTTCATAATAGATTGCTCGCTATGGTTTTTCCTTTTGATCGTTATTTTCTTTGTGAAGTGCGGTCCATAAGCCATCGGAGATCTCCGCTGTTGAACGCCTGAACTCTGCCCGAGGGATTCGGGGTCAGGAACGGCGCGTCTCGCCAGCGTTTTACCTCG
Source organism: uncultured Verrucomicrobiota bacterium (assembly GCA_964401575.1). Taxonomy (GTDB): domain Bacteria; phylum Verrucomicrobiota; class Verrucomicrobiia; order Limisphaerales; family UBA8199; genus CAYNZC01. The sequence continues at coordinate 44,348 of CAYNZC010000004.1, forward strand.
GCGTGGCCATCGGCAAAGGCTAGCCCTGCCGCGTTGTTATGCTGAATGCCGGGGTGGTCAATAATCTGCATGAAGCGCGCGTTGTCGTAGTTGGCCATGTCCACGACAAAGAAGGCATCGTTGATGAGTGTAGGGCGCTCATCCATGATCACCCAAACCATTGATGGGCTCCGCATCTCACCAAGCTTGCGGAACAGTTTGAAATCCTTGTGCGATGTCCACTCCCCGTAATACGGCGGATCACTATTGGCGATGCCATTGCCGCCAACGAGGTAGTTCATCGACATGCTGCGAACCTGTCCGCTTCGGTCCCCGGGACATCGCCAAACGGCATAACTCTTTATTCCGTAGCGGGTGAGGGGGCTGTTATCGAAGTACACGGTGTTGGTGGGGTCGGTTCGCATGGAACCCTGCACCCAGCAATATGGCGCGAAGCTGCTGACGGTTCTGCCGCCGTAAGCAAACAACAGTTCATCGTTGCTGTCTTCGGAGTACATGCGCCATGCGAGCATGAGCTGCCGGTTGTTATTCAAGCATTGGATTCCCTGGGCCTTTGTTTTGGCTTTGCCCAGCGCCGGCAGAAGCATTGCCGCAAGGATCGCTATAATGGCAATGACGACCAGGAGCTCGATCAGTGTGAAGGCCCGGGGCATGCCCTCGCGGGTGCAGGCGCCCAAATCGTTTGACGTGACAGCGCCCGGTGACGACACCGGAATCCTGGTCTGTTTGGACATATAGCTACATCCCAAAACTACTCAAAAAGGCTTTGAGTGTCAATTTACGCAAACGCGTAAATCCCGGCGGATGCATCCCTGGTGCAGCAACGTCCGCTTAGTCGTTGTTACCTCGACCGGAAAGGCAGGATTTCGACCAGATTTGTGGCAGGCCTGTAAACACCGGGCTCCAGGGCGCCAAGCGGGTTTTCAGAGCGGGATTTCTTCCACGCCACAACCCCGAGTGCCGCTGCCGCCAGGCACACCACAGCGGTGGCAACGAGTAACCCCCTGCGCCAGTCCAGCTTCGAGAGCTGCAGCATCAGGAGGTCCAGAAGACCCTTGTTATGCGTGGGTCGCGTTTCCTCGGAGAATCTGCCTTCGCGGCCCAGTTCGGCCTCCAGCGCCGCCAGCAGCGGGGCTTCATCCAGCTTGAGGAGTCTCGAGTAGGTTCGCACGAAGCCACGGATGTACACGGGCGCAGAGAAGGCTTTGTAGTCGCCCTGCTCGAGAGCCCGCACGTGGTCGGTGCGCATCTTGGTAATGTCAGCGACCTGCTCGACAGTCAGGCCCCTGGCCTCGCGCGCTCCCTTAAGTTGCTCCGCAACCGTGGACATTTAACCTATGGTTAGCCGGATCGGGGGCAGGAATCAATACGTGTTTGCCGCATTTCGGTACGGGACAGGGATGGTCTCATTCCCGTTGGCATCTCGGCGCGGGGCACAGATGTGCAGGGGTGGTCGGTTGCCAGTCAGCGCACACCAGGCAGTGCACGGTTGCCCTTCATGCAAGCGCGTGGCTGAAATAAGGCGCCCCGTCCGGCTTAGCCCGCATCGGGCACCTCAATGACATCTCCGTGACGGAGCCAAAAGGGCGGGGGGGGCTTGTTTGGGGAGCAATCCAAAACGAAAACGCTCTTGTTCATTGTGGCAGGATCAGTGCGCGTCACTTTGACCGTGGACAAGTCGGAGGTGGACAACAGCAGACCTGATCTTGTGAGGACTGCCTCGATCCACATTGTCTGGGGAACGCTGACATTGACACCACCGGGGCCCAGACGAGTTTGATCTGCCTGAGAAGCGGGGTCGTATTGTGAACAAAGGGTTAGGTCGTGCCGCTGTCCTTTGACGATGATACGCACTACTCGCGCCCAGCACTTGTTCAGAGCGTAGTGTGTTTTGAAGCGGAAACCTTGCCAGGGATCGCCCAGTCTGTGTTCTGTCTCCGGTATTATGACTATATCGCCCCATCTGAGAGGCACATCTTTGGAACAATCGCCTGAGTCCAGAATGTCTGCCAGGTCCACCTTGATGGTTTTCCAACCTTCCTGGGCGGTGGTCAGGCGCTGTATTTGAATGTTCGAGAGATCGGGGAACGGCCACGCGGTGCCGCTGGTAATCAAATCGAGGCGTTGCATGGTGTTTGCAGCGGATTCCGGTGTGTTGGAAAGAAACCCATACGCCACCCCCAGCACTTCGATCAGTGTGAATTGATTCCAGTCGTTGGTGCCTTTTTCGAGAATTACTTGAGGCCCCTTGCCCGGGCGGGAAACGCTTATGCCGTTCGGATTGGGCAGCACATCCAGCGCCCCGTGCTTGCGCAGCAGGTCCGCAATCTCGGATTGCTGGGCAGAGGTAATTCCGGGAACGAGCGGAGGCCCATTGCCTACAACTAGCCTGCGAAATGGGCTGGGCGTCACGTTTCCTACGGTGTCCACCCCGGGTGCGGGAGAATAGGTGGTCCATGTGTAGGGTGACATGCCCTTTGTGAAAGCCAGCGGTGTGTAACCCTTGTCATCGCGAGCGTTTGGATCCGCTTCAGCGGCAAGGAGCGCGGCAACGACTTCCCGCTGCCTGGCAGGCGCCGAGGAGAGCATTACCGCGTAATGCAGCGGGGTGAGGCCCCATTTATCACGAGCGTTAATCGCGGCTCCACGGCGGACGAGCTCCTGCATTTGTGGAACAAGGCCGGACATGACGGCATAATGCAGGGGTGTGAGGCCCGTCACAGTGGTGGCATGAATGTTTGCTCCCTCATCCAGAATGACCTTGCAGATGGAAGGCTGGCCGAGGCTGAGATGCAGCGAAGTCGCGCCATACGAATTCGTTGCATTCACATTTGCGCCCGCCTGCAGAAGCCGTAGCGCGGCTTTCTCATGACCTCCAGCTACGGAGGCCATGAGCGGCGAGTTCCTGCCCTGGGTGGGTGGATTCGGGTCCGCCTTATGTTTCAAAAGGATTGCCACCAGTTCAGGAATTGCATTGGTATTCTGCTTTTCAAAGACCAATTCCAAGGGAGATTTAACAGTGACCCCCCTCTTTTGCGGGACATTCGGATCAGCTCCGTTTTCCAGCAGCAGTTGCATTAGGGCCGTATTGGCGAAGAGAATCGCCGGGTGCAGCGGTGAGTCCAGATTGTTCGTGTCCGTCCGGGGAGTATTTGGATCGGCCTTGTGCCGCAGCAGCATTTGGGCGCTTTCCACGTGGTCATTGAGAACCGCCCTCATGAGGGGGGTGCAACCAACTTCGTCCCGGGCATTTACGTCCGCACCGCGACTGACAAGCATGCCGGCCATTTCCACGTGGCGGCCTGCGCAGGCGAGGTGCAAGGGAGAATCCCCACCCTTTGAACGAGCGTTGACGCGAGCTTTGTTGTCCAGTAGGAGCGTGGCGAACGCGGAGTGTCCATCCTCGGCGACTTTGTGAAGTGGAGTAAGTCCATTGTTGTCCCCCGCGTTGGGATCGGCGCCGGCGTCAAGTAGCGTCCTGCCGATCGCGGCGAATCCTTTCCCGGCGGCATGGTGCAGCGGTGTGAGGCCACCGGAATCTCTTGCCCCGACGTCCGCCTTGTATTTGATAAGGAGCTCCGCGATTGCGTTGTGGCCCCCGGCTGCTGCCAGATGCAGGGGCGTTTCCCGGCCAGCGCGCCGAGCGTCAACCAGCGCCCCGTTTTCAAGCAAAAAACGGGCTACTGTTAAGTGTCCCGCGTTCGCGGCAATGTGAAGAGGCGTACCTCCCGATGTAGCAGCATTGATCAGGTCGGGGCTGTTTTGGATTAGAACGCGGATACGCATTATTTCGCCTTCTTCGGCGGAAGTAACCATGGCCGGCCCCGGCTGAGTCTTTGGCTCCACGGTTGGGGATGTGATCGTCGTTCCGAGTGCTGCGAGGTTCTGTGTGCTGAGCGTTGCCACGGGGCCGATGTCCGGGAACTCCCTGACGATCCGGTTGTAGTGCGCGGCTGCTTCGTTGGTTTTGCCCTGCTTTCGGTGGCACTCGCCGAGACGGTAGATTGCAGTGGCTGCCAGCCTGCGGTCGTGGTCGAACTGATTGACAACCGTCCTGTAGGCTTGCATTGCCGCTTCCAGGTTATTGTTCGCCTCCTCCTCGAAGAGCCCTTGCTGAAGCAGGGCGCTCATGCTGTCTGTGTCCGCCGGTGCAGGTGCGGCATGTGTCTGCCCCGGAAGACTCACTATCAGCAGCACTCCCCCGGTCAAAACAAGCAGTAAAGGGATCTTCATATATCGAGAATGGTTGAGCAGACAAAACTTTTTGTCATGGAATTGTAAATTGCATTCGGCTTTCCATCGTTCATGTTTCAGGCAGTTCGAGCCTGTAACCCACCCCATGAACCGTCTTGATCCAGCGTGGCGACTCGGGATCTTTTTCGATGTTGGCGCGCAAGTCCGCGATGTGATTGTCCACCGTGCGTGTCGTTGGAAAGGCCGCGTAGCCCCACACCACGTCGAGGAACCGCTCGCGATTGACGGGTTCGCCGGGGGTCTCGGCCATCAGCCGCAACATGGCGAATTCTTTTGCGGTCAGGTGCAGTTTCCGTTTGCCGGCGAATGCCGTTTGCCTGGCAAAATCGATTTCCACGTTGCCGAGCTTGAGCACGGTGGGGCTTTGGGATTGGCGCCGGTTGCGTCGCAGCAGGGCGCGCATGCGGGCGAGCAATTCCTCCGTGCTGAAAGGTTTCACCAGGTAATCATCAGCGCCCGAATCCAAGCCGCGCACTCGATCATCCACCTGGCCCTTGGCCGTGAGCATGAGCACGGGCATGCCGAGCGCAAGCCGCCTCAACTCCGTACAGACGGAGAAGCCATCCAGCTTTGGCATCATGACATCCAGGAGCACGAGATCCGGTTTTTCCTCCACCACCTTGCGCAGGCCGGCTTCTCCATCGGCGGCGCTGAGCACCCGGTAGCCCTCCTGGCGGAGGAGGTCTTCGAGCGCCGTTCGCATTGGCAATTCGTCTTCTACGATGAGGATTCGTTCCATGGGTTCTTCATTGTAATCACTGCCCTGCAAGCGCCGATTTTTCCGGCGCGTCTTCCAATGGCTCGGGCAGGCGTATGGTGAAGCGGCTGCCCTGCCCGGGGGCGCTGCGCACGTGTATCCGGCCCCTGTGCGCGTCCACAACGTGCTTCACAATGCTCAGGCCGATTCCAACACCTTGTGTCTCCCGGCGCAACTCGGAACCGAGGCGGTAAAAGCGTTCGAAGATTCTGTCATGCTCGGAGGCGGGAATGCCCTTCCCACTGTCCTCGACCCACAACTCGGCTGCCTTCGCGCCATCTGGCGCGCTTAATCCCACGGTGACGTCTGAACCCGGGCTCGAATGCTTTATTGCATTGTCCACAAGATTCACCAACGCCTGCTGGATGGCCTTGCCGTCAACTCTGCGATGGACAGGACTCTTTGGGGCCTGTTCACTCACCTTCAGGGTTACCTGGCGCTCGGAAGCCACGGGGTGCATCAGCCGGACCGTGCTCTCCACGATCCTGGCAAGGTCGCACACCTCAAATTCGTATTGCTTGCGGCCCTGTTCGATTCTCGAAAAATCGAGCACGTTTTCGATGAGCCCCGAAAGTCTTCGGCATTCCTGGCCAATGAAGCGAAAGTAATCCATCCGCCTGGATTCCTCCAGGACTCTGCCTCGCTCGAGGTTCTCGGCCATGAGCCGCACCGAAGCGATCGGCGCGCGCAGCTCATGTGAGACGCTTGAGACAAAATCGCTTTTCAACCTTCCCAGCCGTTCCTGTTCTCGAAACGACTTCCACGCGCCCAGCAGGCCAAGCATCGCGGCGCCGGAAGAAACAGCAATCAGGCCTGCAAACCAGTAGGTGCGCGCGCGCTGTTGCGCATAGAGAGCGGACGTGTCGCTCAGAAAGAAGCTCATACGGATCACATCCACGGAGCCATCGGGCAACGCGATTGAGGCCAGCAGTTCCGCAGGAGGACCGGGTGCGGCGGCTTGGCGCTGTTTCGAAGTGGAAGTGGCTCCAAACCTGCCCCTGGATGCCGGCGCCACCTCAAACCAGCTCAATGCCTCCCCGGCCACATCCACGCTGCACTTCATGTAATTCGGAACGCCCGCGTAGCTCCCGAGATACTTCTCGACTCTATTCCCAAGGTCGGATCCGCTCACGACAGCAAAGGTTCGGGTCGTGTCATTTGATCCCGTCGGGATGAGGTAGAATGTGGCTTGAGCAATGGCAAATACCGGGGCCATTCGGGATCCGGGTGTGGTCGTCCTCTGCGGTTGGCGTTGCTGCCAGTTACGAATGCTGCTGACAGGCATCGGCGGCGGGCCAAACCGCGAAATAGCGGGCGCGTTCCACAAATCCCGGTTGGCGGCGGAAGTCTCGTCAAAGGCCTCTGTCGCGCGTTCCTGGGCTTCCAGAGCATGTTTCCATTCTCGGGCGCTGGCCTGCTCCGGAGCCGTGCCTGCTTTGCGCGTGAGCCGATCGAGAAGCAAACCCGACAGCGGATGAGGCGCGGCAACAAGGTTTGAGCACACGGAATCTATAGTGATGTGCTGCAGTTCGGGCCCGTCCGGCCAAAACGGCTTGAGATCCAGCAGCCTGAATGCGGCCAGCGCCCCGAGGCGCAGCCCGGTTTCCCCGCGCGCTTCCGGATGGTTCGTGAATACATCCAGCAAGGCCGGGATTGCACGGTTGGTCTCGCCTTTGTTCAAACTGTTGAGCGCCTCCTGGAACAGTTGCCTGCCTTGAATGTCTGCCGAGATCTGCAATGCCGGTAGAAGCTCTGCCGGCTCCGCACGCGGTGGGTGGACCAGGCGGCTGTTGCGGTCCACACGGAACTGCACCTTGCTTTCCAGGGCTGTTGCACGCACTTCCTTCCACAAACCTGGGAGCAACGATTCCGCCAGGGCGCGCGCGCGTTCCATGGCAGCCTGCCTGGCCAGAATCCGGTCCTGCCGCAAGGAGGCGATCCCGAGAGCGGTCAGCAACAGAAGGGGCAGCAGGATCAGCAGAGCCTGCCGCGTTAACGAATTCATCAATTGCCGGTGTGAGTTGCGCATTCCAACCGCTCGCAGTATGGAGTCACAGAAGCTGCCCCTTGTCACGAATTTGTAAAATTACTGAAGGAAGCGCTGTGAGCATTCCGGCCAAGAAATGCCCTCGGGGGTCTGTTGCGATTCCTGCCTGGTGTAGATGGTCTTTCCGATTCCTGTCACAGATCTCCGGTCCGTCCCTTCCGGTCCATGGCCTTTTATCTTCGGCCTTCCCCCCTCTCGGCTATCGCCCAGCAGCCCGGAATGGGACTACATCGGGGATGGGGCCACACCGGGATTGACGTCCGCCTCTTTCAGGCGTTGAATGATCCCGGTGCAACCCACTGTCATGAAAACCAGCGAGCCGCCGACCAAAGGTTTCAGTCACATTGTTATCTTCTGGACCGATCCAAAACAACCGGGCGCCGCGGACGAGCTCGTCGCTCTGGCCCGGACGCTGTTGCGGCCCATTCCAGGGATTGTTCATTTTCACGTCGGCAGGATGGTTCCCAGTTCCCGTTCCGTTGTTGACCAGTCTTACCAGGTCGGGCTGAACCTCCAGTTCAAAGACAAAATGGCGCACGACGAATACCAGACGCACCCGCGTCACATCGAGTTTGTGGAAAAATTCTTCAAACGTCTCTGCCTCAAGGCGCTGATTTACGATTTTGAATGATCCGGGGCTGCGGGACGTGAATCCAAGTATCAAGGTTGTGCGGCTGAAAGCGGCTGTCCGGGGCGCCGTGCAGGGAGTGGGTTTCCGGCCCTTCGTCTTCCGTCTTGCTTCCGGGCTTGGCCTTGCAGGGAGTGTTTTCAATTCAGGAGACGGTGTTTTCATAGAGGTTGAGGGAGCGCAGGGCGCCTTGGAGGAGTTTCTGACCCGGATCCGGACGGAGAATCCGCCAAACAGCCGGATCACGAGTCTGGAGGCCACATGGCTGGAGGGGATGGGTCTGGGCGTTTTTCGGATTGTCGAGAGCAGGACTTCGGGACCAAAACGCGCGCTGGTTCTGCCGGATATTGCAACCTGCCCGGAATGTCGTGCCGAAATCCTTGATCCCGACAATCGCAGATACGCCTACCCCTTCACCAATTGCGTCCATTGCGGCCCGCGGTTCAGCATTATTGAGGCGCTGCCCTACGACCGGACGAACACATCCATGAAGGGTTTTGCGATGTGTCCGCTGTGCCGGACGGAATACGAGGATCCTTCGAACCGGCGTTTTCACGCTCAGCCAAATGCATGCCCGATCTGCGGTCCGCACATCGAACTGTGGGATGCGCGCGGGACGCATCTTGCCGGGCACCCCGGCGCCGCGGCGGATGCCACGCTTGCCACGCTGAACATGGCCGCCGGGGCGCTGAAGGCGGGCCGGATCCTTGCGGTCAAGGGACTGGGCGGTTTTCACCTGATGGCATGCGCCCGGAACCCTGAGGCGATCGATACTCTCCGCCGCCGCAAATGCCGTGAGGAGAAGCCGCTCGCCGTGATGTTTCCCTCGGTCGAAATGCTTGGCGCGTATTGCGAAGTGTCATCGCCAGAGCTGGGATTGCTGTGCGGATCGGAGAGTCCGATTGTGCTGGCAAGAAAAAGGACAGGGGCCGCCCGGTCGCTCGCGGCATCTGTGGCGCCGGGCAATCCGTGTCTCGGGGTCCTGTTGCCCTACACCCCGCTCCATCTCCTGCTCATGCGCGGCATTGGCGAGCCCGTGGTGGCGACAAGCGGCAACCTCAGTGATGAACCCATTTGCATTGACGAGCGGGAGGCATTGGAGAGGCTGGCTGGGATTGCTGACCTCTTTCTGGTTCATAACCGCCCGATTCTGCGGCATGTGGACGACTCGATCGTGCGGATCGCCGCCGGACGCGAGATGGTCCTGCGGCGGGCGCGCGGTTACGCTCCCTTGCCCGTCATCCTCAAAGAGGCGCCACCGCTCGGCCCCGTGCTGGCCACCGGGGCGCACTTAAAGAACACGGTCGGCTTTTCGGTTGGGGAAATGGCTTTCATCAGCCAGCATATCGGTGATCTCGAAACGGACGCAGCGTTCCGGGCTTTTGAGCGGGCCGCAACCGATCTGCCAAAGATCTACGAGGCCCGCCCCGCGATCATCGCCGCCGACGCGCACCCGGACTACCTTTCGACCCGGTATGCGCGGCAAAAGAGCGAGCAGGATGGACTGAGGCTGGTGACGGTGCAGCATCATGTGGCACACGTCCTGAGCTGCATGGCCGAGAACGAAATCGAGCCGCCGGCTCTCGGAGTGGCCTGGGACGGCACTGGCTACGGGCCGGATGGCACCGTTTGGGGTGGTGAGTTCTTTGACGTGAGCGACCGGGAGTGCCGGCGTGCCGGGCATTTCAGACATTTTCCTCTGCCGGGAGGGGACCTTGCGATCCAAGAGCCGAGACGAGCGGCGGCCGGCGTTCTTTTCGAAATCCTGGGCAGAGACTGTTTACACCACCGGAATGCCGCCATGGACAGCTTCGACGCTGCTGAAAAGACCGTGTTGCGGGGGATGCTGGAAAGAGGCATTAACTCGCCGATGACATCCAGCGCCGGCCGGCTATTTGACGCGGTCGCCGCACTGGCGGGGGTCCGGCAGATAACCCGGCACGAAGGGCAATCGGCGATGGAACTGGAGTTCGCCGCGAAGCCAGGTGAGACACTGCGCGCTTACCCCGCGCCGATCAGAAAGGCCGATGGCGTGCACATCCTGGACTGGGAGCCAATGGTCCGGATGATTTTGGATGAAGTGCGGGCGGGACGTCCTGTTTCCTCCATTTCCATGGATTTTCACCGGACCCTTTGCGAGTGGATTGTTCTGATCGCCAGGGAACTCGGACACCGGCGCGTGGTTCTTTCGGGGGGGTGCTTTCAAAATGTTCTCTTGCTGGAAATGACGGTCCGCGCGCTGGAGGAGGCAGGCTTCAAGGCGTCATGGCATCAGCGAGTGCCGCCCAACGATGGCGGTATTGCTCTCGGGCAGATTGTTGCGGCGGCCCGCTTGCCGGCATAGTTGTTTGAACCTTCGTGTTCGGTTACTTTAGGCCCGTGACTTACGATACGGTTGTTGAGGATTTGTTGCAGTCTGTCTGGGACGGCGCCCGAATTGATGCGGCGCAAGCCCGGCGTTTGTATGACCTGCCGCTCGAGGAACTGGGGGCGCTGGCCGACCGCCGGCGGGAGTTGGCGCGCGCCTCGGCCTACGGCGGCAGGGGCAACCGGATCGTGACTTACATTGTTGATCGAAACATCAACTACACCAACATCTGCAACGTTTACTGCAAGTTCTGCGCTTTTTACCGGACTGAAAGGGATTCGGACGCATACGTGATCCGTCTCAAGGAGCTTGACGAAAAGATTGAGGAGACTGTAGCGCTCGGGGGGACGCAGATACTCCTGCAGGGCGGGCATCATCCCGGCTTGTCCAAGCAGTGGTACCTGGACCTGCTCTCGCACATGAAGGACAAGTTCCCGCAGGTGAATGTGCATGGGTTCAGTCCCAGCGAATTCATTCATTTCCGGGAGGTTTTCAAAGAGCCCCTGGAAAAAATTATTGCAGACTTTCGCAGCGCCGGGCTGGGGTCGATTCCCGGGGGCGGAGGCGAAATCCTCGTGGACCGTGTTCGAAAACAAATCTCCCCGCTCAAAGCCATGACCGACGATTGGCTTGGTGTGATGGACATCGCGCATCGGCTTGGCCTGGCTACCACGGCCACCATGATGTTCGGGCACGTGGAGACGATTGAAGACCGCATCGAACATCTTGAGCGAATACGTGCTCAGCAGGACAAGACCCGGGGCTTCACAGCCTTCATCGGCTGGACCTTTCAGCCTGAGAACACCCGCCTGCGCGCGCAAACCGTTGGCGGTCACGAGTACCTCCGGACGCAGGCCCTTGCGCGTATTTATCTTGATAATTTCCCCAGCGTCCAAAGCTCCTGGGTCACCCAGGGACAGCAAATCGGGCAGGTCGCGCTTAAATTCGGCGCAAACGACCTCGGCAGCATCATGATTGAAGAAAACGTGGTTTCCCAGGCAGGAGCCTCCTTCCACATGACCGTTCGTGACATGCGCAGGCTTATCTCGGACGCTGGTTATGAACCATACCAGCGGGACAACTGGTACCGGTTGCTCGACGATGCCCCTAACGAACGACCAGGAACTGCACCAGGTCAGCGAGATCCTGGGCGCTCAGATCCCGCTCAAATCCTTCCGGCATAAAGCTCCATTCCTGCATCTCGACTCGCTCAACATTCAGCCGCGGCCATACTCTTATCTCACCGTCCGGTTCCCGCACCATTACTGTTGAGGCGTTCTCCCGGGCCAACGTCCCGGGAACAATCTCCCCGCTTAGTGTCCTCACAACCACCGTTTCAAATCCCGGTGCGATCCGCGCGGACGGCTCGAGAATTGCACTCAATATTTCTTCTCTGCCCTGAACCTTCACATGTCCGAGGTCCGGTCCCACCAGCCCCAATCCGGTTCCGATTGTGTGGCATGCCGCACACCGTGCCGCAAAAATTCTCTCTCCGCGCTGCGGGTTTCCCGTGGATCGGACCAAAGGACGGGCTCGCTCCATTGCTCCCGGCCGTTTGCCTTCCGGGGGCCCAAAAACCCGATTCGCACGCTGCACAACCGCCGGCTCCGGCCAATGCCTCAATAAGTTCCGTTGCCACCCCGCAACATCCCCGGCTGGGATTCTTCCCTCCTCGATCAGGGTCAGTACCACCGGCGCCTGGTCCGTACGTCGCATCAGCGTTCCCACCGCTTCCCCGCGCAGGCCGGGCAAAATCCACCGCCACCGTTCCAGCATTGCCGGCGCCTGGTCCGGGGAGTTTCCATAGCCCATGAGCGCGCGCAGCCCAGCCGACTGTATTGGTTCCGGTTCCGCTCCAGCCAGGAGATTCAACGTCACGGCACCTCCATCCCGCATTTCATAAGGTCCGCTCCCAAGCACCCGGATTCCCTCCAACCGCAGGCCCTCTCCGAAATCCCACTTCGACGCCGCCTCCAGAGCCAGCGCAAACAACGTCTTTAGGCGCCCCTGGGTGTCCACAAGGCGCATGGAACTCCGCGTCCGCTGCAGCCCCTCTCCAAGTCCCGCCACGATGCGCAGCGCCAGCAGTTGCGTCAGCCGCTCCTCGGCCAGATAGTCAATCACGCCCTGCACTTCGTTCATCCTGCCGGCCACGCCGATCATCTCTGCGAGCCGTCCCAAAAACACCGCCTTGACCAAATCTGCCATCCGTGGTTCCTCGGCCACCAGGCGCAACAGGCCCGCCCCGCCATCATGCGCCGAGCTAAGCACTGCCGTTTCCATCCACTCATTTCCCGGGTCCCGCGCCATTGCGTCTCGCAACAGCACCGCCCGATCCGGCCTCGCGACGGCTCCGCTGCTTAATGCCGCCTGCAAACGAACCTGGAAAACCGGGTCTCTGCCAAGCATTCGGATTCGCGCCCACAAAGCCGCCGAAATCTCGCCCTCGCGCGAAAACCCCTCCGCCAGCCACACGCCGTGCGCCCGGACTCGCCAATCACTATCGCCCATCGCCTGTCCCACATGGATTTCCGTCAAGCGTCCGGCTCCGGCCAGCGCGTGCAGCGCGTTCACGCGCGCCAGCGGCGCCCGTGCCCGGGTCGCCATGCTGCCGAGCAGCACGGCTGTCTGGTCATCTTTCCGCTCATACAGGAGGCGCGAGGCCGTGTCTCTGTGGTAACCGTTCGTATGCACCAGCATTCCCACAAGGTCACGCGCGCCCGCGCGGCTTAGCCGCTCACTCTTTGCCGGTTTGAATGCAGCAGGCGCGATTCGCCAGATGCGGCCTGTATCCTCCCCGTCCGCCATGTCCGCCACATAAAGCGCCCCATCCGGCCCGGTGAGGATCTGTGTGGGGCGAAACGAAGGGTCCGTGGAGACCGCAAACTCCGTCCCCGCATTCTCACGCGCGCGTTCCGCCCGCACCCCGTAGCCCGCATCCCGCAGCACTGCCCGATGTATCACCCGGGCCTCCGGGTCTGCCACAAACAGGTTGCCGTAGTAGTTCGATGGAAACACCGTGCTCCGGTAAACCACTGCCCCGCGCGCATTGGCCAGCCACGTGGCGGTGTATTCATTCGTTCGCTTTCCTTTGGCCGCCTGGATCTCCTCGGCCAGTGCAGCCCGATAAACCACCACGGCAGGCGCCCCGATGTCCACCACCGTCCGCCGTGGCGCAAAAAACGGGTTTCGCTCAAGGTATCGCTCCTCAATGATCTCCATCTGGAACGGGTGCGTTCCGCTGAACAAAAACCGCCGGCCCCAGTCATCCCGCGTCTGCCCCGAAGCCCCCGGCCCCGCTTCCGCGGTCATCATTAACGTGCGCGGATCAAACGAAAAATCCCTGCCGTTCAGCGCAATCTCAGAATCGTTTCCCTTGATCGTTTTTCCTTTGCCTCCGTTTGCCCCGTAAATCCGGTTGTCCAATCCCCAGTAAAAACTATGAGGCAAAACACTCCGGCTTACCGAGTTGCTCGTTCCAAATCCGCTGAACACCACTCGGCGCACATCCGCCACCCCGTTCCGGTCCGTATCCTGAAAATAAATGATGTTCGGGGCAGACGCTACGAACACCCCGCCGCCATAGCAAACTACCGCCGACGGCATCGCCACGTTCGTCGCAAAGATTGTGCTCGCCGAAAAGACGCCCTCGCCCTGCGAGTCCTCCAGCAAACGGATCTGCCCCGTTCGTTGGGGCGTTCCGACCGGGTAATCCCGCATCTCCGCCACAAAAAGCCGTCCATCCTCATCAAACGCCATGGCTGCGGGCGAGGCGACAAATCCGTTTGGCGCCACCTCCTCAATCTTGAATCCCCGCTCGAGCCGAAAGCGGACGGCCACTGCATTGTTCTCGGCAGCTACGCCACAACCGGCAGCGAGGAACAGCGCACCCGCCACCACTCCCCGGGCCCATCGAAAATGGCATAGTGGTTTCATATCATTTTGCTTTTTGCCTGCCTCTTTCAACCCGGCCGCCGTGTTTTCTCCGCGATTTTTTGCACCATAACTGCTTTCGCCCGTTTTCTCAATCAATCGCCAACTTGAACGCTCACTGCGTCCAGTGTAGGCTCCTATCCTAATGTGTTTAGCCGTCCCAGGCAAAATCATCTCCATCGAGGGCGACGATCCCATCACCCGCATGGGCCGCGTTGACTTCGGCGGCATCGCCAAAAAAGTCAGCCTCGCCTACGTTCCGGAGTGCGGCGTTGGCGATTATGTCATCGTTCATGTCGGATTTGCCATCAGCAAAGTGGACGAGGAGGAGGCTCTCAAAGTTTTTGAGTACCTGAAAGAAATGGAGGAACTGGCCGATCTGGATGCGCGCCAGGAGCCCTCACCACCGCCCGCAGCCCGATGAAGTACCTCGATGAGTATAGGGATGCCTCCGCTGTTCACACCTGCGCCTCTCGCATTCGGGCTATTACCACCCGCCCATGGACGCTCATGGAGGTCTGCGGTGGCCAAACCCACGCAATCGTAAAATTTGGCATCGACGAACTTCTCCCGCCCCAAATCACCTTGTTGCACGGTCCGGGTTGCCCCGTCTGCGTCACCCCCGTCGAAATCATCGACAAAGCCCTCGAAATCGCTTCCAGGCCGGAAGTCATTTTCTGCTCCTTCGGGGACATGCTCCGGGTGCCTGGCAGCCGGCAGGACCTTCTCTCCGTCAAGGCCGCTGGTGGGGATGTGCGGATGGTTTATTCTCCCCTCGATACCTTGAGGGTCGCGTCCGAGAACCCGAGCAGGGAAGTTGTGTTTTTTGGTGTCGGATTTGAAACAACGGCCCCTGCAACGGCCATGACGGTCTTTCAGGCCGACCGGCGCGGGCTAAAGAATTTTTCGCTGCTGGTTTCCCATGTGCTCGTCCCACCTGCGATCGAGGCGATTCTCTCGGCGCCCGGCCAAACGGTCCAGGCATTCCTCGCCGCGGGCCATGTTTGCAGCGTGATGGGTTGCGAGGAATACGAGCCCATTACGGCCAAATACAAAGTTCCAATCGTTGTGACCGGTTTTGAGCCGCTGGATATCCTTCAAGGCGTCTGCATGTGTATCGAGCAGCTCGAGCGCGGCCGGGCGGTTGTGGAAAACCAATACAGTCGCGCTGTGCGCCAGCAAGGCAACCGGCCCGCCCAGGATTTGATTCATCAGGTTTTCCAGGTGGTGCCGCGCAAGTGGCGGGGCATCGGCGAAATACCCGCCAGCGGCCTTGGCCTCAGGGAAAATTATCGCGCGTTTGATGCCGAGCAGAGGTTTGGCCTCGCAGACCTGCGCGTCGAGGAGCCATCCGAGTGTCTCAGCGGGCGCATACTCCAGGGCAGGCTAAAACCCACCGAGTGTCCCGCCTTCGGCACCCGCTGCACGCCCGAGCATCCTTTGGGCGCCACGATGGTATCCTCCGAAGGCGCCTGCGCGGCCTATTACAAATACCGCCGAGAGCGCGCAACCTGATCCATGAATACCGAACCGACGGGCAACTTTACACCGGCATGCCCGCTGCCGTTGAGCGATTACCCGCGAGTCCTCCTCGCCCATGGGGGCGGCGGCAAACTCATGCACGATCTGATCGCGAAGCTCATCGTGCCGGGTTTCGAGAATCCCCTGCTGCGCAGGCAGCACGACTCGGCTGTGTTCACAGTGGGACAAGAGCATTTGGCCTTTACCACGGATTCCTATGTCGTGCGTCCCATTGTTTTTCCGGGCGGAGATCTCGGTTCGTTGGCCGTGCATGGCACGGTCAATGATCTCGCCATGGCCGGCGCGCGGCCTCTCTACCTGAGCGCGGGTATGATCATCGAAGAAGGTTTGCCGATGGAAACGTTGCGCGCCATCGTGATCTCGATGCGTGCGGCGGCCGACGCCTGCGGTGTCCAAATTGTAACCGGCGACACCAAGGTGGTGGATAAGGGCAAGGGAGACGGCCTTTTCATCAACACGGCCGGAGTGGGTGTGATCGGGCATGGACTGAACATTCATCCGGAAAGCATTCGGCCGGGTGATGCAATCCTTGTGAACGGCGACCTCGGGCGTCACGGCATGGCGATCATGGCGGTTCGGGAAGGGCTTGAGTTCGAGAGCTCCATCGAAAGCGACAGCGCGCCGGTCTGGCCCATTGTGCAAGCATTGTTGGAAGGGGGAATTGAGGTGCATTGCCTGAGGGATATCACCCGCGGGGGACTGACCAGCGTGCTGAACGAAATATCCGCGGCCTCCGACCGCATTTTGCAGGTGGATGAAAGCCTCGTTCCGGTGCGGCCTGATGTTCGCGCCGCCTGCGAGATATTGGGGTTTGATCCTTTGCAGGTGGCTTGCGAGGGCCGCTTCGCGGCTTTTGTTCCTGGAGAACAGGCTCCGGCGGCCATGGAAATCATGAGAAAATTCCCGCACGGTCAGGGCGCCTGCAGGGTAGGGGAGGTCACATCTCATCCAGGCAGTCGTGTTTTGTTGAAGAGCATCATTGGCGCAACGCGCATTCTGGACATGAGCAGCGGCGAGCAGTTGCCGCGAATCTGCTGACCCGCCTCGGCACGGCGTCAAGCCGATCGGGGTGTCCCGTCAGCTGCGGCGATCAATTGACGCGCATATTTCCGCAGCAGCTCACGGTCCTCTTCGTTTATTCCTTCCGGATCGAACCGGTAGCGGTAGTGCAGGCGCAGCAATCCGCGGACTGTATCCTGGGACTCGCGAAGGCTCGGTATGGATTGAGCTCCCCGGAGCATCCATTGGGTGACCGGCTCTGCCGGCTGGCGAATGAAGCCCTTTTTCTCGAGGCGCTTTTCGAGCTCATAGAATTCGGAATCCAGTCCCGGCCAATCAACTCTGACGGCGGATTTTCCGGCCGAGCGGTGGGCCCGCCTGCGGCGGCTGAAGACTATCTGTGCGAAAAGCAGGATAAGAATGGGCACGACAACCCAGAGAATGTATTCGCGCAGGCGGGTCTGGCCCCACCGAATCCTCAGAACCTCGAAAACCACTCGTGACCAGGCATCCGAAAGCGTTCGCCGCCATCCGGGGCTGCCCCGGGACGCCGCCCATGAGGCGGGTGTCGTGTCAAAGTCTCTCCACTGGCTGCGAGCGCTGTCCCAAACCATGCACCATGCATGGGCATCACGCTCCCGCACCACATATTTGCCCTCGCCGGCCGCGCGTTCGTGCACCATGTAGCCCACTGCGTAGCGCGCGGGGATGTCGAGCCGGTGCAGGATGAGCACGGTCGCTGTCGCAAAATACTCGCAATGCCCCTTGCGCGTTCTTAGCAGAAATCTCGTTAACGGAGGAATGCCCTGTTCGCCCGGATGACGCGGCCGCTCCTGCCAAAGACTGTATTCGAAGGTGGAAAAGAATTGTTCCAGTTTCTTCAAAACCACATCGTGCGGTTTTCCAGCCAGTTCGAGCTCCTGGATAATGGCATCGAGCGCAGCTTGCTCGCGCTGGGGCACGCTGAGGTCAGCGGCCGTCGGCGCGCTGTCCATCACTGGCCCGGGTCCGAACATCGCATCAAAGATGACCAGGCCGGGCCCCTGCGCATGGACGGCGCCGAAGGCATTCTTTTCGAGGAAGAACGCCGCGAGGTTGGTGAGCCTGCCAGCGGTAAGCGGCAGAGGAAGCAGACCGTGACGCCCCGGCAGGAAACATGAGACTTCGACGCAGGCGATATTCTTCTTGGCGGGAACGAGGGGGAAATTGCCGCCGGGAGGTTCCTCGTCAACGCGGTCAAAGTCCCGCCCCTCGCCATCGGCGTGCCACGTGGTTCGGCGATATTCGTTGTAACTGGCCTCCCGCAGGTAATCCGGAACCGGGCCATCCTTGGCCTCGACCCGGATGACAATGCGCAGCGAGTTCTGGATGCGCCCGATCTGGCCCAGGGATGTCTTGGTTTGCGAGGCGTCCGTCTGCCCGGGCCGGAAAGAGGACAACCACTGGGGGTCCAGCGCTTCGATGTATTGCTGCAGGCGGCTCAGGGTGAATTGGCCTGCCCAGGCAAGGGCGACCGCTGCAAGCATTGCGCCCGCCCATGTGGCGATGGAGAAACGCCGGGATCTTAGCGGAAACAGCCCCCACATGAGCAGGGCGCCGGCTCCCCAAAAGAAGGAGTGGTTCTTCTCGGTCTGAATGCTCGAGGAAAACAGGCAGACAACGAAGTAAAGATAGGAAACGTCAATGTAGCGGTTGGGCGGCGGCGGTTTCCCCTCCTTTTTGGCCTTCTTCCATCTGCGCCGCATGATCAGCGAAACCGTGGTGAGGGGCACACCGCTGTGCGAACTGTACTCCTGCGCGGCTACGAAAAGGAAAAACAGCATGGGCAGCCACCGGATGATGGCGGCAGCGGTGCGGGCGCTCGTCACCCCGGCGCGGGTCTGGTTGCGGAGCCCGGGATCCTGAAACATATCGGCAAACCGGGAGGGGCCTTCGTTCAGGGTGAACGCGTAAACAACTGACGACAGCAGGAGCAGTGTGCAAAAAGTCCAGATGCGTCCAAACTCGTCATCGGAAATCTCCCAGCGCGTTCGGGTGAAACGCGGGAGTTCGATGATCAGGGCGAGGATCAGTCCCACTCCTGTGAAGCCGCTCTGCCAGCCCCAGAACGCCAGGGTTGCGCCGAGCAGTAATGGCGGCGTTTTGGGAGCGCTCATATTATGGTGGACAGGCCCGCCTCGATCGAGCCGGTTTCGAGCACGTGAAAGCGTGCGGGGTTCGGCGACCTGGATCCATCCGGTTTTTGCGCGCCTTTTTCAATCACGACCAATACGAGGACCGGCAGGCCAAGACCTTCGAGCTTCCTTACAAATTCCATCCGCTCGTTGTCCCACTCGAGGAAAACACAAACGCAGCCGCTCAGCGCCGTGGCACGATCAAGAACCAGGTGCTCCAGGTCGCTGAACGGACGCTTGCTGCACGGACGAACCGAGGAAAGTATCTCGAGCATTTGGTCGGCGTGCGCCAGGCCCCGGCCGGCGGTAAAACAGAACGATTCCGGACCCACAAACAGGAGGTCCAGCAGCGACTCTTGTGTGTCAATGGTGCACGCGAAGGATGCCGCCACAGACACCGCTTCCTCAAAGGCGTCGCTGTACGGCACAGAGGTAAAAGTGTCCAGCACCAGCGCGTGCCGCACGAAAAACTCGTCCTCGAACTCCTTCACAACCGGTTTCCCGGATTTGGCCCAACTGCGCCAGTGGATGTGGCGGGGCGGATCGCCGTAGCGATAATCGCGCAGGGAAACGAACTCATCGCTGGGTCCTACCTTCGACGCCATCGCAACGCCGCCCTCCTGGTATTTCGTGGAACCCGGCAACGCAATCGCCGGCAGCCGATACCGCTTCGGGAGTATCACCATGGACTGCGGAAGCCGGACCTTGCGGAGAGCGCGGCAGAGGCCAAAGGGATCGGCGCGCCCGATGGTCACCCCCGAGAATCTAAGGATTCCTCGCCGCAAAGGCGTCAGTTCGATAGCCGCGTGTCCCTGCTGCATGGGGGCAAGAGGCGATACCGCGCCTTCCTTGACCTCGGCAAGTTTATAGGGATTGGTGCGTTGCCGTTGCTTGCTCGGGCGGAACGAGCGGAACTGGCGCTCCTCGGCAATCTGCACCTCGTACCAGTCCGGAAAAGCGGGCCTCGGATCCACCAGGCTTTCCAGGATGGAAAGGCCCAACTGCGGCTTGTTGGTCAGGTTCTTCACTTGCACGTTGTAAGTCATCGGTTTGCCGACGGTGCCGAATCGCGGCACCCGCCGTTCGATTTCGAAGCGGCCTCCGAATTTCCATGCGAATGCCAGTGAGATCAGGATGGCTGCGAACGATAGCGCAAATGCCTGGTAGGCTAGGTTGTTGTCCGTGTCGGGCGCCATCATGATCGCCACCGCCATGACCGCAATCATGGCCAGCCCGCTTCGGGTGAACCTTCTGCTGCCGTGGTAGCCTATCCACGAGGCCGCCCGGTGCAGCCGGTAAAGCAGTCGGAACAATGGTTTCACTGGACTCCGTTTCAGGAGGGGACTTTCGTTGCCTTTACGACCGCCTCCACCACACTGCGGGACGTCAGCCCCGAGAATCTCGCCTGGGGTTCCATGATCAGGCGGTGGGCGATGACCGGCACGGCAAGCTCCTGGATCAACTCGGGTGTCACGAACTCCAGGCCTTCGAACAATGCCAGCGCCTGCGTGCTCTTCATCAGGGCAATCGAGGCCCTGGGGCTGGCGCCGAGCTGTACACCCGTGGCGGACCGGGTGGCCCCCACAAGATCAACAACATACTTTTTCAGCTCATCACTGAATCTTACGTTTTGTGCTGCGCGGCGCATTTCCAGCACCTCCGAAATAGTGGCGCAGGGCTTGAGATGCTCGATGGGATGCTCATGCTCCTGTGCAGTGAGAATGGCCACCTCCTCTTCGGGATCCACATAGCCCAGTGAGAACTGCATGGCAAAGCGGTCCATCTGCGCTTCCGGAAGTGGATAAGTGCCGCGAAATTCCACCGGGTTTTCCGTGGCAATCACAAAAAACAGCTTGGACAGATTCCTGCGTTCGCCTTCAACGCTTACCTGTGTCTCGCCCATGGCTTCCAGCAGCGCCGATTGTGTCCGGGGAGAGGCGCGATTGATCTCATCGGCCAGGAGTATGTCTGTGAAGACAGGCCCCTCGTGGAAGTGAAAACGCTGATCCTGTTGGCTGAAGACCGACACGCCGAGAATGTCCGACGGCAGCAGGTCCGGCGTGAATTGCACCCGCTTGAAGGTCGCATCAATGGACCTGGCCAGCGCCTTGGCCAGTGTGGTCTTGCCTGTTCCAGGGTAATCTTCCAGCAGCACGTGGCCTCCGCTGGCGAGCGAGGCAAGCAGCTTCCGGGTGGATGCCGCCTGTCCGCGCATGACCATGGCGATGTTCCGGGAAATTCTTTCGTAAACGCTCCTGGCTCGATCGTGCGCTTCTTTGGCCTCACCGGCGGTCAGACCATGCGCAGTGCGTTTGGTTTCCACAGGAACCCCGTGCGAAGGGGGCAGGACGGATTCCGTCAATTGCGACATACCGGCCCAATCATAGCCGCTTTGCTCTTTCGATGCGAACCCTAAATCGCGCAAAATTGTGCAACATGCTTGCGAGCGTCGGATCTCCCGCCATATTCTCGATGCATGGCTGATTTGCAGATTAAATCCGCCGGCGCCTGCCGGTTCGACATAATGGCTCTCGGAGAAATCATGCTGCGTCTCGACCCCGGCGAGGGGCGCGTGCGCACCGCGAGGGAGTTCAAGGTCTGGGAGGGCGGCGGCGAATACAACGTGGCGCGGGGACTGCGCCGCTGCTTCGGGCTTCGCGCGGCCGTATGCACCGCTTTTGCCAACAACGATGTCGGCCGCCTGCTGGAGGATTTCATCCTGCAGGGCGGCGTAAGCGCGGAGTTCATTAAGTGGGCGCCCTATGACGGAGTGGGGCGCACAGTTCGCAACGGGCTGAATTTCACGGAGCGCGGCTTTGGTGTGCGCGGTGCCGTAGGCATTCCCGATCGCGGGCACACAGCGGCCAGCCAGCTTAAGCCCGGGGATTTCGATTGGGACCGCATCTTTGGCGAGCTTGGCGTTCGGTGGTTTCACACAGGCGGCATATTTGCGGCCCTGAGCGACACCACACCCCGGTTGGTGATCGAGGCTGTCCAGGCTGCGCGCAAGCACGGGACCATCGTTTCCTATGACCTCAACTATCGACCCTCGCTCTGGAAAAGCATCGGCGGCAAGGCCCGTGCGCAGGAGGTGAACAGGGAGATTGCCAGGCATGTGGATGTGATGATCGGAAACGAGGAGGACTTTACCGCATGTCTGGGCATGGAGGTCGAGGGCGTGGATGAACATATATCGAAGATAGATGTCAGCGCTTTCAAGGGGATGATCCGCCGCGCAGTGGCCGCTTATCCGAATTTTAAGGTGGCCGCGACCACGTTGCGCGCTGTGCGCTCCGCCACTCGCAATGATTGGGGCGCGATCTGCTGGGCCGGAGGCGCCTTTTACGAGGCCGCGAACCGGCCCGACCTGGAGATCCTCGACCGCGTGGGCGGAGGGGATAGTTTTGCCAGTGGCTTGATCTACGGTTTCCTGGAGTTTAACGACGCGCAAAAGGCGGTGGAATACGGCGCGGCACACGGCGCGCTCGCAATGACGACTCCCGGCGACACCTCGATGGCTTCGTTGAGCGAGGTGGAAGCGCTGGTAAAGGGCGGCAGCGCGCGCGTGCAGCGGTAAGCCGGGTTAAAACGGAATTGGCTTTTAGCGCTTTCCCATACCGAGCGCTGCGCGGGCGGGGCCTGTTTTATCGAGTGGACCACCCGCACACAACGGTGAAACCAGGGGAGGAACGATTTCGCGCGGATCAATCCTGTTGTTGGCCGTATCTATTCCAAGGCACGAAAATTCTCGATCCGGTGGAAGGTCAGATAATTCGCGTCGTGGTTGTTGTGCGCGCCGCCCTGTCCGTCATCATGCGCCGTCCGGCAGGCAAAGATAATGTCCGCCCCTTCGACCAGCCACTCGACGTATTGGAACCCGTGCTTCGTTATGTCGGGGTGACTGAGAATCACTTTATGCACCGTCCAATTCTTGAGGTCTTTCGAGCTGCTGATCGCCAGGGTGTTTCGTATCCGCGCGGGTTTTTCCGGGAGCTTGCCCGTTTTGTCTGCAACAATCGTCGGCAGTGACCAGTAGCGTCCGCTCCGGGGATCGTGCCGGATGGTGAACTTCTTGGCTCCACCCGGGAAATCGACAAATCCTTTCTCCGGATCGAAGGAAACCCGGTTGCCGTCGGCGCTTACCTGCACGATGGCTGCCTTTTCCGGGAGATCTTTGGTCTCCACTCGCAGGATGTTCACCACGTTGCCTTTGGGATCCAGGACAGCATTGCCCTCCAGCCAGCCGCCCATGTCGTCGTCGTTCCAGGTCCGTTCGCTCGCGAGAAAGTTGCTGAATGTCCAGTTGGTGGCGACGAGCGGATCTGCTCCCTCCGCGATGGAGAGCATTCCCGCGCGGTAGCGTTCGCCCCACTTGGTGCTGGTCGAGGCTTCCTCAAAGGCGCGCCACAAACGCCCATCATGCGCGATAACCGGCATCGGCGCGGTATGGAATTGTCCCTTTGCGAGCAGGCCATTGCCGGTATCCACTGGCTCGGTCCAGGTGGTTCCCCCATCCGCAGAGCGCCGGATGACGATTTGCCCATGGTGCCTGTCGGTGCCCATCAGGTAAGCGGCTCCGTTATGCACGAATAGCGAAGACCAGAACGCTCCACGGATCTCCGCAGTCCTCCCCCAACTCTTTCCTTTGTCGGTCGAGCGAAATACCAGGGATGTGGCTAACTCATGCTCACGGCTCTTGGGTCCGAAAAAGTCGTGCGATGCGAGGTAGTTGCCATTCGTCCAAACGGCCAGCCCCGGCGAACCGATATACAGCCCCGAGGAGGCGGGGCTGTAGTCAATTACGACACCGGGAACATCCGGCGCTTGCGGAGCCGCAGCCGACAAAAAAGCGGGCGCTGCCGCGGTTAGGAGGAGGCAAGCCAGCCTCAGCGCGCGTTGAATCATTTGTGTTAGAGCTTTGTTATGCATGTGTGTTCCTGAGTTTCGGTTACCAACGTCGGCGTAACGACCGTGCATCCATAATGGTCTCTTTTGGCAGGATTTCCAGTGTTCTTTGAACCGAACGCATCTCGGCGAGTTGAGCCGGTTGCACGCCGAAGCTGGGACGTCAGCCCCAACATTTCTTCCCTTGGGAAAGAAAAGGTTTGCCTGTAAATGGCCAGAGCCATTTTGATCGGCCAGTCCGGGCACTCGCCCACGACCAGTCCTTCAGGGCAAATCGGCGCAATGTCAATGTCGCGGCATAGAGATCTGGTCTCTGCGGTATGGAATTACTTTGCCAGCTTGTATTGGAACTTAATTTCCGCCGGATCGGTTGTAACTTGCAGGATCTGCAAAACTCCCCGGCCGCCATCGCGGGTCATGAACGCGAAGGTCGCCGGCAGTTGGCCCTTGGCAGGCATGTAAGCCGGTGTGCCCGGTTGCGCCAGGCTTTCGTTCGTTTTCCGGCGGTCATTGAGCGGGGGCAAATAATAGTCGAGCTTGCGGGGCGATTCATTCCAGAGTCTCTCCTCGGCAGGCGCTACAACCATTTCCAATCCGATGAGTCCCTGAACAGCAACGGATGTGTCTGCGAAGGCATCAATACCTGTTTTGCGCCACCAGGCGCGAGTCTCCGCAGGCGAGGGTTCCTCCCCGGCGCCGAAAAACTCGGAGGCCGCAAATCGCTTTCCGGAGTCGAGGTCCACAAATCGCTTGTTTTCATCACCTGTCCCGCTGAGCAAAAAGACGCGCGTGTCACCGTATTGCAGCGAGCTTTGGGTTTCTGTTTGTGCCGGTGATCCCCAGCCCAGGCTCTCGCAAATGGTGGCTCCGATGCGCGCAGCCGGCAGCTCGATCCCTGTTTCGGTAAATATTTTAAGCTCCGTTCGCGGGCCATCGGTCTCATCGCGGAAAGTCACCTTGCGCCCAGCCCGGTCAGCCGCGCTGATAATGACTGCCTCCCGGATTCCTCCCACCGTGTTTGCCGTGCTTTCGCCCAACTCCTTCAGCAGCGTCCACTGATGTTCCCGGACAAAGCTTCGGCACGCATCCAGCGCCTTAGTCCCGTCCTTCGGGTCGTGAGCCACGGAAAACTCATGCTCTCCCCGATTGGCAAGGCTGTGGGGCAGTCGCGAATCAACGACCATCTTCCACCGGACCTTTACTCCCTCGGCAGGATCAGGATTGAGTTCCAACAACCCATAGCGTCCCTGGCGCGTCCTGAAGGCGTAACAACCCGCGACGTTGTTGAAGTTCCAAGTGGAGGGAACTTCCCTGAGGCCGATAGAGTTCACGCGCGGCTCGACTTTGTCCGGTTTGAGTGAATTGAATTCGGCCGGGCTAACCTCCACCGCGAGCATATCAATCCCAACAAGTCCGTGGTTGCCCTGGAAAGCATCGATGCCCCTGGCGCGCATCCAGGCAAACGCGGTTTTGTCGTCGTTGAGCCACGCATAGCGACGCGGGTCGGAGACTTTAACGGATGCCGCCATGGGAATGGGCAGGGGCATCAGTGTGCCCGTATCAAGATCAATCAGGTCGCGGACTACCCGCTCGTTTAAGGCTGTAAAGGCGAGCTGTGTGCCGGATGC
>CAYNZC010000004.1:69682-82425 GCA_964401575.1 uncultured Verrucomicrobiota bacterium
GACTTCCGGGCCAGGGCGGGGGCGAGGACGAAGAAGATCGTCGCGAGTGTCAGGATGACGGCGACAACGGCTGCGAATCCGAGCTTTAATGCGCTGCCGGGTACGCCCGATCCGCGAAAATGCCGGACGATCCAAAAGAGCAGCAAGGCGTCAATCACAATAGCGATCAGTATCCCTTCCGCAACGCTCAGTCTGAAAGCTCCGCCTGCGGCGATGATGAAGGCGTTCAGCACCAGCAGCGGCAGGAGCAAACCGTCGAAAAGGGCAAGGCCCATGCCGTAAATCCGGCCCTCCGACTTCTGGATCTGCGCCACGGCGATCCACCCCAGAATGCATTGCAGGAACAAAGCGGGCATGAAGGGCAACACTCCGAATATCAGAAGTTTGCGCCCCATCATCAAATCGAACCGCCCATTGCCGTTGAGCGCCAGAACCACCGTCGCGAGGGTCGCGAACGAGATCGGCGCCAGTAAACACAACGCTCCGAAAATCGCGGTGCGCGACATGTAGGGCGCTTTTTTCTGGAGGGTGGCCACCGGCGGAATCGGGACCGCTGGACCGGGCTCATCTGCCTGCGGGGTTGCGGCGATGGTTTCAACATTCGTCTTGAAAACGCTCGCCTGGCTGTATCTTCGCTCGGGATCTCTTTCCAGGGCGCGCAGCACCACTTCGTCGAGTCGCACATCGACATGCACCACCTTCGAAGGCGGTTCGATGCGCTTGCCCGGCAGCTCGCCGGTGAGCATTTGGTAAAAGACGACACCGAGGGCGTAAATGTCCGCCCTGTGGTCCACGGATCCGGGATCATTGATCTGTTCCGGCGCCATGTAATTGGGAGTGCCAACCACCTTGCCGGCCTCTGTCATGGTGGCGGAACTCGCCTCGGAGCTCTGTCCTGCCCCGGGGGCTTCTCCGAGAATCTTCGCAATGCCGAAATCCGCAACCTTCACGCGACCGCGCCGGTCCAGGATGATGTTTTCAGGCTTGATATCCCTGTGCACGATGCCCTGGTCATGCGCGTACTGCAGCGCATCGCAGATTTGAGGAACGATCGCCAGCGCCTCCCTGGGCGCAACCCTGCCCGCCTTAAGGAGTTGCCGCAGCGTGACTCCGTCCACAAACTCCATGACCAGGTAAAACATGTCCTCGGCCTGGCCGAAATCGTGAATGGTCACAATGTTTGGGTGCGAGAGTTTCGCAAGCGTTTCCGCCTCCAGCACGAATCTCTTCGCAAATGCCTCATCCTGCTTTCGCTCCGGCGCAAGGATTTTCAAGGCGACCACGCGATTGAGCGACTTCTGAAGGGCCTTGTAAACGACCCCCATGCCGCCTCTGCCGAGACATTCCAACAGTTGAAAGTTGGGAAAGAATCGGGCGATGTCCTCCAGCCGGGGCGGCGGCGGCTTCGGGATTCCAGCGTCTTCCTCCTCGATCGTCTGGGTCGCCATGTTCATGGCCATCAGGCAGCCGGGACAAAGGCCGGCCGGCGAATCCGGCGAAAGCGGCTTTTTGCATTGTGGACAGACCGATGCGTTATCGCTCATGCCGTTTGCTTAACTGTTTCGAGGAGGATGTTACACATTTTGACCCTTTATTCTGGAATCAATGAGCCCTGCCGTGCGAGAGCCGTCGCCAGATACCTCATCTCCTCCCTCAGATCTGCGCCGGGCGGAAGTGTTTGCCGGATCTCCTCCCGGTAAGTCTCACGAAACCGCTTTCGCAGCCGATGCACCGCCACCCGCGCCGCGCTCTCCGAAAGGCCGCAGCGCAGTGCAATGTTCCTGTAGTCCAGGATCTCGTGCGACACCGTCAGGCAATTTTTCATTACCTCGAAGTCGTCAGCCCTGCCCGCGGATGCAAATTCATCTTTCAGCCGCGAGAGCGTCAGGTCCAACAACGTCACGGCCCACTCCCGATCGAACACCTCGTCGCACGCGAGCTGCCGGGGATCCGCCGCGCACAGGCTCTCCGCCATGTGGGTGTCGATCCGGCAGCAAACCTTGCCGCCGCCTCTCTTTTGAGCGCCCGCGCGGCGCCACTCATTCATCATGAATCGCTTCATCGCGGCCAAAAGGAAGCTGCGCAATCGGCCTCGCTCCTGGTTCGCCGCGTCGAGCCAGTGTTTTTCAAGCAGCAGGCGGAAGAATTCCTGGGTGAGGTCCTGCGCGTCGTGAGAAGGAAAACCGCGGTTGCGGACGTAGGCGTAGAGCGGTTTCCAATAAAGCCCGCAAATCTCCTCCAACGCAGCGTCCGAGTGCCCTCTGGCTGCGAGCACAACAGACCACCGCGTCGCGGGAAACCGCGCATCGCTGCCTGGTCCGCTGGAGGTGGCATCGCTCAAGTCTGTACAACGAGATTACCCGAAAGACGGAACATGTTACATCCAAAACAATCAATAAGAGGCGGGTGCGAATCGTCCTTTTGAAAGAACGTCCAACGTGGATGTGTCATCAGGTATCTTTTGAGGCACAATCACGACATCAGTTGCTGCAAGATCCGGGCGCCTGCGGGCGTCGAGCCCACACCCGATACGCGGCTGCGCTCAGCGCGGTTGCGAAATCTCGGGTTTGACCACGCGAGAGCCAATGGCCGACATGCGCTCAACGAGTTTCTGAAACATCGCCTCGCCTTCGTAGGTGCCAATGGTGGCGCCGCCGGACCCGGCAAAGTTCGCGGTCGCGCCGGAATCCCTTGCCACCTGCACCATTCGCACCTGCCAGGGCGGCAGGTTGTAAATCCTGTGACGCACATCGAAGTTGGCGTCCATGAGGCGGCTGAAAGTTTTGTAATCGCGCCGCAGCAGGCTCTCCCGCCCGGCCATCGTCAGCTCGGCCAGTTCTTTCATGGCGTCCACGACCTGTTTTTCGCCTCGATTGTACCGGCCGCGAATGTCGTTGTGGAACACTTCGGTCGGCTCGCTGAGCGAGTTGTGGAAGGCGACGTAGAGCGGCGGGAGCAGGTCCGGCGAGAGACGCTCGTAGTGGTAGCACTTCAAACCATCCACCAACCGTTCGTGCGCGGGATCAAAATCCATGAACACCACCCCCTCGTACGCCTGCGCAACGCGATCCTGCAACCCGGCCATGATCCCGAGCTTCTCCTTCTCCACGGACAAGGCGAACGATGGCTGGGCAATCAGCGGGATCTCCACGCCGTAAAACGCCATGAGCGCCCGCATGGTAGCCACGATGATCGCGCTCGAGCCGGCCATGCCGACCTGTTGCGGAATGTTCGTCTCGTAGCGAATCGAAAAATTACGGTCGTGCAGCGCGATGTTCTTGGCTTCGCAATACTCGACGAAACGCTTGATGGCCGCCTTGATGAGACGGATGCCGCCGTAATACCCGTGCAGTTCCACATCCTTTGCCAGGTCCTGGATCGAGCGGAACCGCGCCCGGTCGTTCTGCGATGGGACGATGTCGAGCGAGTCCCATTCATAAAGAACCACTTTGGCGCAAAAATTTGCAACGCTGACGGAGATGGTCCGCCCGTTGTAACCGTCGGACGGATTCCCGAGCAGCGCGGCTCTCGAGCAGGCAGTTTTACGGATGATGATCAAGCAGCTTTTTCAAATGTTCACGAAGCGCGTTGCCCTGCTTCTCGTCCTCAAGGGCAAATTCCACGAACGCGCGGAAGTAAGCCTGGAAATTGCCGATGTCGTAGCGGCGCTCGTCCTGGCGGAGACACACGCCATAGACCTTCATGCCCTCCCGGATCAGGAGGCGAATGGCGTCCGTGATCTGTATCTCTCCCCCTTTACCGGGCTTGGTGTGTTGGATCGCCTTGAAGATCTCCGGGGCGAAAACGTACCGGGCCGCGATGGCCAGGTTGCTCGGAGCCTCGGCCCTCGAGGGCTTCTCCACGAGGTCCGCAATTTCGAAAATGTCCGATTCCTCCTTCGGTTTTGCGATGCCGTAACGGTGAACCTCCTCAAGAGGCACACGCTCGAACGCAATCACCGCGCCGGCCCGTTTCGAGAGGAAGCATTCAACCATGCGCCGAACGATGTCGCTTTTCGCGTGCATCCCAATGATGGAATCGCCCAGGGCGGTCACGAATGGCTGGTTCCCGACAAAGGGCTCCGAGCATTGTATCGCGTGGCCCAGGCCGAGCAGCTCGCGCTGCCGCGTGTAGAAATACTGCAACGGCGCCCGCTCATACTCGAGTTCCTCCAGCAATTCCTCCTTGCCGCTCTCCCGCAATTCCTCGATCAGTTCCTCGTTCAGGTCAAAATGGTTTTCGATGGAGGTTTTTCCCGGGCCCGTGATGAAGAGCACGCGCTTCATCTGCATCCGGGTGAGCTCCTCAATGACGTATTGCACCACCGGCTTGCGCCCGACCGGCAGCATTTCCTTGGGCTGGGATTTTGTGGCAGGCAGCAGGCGCGTGCCCAACCCGGCCACAGGAACGACAGCAATGTTGATATCCGTCATTTCAGATCCCCATTTCAGTCATGAGCTTCTTTTCGGCCTGCTCGTTGTCGAGCCCGTGGCGCCGGCGCATGACGGATACGCCGACCACCGGCGGGTAAGCCTGGTCGGCCTTCATGCGCGGCTCAACATACTCGATAACCTCGAACAGCAGGCTGTTTGCCTCTTTGTATTCCATCTGCGTCAGGCGCTGGATGTAGCGCGTCGAGCGATCTATCAGCTTCAGGTTGCTCGGCACCACCCAGATCATGTAGTTGCCCATGACCCGCCCGAGGCGGACCATCGTGCAGGTCGAAAGCGTGTTGAGGACGATCTTCACGGTCACGCGCGTCACGCCGTCAATCAGGAAACCCGTCTCCGGCACCGGCGCAAGCACGAGCACGGCGTCCGGCGCCCAGGAGGCGACGAAGGATTTGATTTCGGCGAAGGACTCTTCGCGGCCGTAGTAGAGAATCCCGATTTTAGCCCCGGCGCTCCTGGCCTGGTCAAGTTGCGTCCTGAAGAAACCGTTTGGCTGCGTTAGCAGCTCCTTTTCGCGTTCGGAAACAATCGCCACCGAGCTGTCCCCTTTGCCGACCGGCCGGTATTTCAGGCCGTCCATGCCAACCTTGAAACGCATCAGCTCCCGGTAGCTGATTTTTTGGACGATTTCATACGTGCGCTGCGCTTTGTCCTCGCTGACCAGGCCGCGGACTTCCTGCTCGGACCACTCAACACACTTGGGCGTGCGCTTGATGATGTGTTCCCATGCCTTCGGGGTTTCCGCGTAGGGGACGTAAAGGAACGCCCACGATTCCGTCGCCGAGGTGTCGTCCGCTTTGCGAAACGGCGGCGTGCAGAATGTCGGCGAGCGCTCAGTGGTGTCGGTCAGCACATCAATCCCGAAACGGTTGGCAAAGTAGTTGTTCTTGCGCGAGGCGCGATACACAGTCTCCTCGAGGGTGACGATGCCGGCGAGTTGGTCGAGAAAAGCGGGTGCTTTAACGGCGTTATGCGCTGCCGTGAACTGGGTCAGGAATTGCGAGGGAACGTCCTTCGAGGGCAGGGCGCAGGGACCGCCGGGTTCGAGCTCGCACATGAGGTCGCGCAATACCATCTCCAGCACGGTCGAGATGACCGCCAGTTGGATGGTGGTGGCCTGCATGCGGGTCGAGCCGGTGATGGCCATCGGCCCGGTGGTGAGGTTGATCTTCTCGATCCCCGGTTCCTGGATGACCTCGCGGCTGCGTTGAACGTGCTCGCAAAGGATATCGTCGGGGTTGTTATAAACGAAATAAACCTTCGCTCCCACTTCGTGCCCTTTCCAAGCGGTGCCGATGACAAACGATGTTTCGCCTCCCTCCGTAATGGCAAACACCACGTCCCCCTTCGCCACGCCCAGGTCGCCAATCTGCTTCTTGCCAAACTCGGTGAAATCCTCGAAACCTTCCACCGCCTTGATCAGCGCAAAGTCTCCCCCCGCCATCACCGCAAATGCGCGGTTCTCCCAATCCTCCGCCGCCGGAGAGCTCTTGAGCCCGCGGGCTTTCTGCTGCTGCCAGAAATCGCGCCAGATGGACACCAGTTGAATGCTTAGCCGCCCCGTCGAGCCGCAACCGGTGAAAAACACTTTCCCGCCCGCCCTGAGCGCGGTGAGCAGTTCCTCTTTGATCCGCCCGGCGCGACCGGACTCGACAAACGCCGTGTAGGTGGCGCGCACGTCGTCATCCACATCGAAGAGAAGCCGGAGGGCGGACGGCACGTCCTTTTTGGCGGCTTCGCTCAGGTTTGAAGTGACAGGGTGGGAGGACTCGGTAACCAGAGCGCCTAGTTTGAATTGCTCGCAGATGCTGAGAAAATCCTCAGACCGTTTTTTTGAGGTGTTGCTCATTGTTTAAAAAGTTCTGAATGCTTGTGACAGATTGCCACTGTGCCGCACAGCGTCAAGGGAATAGCATGGCAGGGGGCATGTCTCAAAACCAGCGTTCTGCGGGTAACATTTTTTCGCAAGGCAACACACAAGATCTTGCGGCGCGGCCGCAGGCCGTTCCGTGGCGGGGCGGTTGAAACGCGGACTCCAGGCTGTGGAAACGGAGCTGCATGGCAGCGAATCCATCAGCAAAAGGCCGTTGCGAGGCGCGGCCCGTCCCCGGTCCAAAGTGCCTGAGGTTGGCGTGGGTCAGCCAATGAACACGGTTCTCATCGAAGGTCAAAGCGAACCGTTGATTTGTTCACAGTGGCTTGTCAGGGTTTTTTCTTATAAAGGAAGACCGCCGAACCGGGCTGGTCCTTGATCGCAACCGCCAGGCCCTCTTGCATCAGTCGGCTTCCGGCGGCTCGATGGGTTGTCGAAAGGTCAAGGTCGCTCACCGTGTAAACGGCCTCGGGCTCCAGCCCCTTCAGCCTCAGCTCGACGGACGTGTAAGGACTTTCGGGACGGCGGAATGCCTGGACGACCCCTTCGCCCGTGTCGGGGCAGTTGAACTGCCATGCCATCCAACTGCCGTTGTCGAGGCTGTAAGAGGTCAGGGGGTAGTAGTCGCCCATGTAGTACGGGGCGAATTGCCGCCATTGGCTCAGGGCGCGCCGCACGAGATCGTAACTCAGGTCCTTGCGCCGGACGTCGAACAGGGTGATGAGGCTTGGACACATCGCGCTGCGAAGCGCGTAGAGATCAGACGCCCTCTCGCCGGTGCCGAAGTAGGGAATCCAGAGTGCCATGCCGTAGGTATGGCCTTGGCAGGCCGTGGGTTGAAGGATGTAATCGGTGCGGTAGAGCGGCACCGCGCGACGCAGGGTCTCGATATCGTTTCGCCGTCCGCCGCTGGCGCACGAGTCAATCAGCATCCCGGGATGACGCTTGCGCAACTCATCCCAATAAGCGAGGTAGCCGGTCAGGTGCTTGATTTCGGTGATGCCCTGGCGGTCCGGGGTATCGGTGCTGCGCCACGAGTTGAGCGGGTCGAAATTGAAGTCCTGGCGGTACAGGTCGATTCCCTGGGCGTCAATCAAACCGTTAACGTGCGCGGTGAGCCAATTCCAGGCGTCAGGGTTGCCAAGGTTCAGCAGCCCGCCGTTGGTGCCGCCAATCACCCATTCCGGATGCTGCTCGGTCAGCCACGTGCCGGCATGCACTCGCTCCGGCTCGAACCAGACAATGGTCCTGAGGTTCTTCGAGTGGGCATAATCGCTCACTTCGCGCAGGCCGTTCGGAAAGCGCCGGGTATCCACTTCCCACGTGCCCGTCTTCCACCACCCAAACCCATCGCACGGATACCACCCGGCGTCCATCCACCAATAATCCGGCTTCAGATCCTCTTCGATGTACCGATCAATAAACTGGATCTGATCCCGGGTCGTCGCGTTGCACATCTCGGCGAACTGATGCGAGCTGCATCCCGCATGCAGGATCGGCGGCGGCCTGCCCCCGGGCCGTGGCATGTTATGGGCGATCATCCAACGCCGCCATAGGTTCTGGCCGCGCAGCCAGTCGCCGCGATAAAACTGCACGACCACCAGCGGCGATCGGACCTCCTCGGCCGGGTGAAGTGTGAAATGGGTCAACTGCTGCCCGGCGCGAATGCGCAGCGCCGGCGTGTCGTCGCGATCAAAACGCGCGGCCCACTGGCCCGGCCAGCCCATCACGACGATCAGCCCGTTGCCCGGGTTGTGGAAGTTCCAGTAGGGATTGCTGCCGCTGGTGGGGCGCCCGCCCGCCGGAGCCAGTTGCTTCGAGGCTGCCGGCCCCAGCGTTTCGGTCAGCGGTTCGAAACTGTCGGGCGTGCAACTGTCCCCCTTCGTGTAGTGTAGTGTGAAATCGCCGCTGGCGCATGGGACGAACCTGCTGTCTATCGCCTGGATGTCCGCCAGAATCGGCGTGTCGGCGGTCCCTGCGTTCTTAAAGTAAAGCGTCCATTCCACAGTCGGAAAATCGTTGTACTGCACGCCGATGCAATGCACGATCAGGCCGGTCTTCGGATCGGTGTAGGTCAATGTGCGCTCCTTGCGCTGGTCATCCAGTGTTCGGCTGCTTCTCTCCAGGTTCCAGTTCTTCAGAAGCTCCGCCGACGGTTTGCCGCCGTAGGTGAACGAAAAGAACGGTTCAACGCTGACGGGCTGAGACTCGGCGCTGTAGATCGGCAAATCACCCAGCCACACTGTCTGTCCATCGGCCAGCACAACTTTCGCGTCAGCCCAATCCGCCTGGTCACAGGCTATCCCGTTGCCCCCGTCGCTCACCTCAAGCACCAATTCCCGGGCGCCCTCCAGGCCGACCCGGACCCCGGCGCCGGGCGTCCCTTCCCGCATCATCTCCGTTTTGAAAACGCTCTTGCCGGCAACACCCACCGAGAAAACAACCGACCCCTGCCCGCCAGCGGTTTGTTCGTTCGAGTCGATGCCCGCCGTGCTGGTAAAAACCTGCCCGGGGCCGGGCAACCGCACGATCAGCTTGCTCGGCGCATGACAATACAAACCGCGGCTGTAGAGGCTCCCGCCCACTCGAAGCGGCTTGTCGAACCGGCCGTTCAACTGCACTGCGGCGTGATTCGCCACGACAAACAACCCCGCCTCGGGCGCCTTGGCGCTCGAAACTCCCTCGAATTTCGCACGCGCCCATGCGTCCGCGTCGGCCAGTTCAGCCGGGGTCGGGACTGCGGAATGCGCCAGCGGCGCCGACATTAGCGCCAGCAGGGCGGCGATACCAGGGTAGCTGCTCTTCATCCGACCAAACTGGCGGGTTTTTGTGGAGTTGTCGTTTGATATCGTCCACAACACAGATTTGAAACCGGCCGCGGCATGCCGCACGGACCTCGATTCAATGTGCAGTGGGGGGGTGACCCTCGGAAAGTTGTGGAAAGCGTTGCGAGTATATGGATATACCGACCTTCGAATGAACGAGTACAACCAGCACAAAGATTGGCCAGAGCCACGATTCTTGAACCCGGACAGCGCTATTTGCAATTCGAGCAGGTGCTGGTCACGGCGGAGTAACCGAACGCCTTATTAATTGCAATTCCGGGTCGGATCGTCGTGCCAGATGATTTCCTTTTTTACTCCGCGTTCGGGTAAGAGCCGAGAACTTTCACAAGGTTGCAGTGCTCTTTGAGGTCGGCCAGGGTTTTCTTTGACCTTGGGTCATCGGCATGGCCGTCAAAATCAATGAAGAAGTAGTATTCCCACGCCTTCCGCTTGCTCGGGCGGGACTCGATCTTCGTCATGTTGATGCGGTGCCTGCGGAAGGCGGCAATCGCGTTGTGGAGCGCGCCAACCTTGTCCGTGACACTGACCATGATGCTGGTGCGGTCCTTGCCTGTTGCGGGAGGTGAGGTGCGCCCGAGCACCAGGAAGCGAGTGGCGTTGGCGGCGTTGTCCTGGATGTCATACTCCAGGACGCTCAGCCCGTATTTCTCCGCTGCGAGAATGCCCGCAATGGCGGCGGTGCCGGGCTCGGCGGCGGCAAACTCCGCGGAACGGGCGTTGGACGAGGTCTCGATGACCTCCACCCGCGACAGGTTCGTATGCACCCAGATGCGGCATTGCCCCAGCGATTGCGGGTGGGCGAAAAGCTTGCGGATCTCGCTGCGCGGCGAGTTGCTCACGAGGCAGTGCTGCACGGGCAGCACGATTTGGGCGACGACCTTCAGGTCGCTGTCCATGAACATGTCCAGCGTGTGCGTCACCACGCCCTCGGTCGAGTTTTCCACCGGCACCACACCGTATTCCGCGCGGCATTTGCTCACTTCCATGAACACGTCCGAAATCGTTTTTTGCGACGAGTACCGGAGGCTCGATCCGAATCTTCGAATCGCGGCCTGGTGCGTAAATGTGGCTTCGGGTCCCAAATAGGCCACCTGCATGGATTTCTCGAGCGCCAGCGCGCTCGACATCACCTCGCGGTAAATCGCATGCAGCGCCTCGTTGCGCATCGGACCGGTGTTGAGCTTCGAAATGCGGTTGAGCACCGCTCGCTCCCGGTGCGGGGCATAAACTTCGCCGCCAGACTTTCGCTTGATCTCGCCGATAGCAAGCACATGGCGGGTGCGCTCGTTGAGCAGGCGCACAAGTTGCTCATCCAGTTCGTCAATGGCTTTTCGATGC
This sequence comes from uncultured Verrucomicrobiota bacterium, assembly GCA_964401575.1. Lineage (GTDB taxonomy): Bacteria > Verrucomicrobiota > Verrucomicrobiia > Limisphaerales > UBA8199 > CAYNZC01. The sequence continues at coordinate 80,191 of CAYNZC010000004.1, forward strand.
ACGCTGAGGTTCATGGTGTCCTTGTTAGGTCCCCGGCAGGGGCTCGCCGGGCGTTTCGGGTTCCCCTGTGGCCGGCGCCGGGTCGCGCGGGGCCGGGCCGGTTTCAGCCCGGGCATTTCCGGATTCCACCGCATCCAGGGTCAGTTGCTCGGGAGGCGCCGTGGCCAGGCCGGGCTCGGCTGTCGCCAGGGATTCGGGTTTCTGAACGGGAATCCGCCTCAGTTCGTCGGCTGCGGGCAGATCCTCGATGCGCGCCAGGCCGAAGTACTCAAGAAAAGCGGGTGTTGTGCCATACATCATCGGCCGGCCAATCACTTCGGCGCGGCCCACCTGCTCGACCAGCCCGCGTTCGAGCAGCGTCTGCATCACGCCGTCCACCGCCACACCGCGCACCTGCTCGATTTCAGATCGCGTCACCGGCTGCCGGTAAGCCACGATGGCCACCGTCTCCAGCGCCGGCTGCGAGAGCTTGGGCGGGCGCGCCTTGTGGCCCACCAGTGCCTTGAGCCAGGGCGCGTAATCCGGCTGCGTCACGAACTGCCACGCGCCCGCAACACACGCGAGGCGAAAACTGCGGCCCGCCGCCTCGTGCTCGCGGGCGAGTTCCTCCAGCGCGGCCGAGAGCTGGTCCTCCTTCACCTTCCTGAGCTGCCGCGGCGTTTCGTCCTGTTCCGCATGTTCCGCGGCGCCGGCGAAGACATCGCGAAGTTCTTTCAAACTCAGCGGCTTTTGCGCTGAAAACAGGATCGCTTCGAGGATAAACTTCAGTTCCATGTCGTTGTCTTAATCCATTTTGTCGCTGTCGGGTGTCCCTGCCTCCGTTTCGGGAACCGGCACGGGCTCCGCCTGGGCAGGCGCTTCCGCGCCGCAGAGTTCGATTTCGCCGAACGGCTCGGGCTGGGCGGCGGTCAGTTGCTTGAGGCGAATCAATTCCAGCAAGGCCAGGAACGTCGCAATCACCTCGTGGCGCGAGGCGGCATTCTCGAAAAGCTCCGAAAACTTCAGCCGGCCCTTCTGCCGGATCAGGTTTCGCACCAGTTCAATCTTTTCGCTGACGCTGTACTTGTCCTCGTAAATCTCCCGGTCCGCTCCGGCGCGCTCCGTAAAGCGTTTCAGCACGTGATTCACCGCGTTGACAAGGTCGAAAATCGAGGCCTCCGCCCCGGCGGGGACCTCCTGCTCAAATTCAAGCGCGGGCGGCAGCCGCGGAAAAACGTTCTCCTGCGCCACTTCAAGCTCCGCGAGCTGGGCAGCCGCATCCTTGAATTTCTTGTACTCGACCAGTTGCCGGATCAGTTCCCACCGCGGATCTTCCTCGTCCTCCTCGGGATCGGCCTGCACCTGCTGATCCACCGGCAGCAGCTCGCGGCTCTTGATGTGCATCAGCGTCGCGGCCATGACGAGAAATTCGCCCGCAATCTCGAGGTCCAGCAACCGCATGGTCTCGATATACTCGATAAACTGCGTCGCCAGCCGGGTCAGGTTGACCTGGTAAATATCCACCTCCTCCTTCTTGATCAGGTACAGGAGCAGATCAAGCGGACCTTCAAAGACTTCAAAGTTGACCTTATAATTTGCCATTGGGGTGGATGTCTCCACCAGTGAGCCAATGCTATGCGCCTGTGCCGCCTAATGCAATCTCAGGCATGTCGCCGCCAGGCGCCGGGCCGCAACAGGAGCGGGGGTGGCCCCACCCCCGCTTGACGTGGGGGCGGGTGTGATCACTCGTGCTGTGCTGATGTGTGAACGGGAATGAGGCCATTCCCGCCCCGATCCCAGGAGTGGGGGTGGCCTCACCCCCATCTTTGGCAGGGACGATTTTCACATCGTCCCAAATATCCCATTTGCCGTACGATGGTACCGCCTATCTCACCGGGGTCACCGAAGTCACTCAACACCACCTCGGAAATTCATAACGCCGACGTGGACAAACCTCGGCACGGACTCGCCCATCAATGGCAACGTAACAACAGGCATCCCTCCGGTTTAGTACTGTTGGTAGAAAACCTTGCCCCCACCCCCACCTTTGTTTTTCGGCTTTGCGGCGGTGAAGCAATCGGTGCGGGTATTGTCGCCGGGCATGTTTGCGCTGTGGCACGGGCGTTCACATTTTTCCGCCGCAAATCCGAAAAACAAAGAATAGGGCTCAAGACCCGCAATGAGGCGAAGCCCTCAGGAGACTTGAGGGCCAAAGGCCCGCAATGTGATAGCCCGGGCTGCAGGCCCGGGTATCCG
>CAYNZC010000005.1:0-81122 GCA_964401575.1 uncultured Verrucomicrobiota bacterium
TCGGGTGGGGGCGGGTTGTGGCAGACGCGGGGGCCTGGGTGAAAACGCCGTGGACCTGAAAGACAAAGAGTATCTTTGGATCTTGCGAGCTACCCACAGGACAGAAGGAATCATCGGGGACCTTTCGTCCCTGCCGATCCGCTGGACCTTTGTGAATGTGTGGTGGCCCGGGATCTCGAAACATAAGCAATGAGTCAACGGAATTCCCGAGCCCATCGTGCGTCAATTCCGGACACATCACAATAACACTGGTTGACACCTTTGAAGGCGCAGATTGACGCGGCACAGAATAAGTGTTTTCAATTGGCGCATGCGAACGCGACATTATGATCGATTGACCCAAATCGGTTTGGCGCATTGTGTGACCAGGTTGCTTCTCCTGACACTGATCGCTTGCGCGCCAGTCGCGCTGGCTGTCGTGCCTGCGCGGTTCGGATCCCCTACGAACTTTCCGGCGGGTGGCAATCCGGCGGTGGTTGTCTCTGGTGATTTCAACAACGACACCAATCCGGACCTTGCACTAAGCGGAGGCAACGGCTTTAGTTTGCTTCTGGGCACGGGCAGGGGAGCGTTCGGCACACCCTCCCAATACCCGGTAAGTATGTTTGGCAATGGCGCGCTCGCAACCGGCGATTTCAACAAGGACGGTCACTTGGACCTCGTCGAAACTGACTGGTATAGCACACGCATCATGCTGGGAGACGGAACCGGAAATCTGACACTCCTGACGAACATGCAAGGGGACCACAATTTTTCGGTTTATTCTGCCGCTGTGGCTGTTGGCGATTTGAATGGGGATGGCAAGGCGGACCTAGCTGTCGCGAACACGGGTAACCCCATCGGGCGAGGCGTCACGACCGGGCTTGGCCTGGGCAACGGGTTTTTCGGCGCGCCAACCAACCGTTCGCTTCCTACCACACCATCCGATATCGCCCTTGGCGACCTGGACGGTGACGGAAGACTGGATGCGGCAGTGTCTCTACAAAGTGCATATGGGGCCAATTCAAACAGCGTCTGCGTGCTCACAAATAATGGCAGCGGCGTGCTAGGCATCTCACGTTATTATGACTCCACTACCAGAGAGAACCATCCTGCGCTCAAACTGGCGGACTTCGACGCCAACGGAGGGTTGGATCTCGCGATTCTGAACTACACGGTCCAGACCGTTACGATTCGACTCAATCCGGGGAATGGAAGTTTCGGTGCAGCGAATGATTTCAAGCTGGGCTTTCAGGCCACCAGCCTCGCGACAGGAGATTTCAACGGCGATGAAAACACGGATCTTTTCGTTCGCGGCGCGACGGCCGCTTGTGTACTGGCGGGCCATGGCGACGGCTTCTTCACGGTTGGGTCAATCATGCCGGTCGCTTCCGGCGCAAACCTTCAGGGGACAATTGCCGCCGACGATTTTGACAAGAATGGGCTGCCGGATGCTGCTTTCGCGTGCATGAACAACGGATACGTAGCGATCACGCTGAACCAAACTCCTCCGTTTTTGAAGATCACCCCCATGCAGGGCTACAACCAGATCTCCTGGTTTGCGGGAGTCGGCGCCGGATTTAACCTCGAAAGCACAACCAACATCTTCGGCCCGAGCGATTGGCAGCCATTTCCCTACCCGGCTGTTGTTATCGGGAATCAAAAAGCGGTCACCGACTGGACCACAGATCCTCGGAAATTCTATCGCCTGAAAAAGGCAAGATAGTTGCGGTCTGGGAACTGCCCGGATGAGCTGTGGGCGAAAAGGTGTCGGTCGATGTTTTTGTAATATTCAAATTTGGAGCATTGATTATCGGTCTGAGTTTGAAGGTGCTCGGGCCTTCGAGAGGAGATGTGGTAAGTGCTCGCGGGTTCTCGTCTATAATCTGAGTGCAATCCACGCGACGGAGACTGTGAGTTCGGCTCGCGTCCGTCAGGACCGGCAATTTGCGCTCTTGTGCCGGTCTGCTGGACCGTAGGAATGTGTTTAAGAGGTGGTTCCAGAGAGCCCTTAGCTCTCAAACGTTTGCGGTCCTCTGGACCTTTCCCCCTCTTCGAGGATGGATACTTTGATATTAAAACTTCCCGGCAGGTGTCAGCCGCGCTGGTGCCTCCAGAAAATCGAGCAGCTTTTTTGCGCAGAAGACCCTGTCGCGCTATGCGCCGCTGACTTCTTTGACAATGCCTTGGTTTTCCGGTTGTCCGGGCGAATCAGCTTGCCGCCGGCATGAATTCGGGCAAAATACGATTCGCCTGGGGCATCATGTAAGATGTAAGTTGTTGTGAATAAACGAGTGGAAGGGTGGCTGAGTGGTTAAAGGCACCTGACTCGAAATCAGGCGATGGAGTAATCCATCCGTGGGTTCGAATCCCACCCCTTCCGCCACTGATTGAGTTACTCGCCCGTGTCGTGGACTTTCCACGGTTCTCCGCTGGCCATGATACCGATAAAGAATGAGGAGGCGTTTCCGAGGAGGGCTATGATGCCCGCAACCGGCCAGCGAAGTCTGGAATAGGTTTCTCCCTGAAAGGCGGGCACTTGCGCCAGGAGCATGATGCCGCAGGCATCTGCGAGCACCACAGCGGCTTCCAGGGCGGGGAGGGGCAGGCGGCTTTGCAACGGCCAGAATAGAAATAGAAAAACGGCTGTGTTGATCACCCAGAAGGAGAGGAAAAGTTTCAGCGGATTGAGGCCCGCGAATGCCAGCAGGGAGGAGACGATGCCAGCTTCAACGATCAGAGCCATGAAGGCGACGACTGCGAAAGCGAGGGCCGACGAAGGGTTTAGAATGAATGGATTGGCGCGCGCGAGTGCAGGAACAAGGAAGCAGAGCAGCACGGGCAGCCAACGGCGAATGAGATCAGCAGTCATACCATGGTGCGAATGCCTGATGCATTGCCTGGACCCGGATGGGCTGGATTCACCCGGGCGGCGGCGTTGCTGTTCAGATCGTCATGATTTCTTCTTCCGGGCCTTTCCGGGCGCGATGTTGTTGCCGTCCAGGGCGTCAAGCTGAGTGCGCATGGATTTCAGGACATCCGGGTTTTCTGCGGCGACATTGGTTGTCTCACCCGGGTCTTTTGCCAGGTTGAACAGCCAGCCGGGTTCGGGAATTTCGAACCGGCTCCAGGGGCCGAGTTGTTCCTGGATGCGGCCCGGGGGGATGAATTTCCAATCGCCGCGCCGGAGAGCAACGCGTCCGCTGGCGTGTTGCAGCACGTGGTCACGTCCTTTCGAGTCGCGGCCGAGGAGCGCATTGGATTGGTCCTGGCTGTCTGGCATTGTTGAGGGCCTGGTTTTCAATCCGGCGATGGCTGCCAGGGAGATCGGGAAGTCCACTTGTGAGATCATTGCGTGGCTGACGCCGGGTTTGACGCGCGCGGGCCAATGGACGATGCAGGGCATGCGGGTGCCGGCTTCGAGGAGGCTGTATTTGCCACCCCGGAACGGGCCTGCGGGCTTGTGTGAGCCGAGCTTCTCGTTTGCGAAATCCTTGTAGCCGTCGTCCAGGACAGGGCCATTGTCGCTGGTGATGATGAGGAGAGTGTTATCGAGGAGATTCAAGGCGTCGAGCTTTGATCGGACAGCGCCGATGCAGGCATCGAATTGGACAAGCGCATCGCCCCTTGGCCCCATGCTGCTTTTGCCGATGAAGCGCGGGTGAGGGATCCTGGGGACGTGGACGTCGTGGAGGGCAAGATAGACAAAGAAGGGCTTCTGCTTTTCGCGTTCGATGAACTGGATGGCCCTGGCGGTGAAGGTATCGGCCATGTCTTCATCCTTCCAAAGGGCCGCTTTGCCGCCTTTCATATAGCCGATCCGTCCGATGCCATTTACGACGGCCATATTGTGGCCATGGCTCCAATCCATTTTAAGCGTTTCGCGGATGCTGACGCCTGTGGGCTCTCCGGGAAAGGGATTGGCGTAATCGACTTCGATGGGATCGCCCTGGTCCAGACCGACGACGCGGCGATTCTCGACGAACACGCATGGGACGCGGTCTCCGGTGGCGGCCATGATGAAGGAGTAATCGAACCCGATATCGAGGGGGCTGGGTTTGATATCGCCGTTCCAGTCCAGTTTCTGGTTTGCTGTGCCGAGCCCGAGATGCCATTTGCCGATTGCCGCGGTGCGGTAGCCGGCTTTTTGGAGCAGGGATGGCAGGGTGGCCCTGCCGGGTTCGATGATCATGGCGGCGTCGCCGGGGAGGATGCCTGTGCCCGGTTTTCTGAAGGCGTATTCGCCCGTCAGCAGGGAGTAGCGGGACGGGGTGCATGTGGCGGATGACGCGTAGGCGCTGGTGAGCCGGAGGCCGGAAGCAGCGAGGCGGTCAATGTTTGGTGTGGGGGCTCCTGTGCCGCCGTAACAGCCAAAATCGCCGTAACCAATATCGTCTGCGTAAACGATGACAATGTTTGGCTGATGGGTGGCGGCGAGGGCAGGTTCACCTGTGGTGATGCAGGCGAGCAGCATGGAAACCGGCAGCAGCGGGGCGGAGCGTTTTTTCATAAGAGTCCGTGCAATGTTGGTTTGCTGCGGGGCCGATGTAAAGTGGCATTCGCAGACGCTCGACGATCGCATGGCGTTGCCCGTCGGGGTTGAGCGACTGCCGCTTTCCCCTGTTTGTCTGTGGCTTTAGGGGGCTTTAGGGTCTTGGCTTTTGAGCCGGGTCTCATTAAAGATTTGGGGATGAATTTGCACGGGCAACGGTTTGGCGGCGTCGCGCGGCTATACGGGCAGAGCGGTCTGCAGCGGCTGCGGCGGGCGCACGTGTGCGTTGTGGGATTGGGAGGGGTTGGTTCGTGGGCTGTGGAAGCGCTGGCCCGTTGCGGGATTGGGGAAATGACGCTGGTGGATGTGGATAACGTGTGCATGAGCAACGTGAACAGGCAGTTGCCCGCGCTTGAGGCAAATCTTGGGCGTGGAAAGGCGGAGGTGATGGCGGAGCGGGTTCGCGAGATCAATCCCGAATGCAGGGTGCACCCGGTTCAGACGTTCATCAACGAAACCAATGTGGGAGGGGTTTTAGGGGGAACTTTTGATTTTGTAGTGGATGCGATTGACTCCGTGAGTTCGAAGGCCCTGCTGATCGCCAGTTGCCGCGAGCGGGGCAAGCGGGTTGTGGTTACGGGCGGAGCCGGGGGCAGAACAGATCCCACGCAGATCGAAGTGGCCGATCTGGCGACATCCTCGCACTGTGGTTTGCTGCAGGAAGTGCGGCGCACACTGCGTCGAGCGCATGGATTTTCGAGAGGCGATGCGCCGTTCGGGATAGAATGCGTTTTTTCGCGCGAGACCTGCGCATTGATCGGGAGTGAAGAGGGCGAATGTGGCGAGGGGGCAGGGGCGAAGGGCGGCGGGGCGCGGGCCGGGCGCAAGAAGGGATATGGGACGGTCAGCTTTGTCACGGGCGCATTCGGGCTTGTGGCGGCGTCGCGAGTCGTGCGGGCAATAGCAGGGACTGGCGGTGCTGGCTGGGGTGGGGCGGTATAACCGGCGTGGCGCCGTCCGGACGATTACGGCGTCCGAACGAATCTGCCAAAGAGCCTCAGGAAATTCTGTTCGATTAAGTTGATCAACTCCTGTAGCGGGATGTCCAGCAATTCGGAGGCGAATTCGTAAACAGACCTGAGGTTTGCCGGATGATTCATTGGCTTCCCGTCAGGTCCATTTGGCAAGGGATGCCTCACCCGATCCGGCGGCAGATTCTGGTCCGGGGCATCCGTTTCGATCAGGAGCCGGTCCAGGGGAACTTTTCGGAAGGTGTCTCTTTGCCGCGCTTTGCGTTCGTGCGCGAAGTAACCCGGCAACGAGAAATAAGCGCCGAGTTTTGCGAGAGCGGGCGCCATTTCCTCGGGTCCACCGAACGAATGCAAGACGAAGCCGCAGGCGGGCCTGGGATTGTTGTTCAGGAGATCGTGGAGTCGGCCCCATGCCTGGAGGCAATGGATGCTGACCGGGATTTCCCTATGAGCCGCCATGCGCAGTTGAGTTACGAAGGCGTCTTCCTGGGCTGCGATATCGGGATGCTTGATCCATCGGTCGAGTCCGATTTCCCCGAGAGCTGAGGGTGCCTGATCGAGGAATTCGTTGAGGCGGTGTTGCCATTCCGGTGTGCGTTCGCGCACGTACCAGGGATGGTACCCGAAGGAAGGAATGACCTCGGGGAAGCGCCGGGAAAGCTCGAAGACAGATGGCCAGTCCGCCTCACAGGATCCATTGACCACCATAGCGGAGATCGCTTCGGCCCTTGAGGCGGCGATGAGTGTTTCCCTGTCGGGTCCCAGGCGCTCATCCTGTAAATGATTGTGTGCGTCGAAGAGGCGTCCGCTCATTTGCAGTATGGATACGGCGATGCCGGAGGAGTTGCAAGCTGCGGGTGGCTGATTGGGGGTGGCGGGGACTTCAGACGGGGTAGATATTATCGGCGAGCAGGCAGTGCAGTTCGTGCATGGCGACGGACAGATCTCCATAAGTTGCCCGGGTGCGGCGATCGGGTTTTTCGTTTTCGAGTGTGCGGGTCACTTGCCGGAATCGCTGGGTTAGCGGCGTGCGCTCGCTGGCATTGCCGAGAGCGCGGAGCAGGTCCCGGACCTGGTCGGCTTTGCTGCGACATTGCTGAATGATCTGGAGGGCGCAATCGCTGGAGATGTCGCGCGTTTCAACCCTGGAGAGCAGGTCGCAATCGAACCTTCTGCAATGGTCGGGTCTGGAGTGGTAGATGTTGCACTTGCTGTGAATCCAGCCAAAACAGGGCTGTGGCAGCCGGAGGCTGTATTTTCTGCCGCGGACGACGGATCCGGGCGGTTGTGCGAGGCGTGCTGCGTCTGCCGAAGTGAGTTTTACGTCGGCGAAGAGCGTTCCGTCGCAGCACAAGCCGCAGGAGAGGCAGAGTGGCATCGATTCCACGAGAAAAAGCTAGGAAAAAGAAGGGTAAAATGAACGAAAATTCTGAGAAAATCTGCTTGCGTCCGGAGCGGAAGCACACTACCCATTGACCCCACATATGGCAAAAGCACTGACCAAATCACAAATCGCCGCCGAAGTGGCGGAGACGGTAGGGATCACCAAGAAGCAAGCGACCCAAACGATCGAAGCTCTTGTGAGCCTGGCTTACAAAAACGCAAAGAACACTTTCACGATCCCGGGGCTGGGCAAGCTCGTCCTGGTGAATCGCAAGGCCCGCATGGGCCGGAATCCCGCCACTGGCGAGACGATCAAGATCGCTGCGAAGCGCGTTGTGAAGTTCCGCGTGGCTAAAGCGGCGAAGGATGCGATCCTCGGCGCCAAGAAGTAGTAAGAGTTGTCATTTATTTCAGAAAGCGGGGGAGCAATCCTCCGCTTTTTTGTTTGGTGGGAGTGGAGGCTTTGCTATTGAGGAATGTGCTTTGATGCCCTTATGCTGCCGGAGAATCGACCGGGCATGAAAAGCGAGAATTCGTGAGTGTGGCTTTTTTCATTGGGGTTTTCGGCGCACTGATTGCGTCCGTGATTGCACTGCTTGTGGCATTTGGGGCAAGGCGGTCCATTGCGCATTACCTTTTTAGCGCCGGCTTGCTGGTCCTGGGGGCCGAGAGCATGAGCGGTGCGCTGGCCGGCGACTCGCTGCTGGTGGATCAAACCCTGTTCTGGGTGAAGTGCACCTTTGCGGCCCAATCGTTCATTCCGGTGGTGTGGGTCGCATTCAGTCTTGTTTATGCGCGCGGGGCGGCGACGGAACAATTGTGGAAGCAGCGCGTCATGCTTCTGGCGGGAGCGTTTTTGCCTGTGGTGATCGTGGGGGTTTTTGGAAACCATCTTGTCAGGGAGATCGTGCGCACCGATGCCGGCTGGGCGATCCGGTTGGGCTCTGGGGGCACGGCGCTGCAGGTGATTCTGCTGGTGTCCTTTGTTATCGTTCTATTAAACCTCGAGCGGACTTTCCGGGCGGCGGTGGGCACGATGCGCTGGCGCATCAAGTATATGGTGATTGGCCTTGGCGTGTTGTTTGTCGTCCGGGCTTATACCAGCAGCCAGGCGCTGCTTTTCCACGGCACAGACATTTCATGGCAGACAGCGGATGACGCCGCGCTTGGGCTTAGCTGTCTGATACTCCTGCGTTCCCTGTTCAGGGCGGGTAATTTTGAAGTTACCGTATATCCATCGCAGGCGGTGATCACTCACTCCCTCACGATCCTGGTGGCGGGCCTTTACCTGTTTGCGGTGGGCATTTTGGCGAAGGTGGTTACCTGGCTTGGGGGTGACAGTTCGTTTGCACTGAAGGCGTTTGTGGTGTTGGTGTGCCTGATTCTGCTGGCGACAGTGCTGCTATCCGACCGGGTACGATTGTACACGAGGCAGCTTGTCAGCCGTCATTTTCAACGGCCTGTGCATGATTACAGGGCGGTGTGGGAGAAGGTGACCCAGGCTACGGCGCACTGTGTGGATCAGTCCGGACTGTGCTCCGCCGTTTCGAAGCTTTCATCCGAGATTTTCGAGGCGCTGTCGGTTTCGATATGGCTGGTGGATAGCCGCCGCGCGAATCTCGTTCTGGAGGCATCCACATTTTTGCTGGAGGGAGGAGCAGCAACGCTGAGGCTTGAGCCTGGTGAGGCAAAGGAACTCATGACATATTTGGGAGCGCACCCGGACCCCGCAGACATGGAGAAATCCACTGGGGCGTGGGCGGCAGCGTTGAGGCGGATCCATCCGGACCAATTCCACAAAGGCGGCAACCGCGTCTGTGTTCCCATCAATGCTTCGGGCGAGTTGCTGGGAATACTGGCCATGGGGGACAGGGTGGGAGGAGTGCCTTTCGGCCTTCAGGACATGGACTTGCTGAAGTCCCTCTCGGGCCATGTGGCCGGGAGTCTATTGAACATCAAACTGTCACAGGAACTCGCACAGGCGAAGCAACTGGAAGCATTCCAGGCGATGTCGGCTTTTTTCGTTCACGATTTAAAGAACACCGCTTCGACCCTTTCCCTGATGTTGAAGAATCTGCCGGTGCATTACAATGACCCCGCCTTTCGCGAGGACGCGCTGCGGGGGATTTCGAGGACTGTGGAACATGTGAACGACATCATCAGCCGTCTGAATGCGCTTCGGCAGGAGCTTGCGATCGTGCCTGTGGAATGCGACTTGAACGAGCTTGTGCTGGAGGCCTTGAAGGAGCAGGAGGGCGCAGCGGGAGTGGAGTTTGTCAAAGTTCTGGGCAGCGTGCCGAGAGTGCGTGTGGATCCCGTCCAGTTTAAGAAAGTGTTGACAAACCTGATGCTCAACTCACTGGAGGCGATGCCCTCGGGCGGGCAGGTGCGGATTGAGACGCATGTGGACAACGGATGGGCCGTACTGGCTGTGAGCGACAGCGGCTGCGGAATGTCGCAGGAATTCATGCGACACAATCTGTTCCGGCCGTTTCAAACCACCAAGAAGCGTGGTATTGGGATCGGGATGTTTCACTGCAAGATGATTGTTGAAGCGCACAAGGGCAGGATCGAAGTTGATAGCGAGGAGGGCAGGGGCACCTCCTTTCGCGTTTTGCTGCCGATGAACCGCGCGTAAGGCGAGCCGATTTTGGAAAGCATGAAACATAAGCTGTTGATCGTAGATGACGACGAGGAAATCCGCACCCAGCTCAAATGGGCGCTGAGCGGGGATTATGAAGTCCACCTTGCGGAGGACGGCGCTGCCGCTCTGACCCTGTTTCAGGCCGAGAAGCCGCCTGTGGTGCTGCTGGACCTGGGACTTCCGCCGCGGCCCGCCTGTCCCGAGGAGGGAATGCTGGCGCTCTCGGAAATGAAGCAGCGCGATCCACAGGCAAAGGTGATTATTGTCAGCGGGCAGTCGGAAAAGGCGAATGCGCTTCAGGCGATTGGCTCCGGAGCTTACGACTTTCTTTCGAAGCCGGTGGATGTTGAGGAGCTGAGAATCATCCTCAAACGCACCTTTGAAGTTGCGGCACTGGAGCGAGAGTACCGCACACTCCAGCGGCAGCTTGAAGGAGAGAGCTTTGAAGGAATGCTGGGGGGCAGTCCGGTGATCATGAGCGTTTTCAACTCGATCCGAAAAGTTGCCACGACGGACGCCCCGGTCCTGGTCCTTGGGGAAAGCGGGACGGGCAAGGAGCGGGCCGCGTTGGCAATCCACCGGCGAAGCTCGCGCAAGGATGGGCCCTTTATTCCCATCAACTGCAGCGCGATTCCGGAGACGCTGCTGGAGAGCGAGTTGTTCGGGCATGAGAAGGGAGCCTTTACCGGCGCGCACGCCCAGCGGAAAGGCCGGATCGAGACCGCCAGTGGCGGGACGCTTTTCCTGGATGAGATCGGGGAGATTCCGTTGTCGCTGCAGGTGAAGCTTTTGCGATTCCTTCAGGAGCAGAGGATCGAGCGTGTGGGAGGCAGGCACCCGGTGGATGTGGACACTCGCGTGATTGCCGCCACGAATGCGGATCTGAAGAAGAACATGGCGGATGGAAAGTTCCGTGAGGATCTTTATTTTCGATTGGCGGTGGTGGTGATCACCATGCCGCCGTTGCGGGAGAGGGAGGGGGATGCAGCCCTCCTGGCGCATGAGTTTCTGAGGCGATCGGCTGCGGAGACGGGGAAGACAGGATTGGTTTTCGACAAGACGGCGATAAGAGCGATTGGTAGTTACGGGTGGCCGGGCAATGTGCGTGAACTTGAGAATCGCGTTCGGAGTGCGGTGATCATGGCGGATGGGAAACGGTTGAGCGCAGGCGATCTGCAACTTTCCGAACAGGCGGAAGGGACGGGAGCTGTGACACTGAAGGAGGCAAGAGAAAACGCAGAGCGAAAGCTCATCCTGCAGGGACTGCGAAAGCATTCCGGCAAAATAACCGCTGTTGCGAACGAACTTGGCATCAGCAGGCCGACACTTTACGAGCTGATGGAGAAGCTGCAGATTACCCGGCCGGATACGCCGGGCGAGTGATGGCGTTGAAGGAACGGACGCGGCAGCCTGTTTTGGCGCAGCGATGTGGGCGCAGAAACTCGAACGCGCTCCGGCCATTGCACGGAAATGAAATTGGGTGGGCGAAACTGGCGCTTGGCGGAGATCGGCGGAGCAGAGGTTGCGATTCCAGGTTGGGGCAAAGGCCGCAGAAGGTTATTTCGGGGCTGCCGGAGGATCGGGGATGAACCATTGGACAAGGATGCCGTGTGGGGATGGCTCGCTGGCACGGACGAAAAAGGAGAAGTGCTTTGAGACCTGATCGAATGGCGGCAGGAGCGAGAATTCGAAGAAGCGCTGAAGTTCTGTGGAGGGTTTTGCCAACCCGAGAGCGGCCGGGACAAGGGACCTGGGCTGGTTGGTCGAGGTGTTTGCGGAGCGTTCCGCTTCGTATCCGGGACGAACCAGAGCGGACTGGTTTTCGTAAAGCAACAGGCTCGTCGCGGGTCTGGAGACGACTGTCACTGCTTCGCGCAATCCCGGCAGATTCTTGAGTGCCGCCGTGTTGGTTCCCGGTCCACGGAGAAACTCTTCGATCAAGCCGGCATCCGTAGAGATGGCTACGTAGTTGCTTGTTGCGGTGTAGTGCAGCGTGCGGCCGGGAGGGACGGACGGCAGGGTCTCGAACGGCAAGGGGACCGGGGGCAGGGGCACCGAGTAAATCCTGTGGCCCTGGAACTCCCGTTGAACGGGGTTTTCGGCTTCCGCAGAAAGGAATATGAGGATTCGCTGCAGAGCAGCAGCCACTTGTTCGGGGCGCCGGGAAGATACGGCCAGAAGACTCGGACCTGCTTCCTGGTTCGCGGCGCCGGGGCGCGGGACCTTGCTGAACTTTATGAAATCGTCTCCGAGATTTCCGAGAAGGTTTGAGCGCACGTCGAAGCCGGGTTCCTTCAGGCGGGCGGCTTCATTTGCAGTATTCAGGATGAAATCGGTGGTGCCGGTCCACTGCGTAGAGATCTGTGACATCATTTCCTGAAACGTGTTCCATGCGTTCAAGCCCTCCATGCGCCAGCGTTGAAAACGGACAGCATTCGCGGGAACCCATGCGGGCACGGAGGTGTCGCCGGGCTTGCCGGCAAAGAGCCTTAGCAGGCCCTGCCTTTCGTTTTCCGGGACGTTGAGCAGCAGCTCAAACCTGCAACCATTGGTAGCATTGATGGCCGCAAAGCCGATTGATTTCAGCGCTGTGAGACCGCTGCTTTGAATGAGATTTGCCGGGTCCAGCGCATCGGGGCTGGCGGGGGTGGATTTCAGTGCGGCGGTGCGGTAGCCCTCCAAAAGCGGTTTTGGATTAAGCCAGATACGGAAGACGGCGTTGGTGAAAATGTGATTGTGGCAAACCTTGTAAGAGGGTTGGTCCGCGAGAACGGGCGAGGCCCGGCCGGAAATGCGCGTGACAACCTTGTCAATAGCGATCTGGGAGGTGCCGACGATCAGGAGGGCGTTGACCTGGCCGACAAAAAGTTCTTTGCGCGCCCCGTGGCTGTTTGTCGGTGCACCCGTGATGAGTTGCTGGGACACGAGTTGCACGGGCAGCAACATGTCCACCTGGTGGAGCGCACTGTTGGTGGAAATCTCGAATACAGAGAATGGATGCCCGGCGATCGTGCAATGACGCGCCGGCTTGCCTGTCTTCTGCTGCCAGTGATTGCGCATCGTTGCAAGCCGCGCCTGGAGGTTCGTCGTTCCGGGGCCACTATCGAGGATGGCAATCCAACCGGGCCGATTTGTGGATTTTGCATCCCACCCATCCTGAGTCAGAGCAATGGTGGCGGAGTCTTTAAAGAGACTTTTCCAGCCATGGTCCCCGATGCCGAATTCTTCGCGGAAGGTTTTGAGAAAATGCTGATCGAATTTTTTGCAAAAATTGTCTCTGAACGGCTTGAGCAGGGGGTCGTTCCAGAGTCTTCCGTAAGGCGTGCGGCCAAGGAAGGCAAATGCCTTTGGCGCCTGGGGAGTGGTGACAAAAGCGATTGTGTCTTCGGGCAGAAAGATTTCGGGCTGAAAAGTTTGTTCAGCGGCGCGGAGTTGAACGCAGGAAAGCGCCCAGACGCAGGCGACAGCGAGGCGGCAGACCGACCTGAAGAGTGCCGGGCGGCGGGGTTGTCGCGAGTGGCGCTGCTGCATGACTGCCAGGTTCATTTCAGATGGTATTGCGCCGGAACCCGTCAGGTGGTCAGTTCCACGAAGTTCGTGAGGAGACGGAGGCCGACCTGCTGGCTCTTCTCCGGATGGAATTGTGTTGCATACACGTTGTCTCGCCACACTGAAGATGCGAAGCGGCAGCCGTAATCCGTCCAGGTTGCCGTGATGGATAGATCCTCTGGAACGGGGAAGAAACTGTGGACGAAATAGACATAGCTGCGATTTGGCAGGCCCCTGTAGAGAGGGCAGGCTGGCTGAACGATTTCGATCTGATTCCATCCAATTTGAGGAACTTTAAGACCTTGCGTTTCAGGGAAGCGAACCACCTCCCCCTTGAAGATGCCAAGGCCCGGGGCTTTGCTATTGAATTCATGGCTGCGTTCGAAAAGTGCTTGATAACCAACGCAAATGCCGAGAAAAGGCTTTCCGGTGGCGATGAACTCGCGGCACGCGGCGAACATGCGGCTCCTGTCGAGCGCGTTCAGGCAGTCATCAAAAGCTCCGACTCCTGGCAAAACGACGGCATCACAGCCGGGCATCGCCTCGGGATCAGTTATCAATTGGACTTGTGCGCCGACCTTGACCAGCGCTCTGTGAACGCTGCGCAAGTTTCCGGCGCCATAATCGATCAATCCGATCATCCGGACAGGATAGAGACCCTGGCCCCGCTGCGCAATCCGCCCTGTGGCATTTACTTTTTGGAACGCACGCGCGGCGGAACGAGTCTTTCCTTTCAGCACCGGGCAACCATCGAACCCCACGAGCAGCACCCTGGCGAGGATTGCCACGCAATCCGGCCGGTTCGACTTTGGACGGTATAAAAAAAGCGGCTCCACACGGAGCCGCATCTGGCGGAGGGTCGAAGTTGCTACCTTTCGAATTCAAGCGACTTCGGTCAACCACCCGCCCAAGTCCGGGAACAGAATCTCCTCTGGGGCAGGTTTTCACAACCCGGGGAAATTCGTATTTCGAACCCGGGGAAAATCCGGGGACAGATGATTCTACTCGCCCAATCTGACTTCGAGCGTGCCGTTCGAGAATGGTTTCAAGACAACCTCGAAGCCGACGATTGACACGCCAGGGTTTGGGGCATCGTAATCGTGCGGACCCGTTGCGGGCCAGACCTTGAGGGTGGCGGTTTCCGGGGATAGGACACTTATTGGAAGCCTTTTTCCATTGAGCTCGAGCGTGCCGGCGCGGTCGCCATTGGTTTTTAGAGTGGCGCGCGTGACGATTGCCCAACGGATTTTTGCGGGTGCTTTGCCGGCAACAACGTCATCCCGGACGGTAACTCCCCGCTGAGCAAACGAGAAGCGGCGCACTGCGCTGGAGAGGTGGGCGTTGTAGATTTTGCTCATGTCCAGGACTGCATGCGCGTTTTCGGGGCCTGGAGAGAAACTAATGATGTCAGCCCTGCCTGAGACCGTTTGTTCATCGTCATTGACGAGCAACGTGCTGTGTGCGCGGTTGTGGTAGCGGAAGATTTTCCAGCGGTCCGAGTCCTGGGCCTTGTTCCAGAGGCGGATTCCGCGCTGCTCAAGCTCATTGTAACCCTGTGCGCCCAGGTCCATTGACCAGCGTTCTCCAAAGGCGTCCAGAACGAACGATCCGACATCCATATGCGCGTGGTTGGCCGAGGGTGTGCCTCCCTTGATTGCAAGGAAAAGGGCGTTTGGATTGGACCATGAAGTTCGGAAAACCGCCAGTGGGTTCTCTCCGCGGGCCATCCACGATTTATCTGTCGGTTCCGTGAGTCTGGCGCCGGCTTCAGCCCATACGAGAGTCAGCGGGAACAGACGATCCACGGACGACCTGCCCTTGGAGTGGCGGACAGCGGCGACCTGCCTGGCCAGTCGATCCCACTGCAGCCAGAGGAGGTGCGGGCTGGATGTGCGGGAGGCGAACCAGAACGCGGCCGGATTGAAATGCTCTCCGGCACCGGCGTCACTGAAATTGAACGGCAGCCCGGTCGGTCCCGTGGTGTGCAGGGGAAAATCCGCGGCCTTGAGGAAGCCGGGCATGCGGCTCAGGCCGAAGTCTGTGCCCAGGGCGGACTCGATCATGGCGATTGCCAGCACATTGAAGGTTGTGCCGTAATGCCAATAGGAGGGGCCTTCCGGGTAGTTCCCGTCGGGGTCATAGACCTTCATCGAAAAGGGCAGACCATCCACCGCGCGGCGAACGACGAGGGCCGTTCTCTCGGGATTGTCCTCAGCCAGCGCCAAAGCGCCGGCCAGCATTCCGGCGTGGCACACTTGGTTCCAGTTGTTTCCGCCCCGCTCCCATCCATGTTTTGAGCCGGGCTTCAGGTATGGGCCGAGGCCTTTTTCCTCGATTGCCTTGCGGCCGAGGGATCTTATCTCGGGTGAGAGATCTTGGTACAGCCAGTCGTAAGCAATCGCGAGCGCAAGAGTCATCTCAGCCACATCCAGAAAATGCGAAGGATTCCAATCCGGCATTGCCGACATCGCCTTTATTTCCGCCT
Source organism: uncultured Verrucomicrobiota bacterium (assembly GCA_964401575.1). Classification (GTDB taxonomy): domain Bacteria; phylum Verrucomicrobiota; class Verrucomicrobiia; order Limisphaerales; family UBA8199; genus CAYNZC01. The sequence continues at coordinate 15,564 of CAYNZC010000005.1, forward strand.
CGACACGTTCTACGAACCGGTGGTCACCGGTCATGCGAAAGGCGAATGAAAGGTGCGTGATGCGGTCCAGGGCTTCGCGTGATCTACTAAGCAACCGCCGTCCCTCTTTGCGATACACCACCGGGGGTTCGGAGAGTTGGTGCGTGGCGGTGAGCAGGGCGGCGTCCCATGCCTCCTTGAGGCGCGGGTCATTGCCCCGCTTGTTTTGGATCTGCTGTTGTGCGGCCCTGGGCCAAAGAAGGCGTGGGTGAGCAGGTGCTTTCTTAACCCGTTCCAGGATGGCGGCGGTGTCTGGCTGATCCTTTTGTTGTGCCAGGCCATGAAAGGCCAAAAGCAGGATTGCGACGATGGCAAGGCGGGCGTGTTTTTGCATGAGCATTTCAACCAATGGTCGCACAGCCTTTGCGGGATCCTCCTGCGCTCCAGGGGGGGATTAATACTTTTTCGAGAACTTCTTGTGTGACTCCTCGGACGAGGCGCCAGGTGTCGATTCTCCGGAGGGCGCTGGCGTGGCCGCTGGCTTTGCATCGCCGTGGGTTTGACTCGGTTGGGCTTTATCGCCCTCCTCGACAGCCTCGACAAAGGTCATGCGCAGGTTCATGAGAGATTGCTTCAGCAGCGCGGCCTCATCGTTGGAAAGGTTGCCCCTGGTTTTGCTTTCGAGCATTTCCAGTTGATCAATGAAGAGCCGGGCAGCCTCCAGGTCTTTTGGCGCCTTCTCCGCCCCGGGCATCTGGGTGCGGCCCATGAGCATCATGGCCATGCTGAATTGTTGCATGACAAGGCTGGAGAAAAGAGCCGACTGATGCTCCTGACTTTGCGCTTTCCCGGGGTCGGAATTGTTACTCATGATGCATCACCTTGACGTTTTTCGCGGATTTCCGCCAGCAAAAAGCGAATCAGGCGCTCGAGGCGTCGCTCGACCTCGACAGTTTCGAGGATGGCTTGTCGCTGGGTGGCTCCAGGCAGGACGGCGCAGGAGACCAGATCCGCCGTCTGCTCGGGGCTCGTGATGGAATCGAGGTAAGAAAGGATGTCTTTAGCGGTAAAGCCGTGATTATCTTTTTTTGCTCTGCCGGGCACGACAGGGAACGGAAAAGGCAGGCCAAGCTCGATGCGCACTTGAAGCAATTCACGGACCTTTGCGACAAGCGCGTCCACTTTGACGGTGTCACAAGGGGGGGTTGGCAGGCGGCGAATGCGTTGGATGCGGTAGGGTTTGTAACGAACGGCTTGCTCGAGCTCTACCCGTGCGATTCCCTGGAGGATGAGGTGCGAGGTGCCGTCGCGGTGGCCGACGGATACGCGGATGAGCCCCAGGCCGGCTACAGTCGCGGGGCTTTCGCGGTTCGAGCCAGGGCGTTGCATGGCAACCGAGAACATTCGATGCGAGTCGAGGGCGTCGGCCAGCATCTTGCGGTAGCGCGGCTCAAAAATGTAGAGTGGAAGCAACGCTTGTGGAAACAGGGTTGCGTTCGGCAACGTCATTACCGGCACCTCGCGCGGTATCTTCATAGGTGTAACATAGAAGAGAGTTGTCTCAACGCAAGGGGGCCGGCCTGGATTTCGTTTCAGCGTCCAGCAGCGTGCGGACGAGGCCATCGACCGTGTGTTCCTTCGCCTCGATGGCGGGGGAAAGGCCGAGCTTTCTGATCGCCTTGGTCGTCTCAGGTCCGATGGATGCCAGGCGCATAGACGGGAACTTTGCAGCCAGCGCCGGGAGGTCGAACCGCTGGTGAAAATGGGAGACCGTGGAACCGCTGGTGAATGTAACCCAGTCTGCTCCGGACTCGGCGAGCGCAGCCGCTGCGCCTGTGACATCCTGAGTTTCCGCCACCGTTTTGTAGCAGGCGATGTCATCCACGATGGCCCCTTCCTTTTCAAGGTCGCGCGGCAATTCGGGGTTGGCTACTTCAGCACGGAGCAGGCAGATCTTGAGATTCTCGATGCTCTCGAATGAGGTCAGCGCCTTTGGGAGGCTGGCCGCCAAAGCTTCCCGAGGGACGACATCCACCTGGAGGTGCAGCGCCCGCAGTGCCTCCGCAGTGCCCGGTCCCACAGCGGCGATGCGGGCGCCGCCCAGATCGCGCAGATCCTGGAAGCGCTTGAAGAAATAGCCAAAGAAAGTGTTAACGCCGTTGGGGCTCGTGAAAACAAGCCAGTCGTAAGAATTGAGTTCGAGAAGAGCGTCCACGAGGCCTTGCCGATCCGTCGGAGGCTCCATCTTTATCGTGGGGACGGAGAGGACTTCCGCGCCCAGGTCCAGAAAGCGCTGTGCCAGCGTGCCGGCCTGTTCTGTGGCACGGGTGACGACGATCCGCCGCTGCCAGAGCAAGCCCTTTTCGAACCAGTTGAGTTTCTCCCGCAAGCGGACCACGTCGCCGATCACAGCCACCGTTGGCGGGCCGATGCGCTCCTTAGCGACAACATCTGCGATGGTGGCGAGGGTGCCCGCGACAGACTGTTGGCGGGCGGTGGCGCCCCATCGGACGACCGCGATGGGCGTTCCGGGTGGCATGCCGTGCTTCACGAGAGTTGCGGCGATCTGGCCGATGCGTTCTGTGCCCATCATGATCACCTTGGTGCCGGGAGTGGCGGCCACGTGCGGCCAGTCGATATTCGTGGCGCCCGTTTCCGGGTCCGCGTGTCCGGTGATGAGCGTGATTCTCGAGGCCATGTCGCGGTGCGTTAGGGGCACTCCTGCGTAGGCGGGCACTGCTGTGAACGAGGAGACGCCGGGAACGACTTCGAACGGAATGCCGGCTTCGGCAAGTTCCAGCCCTTCTTCGGCGCCACGGCCGAAGACGTAAGGATCTCCGCCTTTGAGGCGGACGACTGTTTTCCCTTCCCGTGCCTTGGAGATGAGCAGTCTGTTCAACTCGTCCTGGGGGATGGAGTGGTCGCGAACCCGTTTGCCGCCATAGATGACTTCCGCACCGTCTTTGGCTAAGCGCAAAATGTCCGCGTCCACCAAAGCGTCATAGACCACAACGTCTGCTTTTCGCAACAAATCGGCTCCGCGCAGAGTGAGCAGGTCGGTCCGACCGGGCCCTGCGCCCACAAGATATACTGTTCCTTTCACGCTCATTTTTTTAATTCTGCCGCCATACGCTGCCCCAATTCGGCCGGGGCGTCCATCCTGCCGTGCAGTATTGCCCTGCGGGCGGGGCCGTGCGCAAAGGAAATCGCAGTCATGACCAGGTCCGACGTACTGGTCTGGGCGAGGGCCGCGACGGGGCTTTGACAGCCTCCGCCCATTGCGGAGAGGAAAGCTCTCTCAGCCGTTACACACCGGGCGGTTTCCGAGTTGTTGAGTTGCTCGCAGAGTCTTCGGGCCACCTCGTCGTTCGATCGAATCTCGATTCCAATTGCCCCTTGTCCGACGCACGGCAGCATCGTGTCCGCATCGAGGATGCATGCCAGCAACCCCGCGGGCACGTCTGAGCCTTCGATGCGGCCATCGGGCATAAAGCTGTAATTAAGCCGGTTCATGCCGGCGCATGCGAGCACTGTTGCGTCAAGTTCGGGATTTTCGGCGAGCTTTCGCAGCCTCGTGGCGACGTTACCACGAATATCCGGCGTTTGGATTCCGGGGGCGATCGCGCGCAACTGCGCTTTGCGGCGGGTGCTTGATGTTGCGATGGTGCTGTCTGCGGGCAGGTCGGCCAACGATGTTCCTGGAGGGAAGCCGCGGCCGGCGCCACCGGACTGGCTGCGATAGATCAGCACATCGCGAACATCAGCTCTGCGCGTCACAGCTCCAAGGACGAGGCCGGAGGGAAGATCCGTGGGGAGATCCTTGAGACTATGCACCGCAAGTCCGGCCTCACCGTTTAGCAGTGCAATTTCCAGCTCTTTCGTGAATAGCCCTTTTGGAAGAGCGTGTCCTTCCTGGGCCATGGAGGCAGTCTGAAGTTTGTCGCCCGTGGTCTTGATGACCTTGATTTCAATGGCGAGGTTGGGGGCGGCGCGTCTGCATTGGTCCAGGACCATGTTTGCCTGGGCCAATGCCAGTGCGCTTCCTCGGGTTGCCAGGTAAAAGACGGGGTCAGGCATGGGAATAATAGCAGTTTGCGGTATGTATTATTGATTGCTCGATCGCCTCAGCCTCCATAAGCCGGGTTTGTTGTCGAGGTGCTGTCGTTTGTGGCGCTACTGTGGCCAGTGAGAGCTTTTGCCTTTTGACGAATGATTTCTTCGCAACGGACGACCTCCTCCTGCCGCTGTCTGAGGTAACCGGTGGCAATGGCCTGTAGATCGTCCACATTGTAAAGGAACACGTTGTCCATGGCGTTGACCTCAGGGTCAATATCGCGGGGGACAGCAATATCGATCAGCACGAGGGGCTTGCCGCGTCTGAGCCTCATCAGGGGGAGGAGATTTGCCCGGTCCAGGATGTAGCCGGGGGCAGACGTGCTGGAAACCACGATGTCCACACCCGGGATTTGATTCGTCCAGTCACTCCAGGGAATGGTCCTGCCGTTTAACTCGCTGGCGAGTGCGGCCGATTTCTCGGGGGATCGGTTCGTGAAGAAGAGATTAGTAGCTCCGCGGGAACACAATGCGCGGGCGGTTTTTTCGCTGGTATCCCCCGCTCCGACGACGAGCACGCTTGCCTCGTTGAGATCGGAGAAGACCTTTTGCGCGAGCTCGACGGCCACCGAAGCCACTGAGACGCTGCCTCTCTGAATATTAGTTTCCGTGCGGATTTGTTTGGCGACATTAAAAGCGCGTTGGAACGCCTTGTTGAGCTTTGGACCGGTGAAACCTCCCTTGAACGCCAGTTCGTAGGCCTTCTTGAGCTGCCCCAGAATCTCGGTTTCGCCAATGACCATGGAATCCAGGCCGCAGGCAACACGGAAAAGGTGGTGAAGACTTTCAGGCTCCGTTCTGCTGTAAATCTCGTCCGTCAGCGGATCTCTGTAATCATGGCAACCGACGAGGAATTCCTGCATTGCGGGGAAGACTTTGGCGGGGGGCAGAGGTGTTGAGGCGTAAATCTCCACGCGGTTGCAGGTCGATAGAATCACTCCTTCATCAATCGTTCCCGCGTCCCGAAGCAGTTGGAGGGCGGGAGGAATTCGCGCGTCAGCGAAAGCGAACCGTTCGCGGATCACGACCGGCGCGGAATGATGGCTTAGGCCTAGGATGACGATGGGCATGCCAGGCGGTCACTGTGGATGGTGCAGTGGGGACAACACATTTGTGCCCCAGAAAGTCAGAATGACGAAAGCGAAACTGCCAATCGCGCCCAGAGCGAAACGCCGTCCTCCGTGGGCGTATTTCCAACGCATCAGGATGAGCGAGCCGTACATGATCCAAACCATACATGACCAGATGATTTTGGGATCGAAGTGATAGTTGGGGGGATCCTTTAGCTGAGCCAGCCCATAGGCGCCCAGAACGAGGCCGGCAGTGAGCAACGCGAATCCCGATACAAGCGCCCGGCCGATAATCATTTCCAATCGTTGGACAGGAGGCAGGAGCGAGAGAAACGCCTGTAGCTTGTTGAATTTAAGGTTCCGTTCCTGGGTGATGAACATCAGGGCGGCCACACAGGCGAGACCGAAAGCTCCGTAGGATAAGGACGTAACCGCTGCATGCAGGCTGGTCCATACAGCGGGTGCACCTCGGGCCGCCGGGCCGCTGTCCAGCCCGGGCATCAGGGCGAAGACTCCGAGTGCGAACAGAAACGGGGAGGCAAATGCGCCCAGAAACCGCACCCGTCGGAAGGCGCCGATGACGATGTAGCCCGTAACGATGGTCCACAACGCAAAGCTCGTCGCCTCATAGAGATTGGATACGGGACAATGGTTCAGAGAAAGACCTCTCTTGAACATGGCAATCGTGTGGAAAAGGAATCCCGAGAGCAGCACCAGGTAGATTACCCTGTTATCGCGACGGAAACCCTTTCGCCACAGGAACACGGCATAGGCAGCGCCTACGCCGTACATCAATACCGCAACCGAAAAGAAATGCTTGTCAGTGGGCCAATCCACAGGTTGTAAAATAGCCCAGTACCCCGGGTCCGTGCAACGAAAGAGAGGGATTCAGGGCGCGGTTCTGAAAGGAAAAAGCCCCGGGCGGATTATCCGCCGGGGCTGAATTCTTTCGGGTCTGTGCCCGACTTGACAGATCCTAGAAGTTGAATTTGATCACCGCCAGGATTGCGTGTGTGTAAACATCGTCGAGTTCGGCGTCTTCAAACTCGGGTTCCATGTTCGCGAGGAACTTGTAACCAATACCGATCTCGGTCCGATCATTGATCGCGTAGTTCACACCGGCCATCAACTGCCAGGCAAAGGTGAAATCTTCGTCATCCACCTCTACCTCGTCCGAATCTGCCTCGACCATGCTGAACACAGCACCCGCGCCCGCGCCAATGTATGGTTTGAACTTTGACTGCAGCGGAAGCTCATAAACGACACTGGCGATGAGCGGGATCTGGTAGAAGTCGAGATCGACATCCTTTCCCTCGTTGTAAGCAAGGCCTGCTTCAAGTTCCAAAGCAAAGCCTTTGGCGAAGTTGTAGCCTCCGGCCACATCCAGTCTTACCCCGGGATCCATATCAACATCCTCAGAGTCGGGACCAGCGTCCTTGGGCTCGAGTTTGTCAATAATGGATAAGCCGGCGTCCAGCTTGAGGTAAGTTGTCCCAGCATCGGCAGCCTGCAAAGCAAGTGCCGTCGTCATCACAGCGCAAATGCATAGCCCTTTGATGGTTCTTTTCATAGATGTACTTGTTGTTCTTTTCCTGAATCTGAGGCTGCCGTGAATACTCATCACAGCTCGGTCACAATTCCCCTGCAAACAGGTTGCCTGACCTACCTTTGGGAGCCTCATAGGGCTTATTTGCTACAGCCGCTACCTCAAGTAAAGGAGAATTTTTGGAAATTTAAAGGCGGCAAGAGAGAGACTTTCCCGGGTTGGTAGCCTACGATCAAATTCTATTCTCCATCACGGGAGTCGCCGGGCTCCCGCCAGAACCCCCAATGCGGGGAATTCGCGGTTGGGGACGGTCATTTTCATTGCCCGGACGCGGGGTGGCGGTATTATTCTGATGACAAACAAATGGCCAGCCGCGTCCTGCTGATCAGCACGAATACCTATGTGACGCCGGACCCGGTTTTTCCGCTGGGACTGGCACACCTGGCGTCGGCGTTGCGCAAGGCCGGCCACGAGGTTTTTTGGCAGGACAACCTTGCTCGCCCGCGGCCGATTGAGGAAGCCATGCGAGAGGCGCAGCCCGATTGTGTCGGAATCTCGGTTCGAAACATTGATGACGTGCTCATCCGGACGCGGGAAACCTTTTTTAGCACCCTGCCGGATTTGTGCGGGAGGATTCGAAGCCTTAAGAATTGTCCGATCGTTCTTGGGGGCAGCGGCTACAGCATATTCCCGTCGGAGCTGTTGCAGCTTTCCGGGGCGGACTACGGGGTATGTGGGCCGGGGGAACTGGCATTGATTGAGCTCATCCAGTGTTTTGAGGATGGGACCGATCCGTCCGGTGTTCCCGGGCTAGTGCGCAGGGCTGGCGGCGGGGTGGTTTGCAATGCTCCTTCTGCGGAGGGTTATGAGGCCTCACTGGAGGGGGGGCTGGATGGGGTCACAGACTTCTATATTCGAAACGGCGGCATGCTGAATGTGCAAACTCAGCGTGGCTGCAAGCATCGTTGCTGCTACTGCACCTATCCGCTGATCGAAGGCCGACATCATCAGTGCCGGTCTGGCGAGGCGGTGGCGGAGGATTTTGCGCGCGCCATTCGCGCCGGGGCGCGGTATGTTTGTGTAACAGATTCCATATTCAATTCTTCGCTGGCGCACGTGCATCAGGTCTGCGAGGCGCTTTTAAGAAAAGACATCAAAGTGCCTTGGGGGTGTTTCCTGCGTCCGGAAGGGCTGACGGCATCTGCGATGGACCTGATGGGGCGTGCAGGGCTGAACCATATCGAGTTCGGCTCCGACAGTTTCTCGGATCCGGTGTTGAAATGCTCGGGCAAGGGATTCGCGTTGGAGGATGTTGTGAGGTCGAGCGAGTTGGCTCGCGCCAGGCAGATTGATTATTGCCACTTTCTGATCTGCGGGGGGCCGGGCGAGACGGACGCGACCATCGAGGAAAGCTTCAGGAATTCGACATTGATGGATGGCGCAATCATTATGGCGGTTGTTGGCATGCGGATTTACCCCGGCACGCCACTTTACCGCAGGGCCATGGAAGAAGGGAGGATAGCGCCCGATCACAACCTGTTGGAACCCTGTTACTATGTCGCTCCCGGGCTCGATGCGGACCAGGTATTCGCGAAGATTAAGAGGCATGCGGCCACGGCATCGAATTGGGTGGCGGGAGAGGTAACGCCGCAGTATCAGAGATTCGTTGAGCGTTTGCGCAGTCGTGGCGTGCCGGGACCGCTGTGGGGCTATCTATCAATGATCCAACGACTTATGCCCGAGAAACTGCGCCCGACCCAGCAGGGCTGATCGAACAACTTGAGACCATCAATGAGTTGGAATGAAACAGACAGCGGGAGCGAAGATCAAGAGAACCTCACGGTTTTTCCGGGCTCGTGCCGTCTCTGTCTGATGGGAGGGAGAGGCTCGTGAAACGGTTGCTACTGATCGCACCCCTGTCCGAGAAGAGCTTAATGGGTGGCGGTTTCTTTTTCAGGATGCCTTGCCTGGGGCTGCTTAAAGTGGCGGCACTTACCCCGCCCGGCTGGGACATCAAAATTGTTGACGAGAAGATCGAGGCGTTGGATTTGGAGGAGTCGGCGGACCTGGTGGGAATCACCGCGATGACCACGACCGTGCAACGCGGTTACGAGATTGCGGCGAGCTACCGCTCTCGTGGCATCAAGGTTGTCATGGGCGGGATGCATGTGTCGGCGCTTCCGGAAGAGGCTGCTGCTCATTGCGATGCGGTCGTTGTTGGAGAAGCCGAGGGGCTCTGGCCCCAGGCGATTAGAGATTTTGAAGCCGGACAGTTGCAACCGATGTACTCGCGCAATGATAGTTTCAGCGACCTGCGCAACCTGCCACCTGTGAACTGGGAGCTTTTTCGGGGTAAAAAGTACCTGCCAGTCCATTTTGTCGAGACGACCCGAGGCTGCCCGATTGATTGCGAGTTTTGCGCTGTGAGCACGGCTTTTGGCGGGCGATACCGAAACAGACCTTGCGCGGAAGTCCTTGCCGAGCTTCGGAGTCTGGAGCCGTTTGAAGGCCGTTTTGTGCTGAAGAACTGCGTGTTTTTTGTGGACGACAATATCGTCAGCAACCGCGCATTCGCGCGCGAGTTGTTTTCCCGTATTTCGGATTTGAAACTCCACTGGTTTGGCCAGGCCTCGATGAATATTGCCAGGGATCCAGAGATCCTGAAGTTGTGCAAGCAAAGCGGGTGTGTTGGCCTGTTTATCGGATTTGAATCCCTCTCCGCAGGCACCCTGGAATCGGTTGGCAAACGTGTGAACCGTCCGGAGGATTACATGGATGTGGTGAGCAGGATTCATGACCACGGCATCGGGATTGACGGTTCGTTTGTATTTGGTTTCGATGGAGATGAACCCGGGGTTTTTGACCGCACGGCAGAGTTTGTGATGAAGGCCAAGCTGGATGTGGCTTACTTTTCGATCCTCACCCCTTATCCGGGAACCCGGCTTTACAAGCGTTTGGTGGCACAAGACCGAATCCTGACCCGTGACTGGTCCACCTATGATGCGAACCATGTAGTTTTTCAGCCAAAGAACTTCACACCCGAGGAGCTGATTGCAGGCTATCACCGCGCCCTGCAAAGCATATACACGGTGCCTGCGATCTTCCAGCGTCTTTGGGGAAATGGCTCCTGGAAGAACTTTTTTTATCCGATGAATTTCGGTTTTCGCCAGAGCGTCCGGAAGCTGGTGGCGGCAAACGGAGCAGCTGTGCCACACTGATGCTTTACCCAAGACTAAAAACCAATTCGCGAGAGCGCCGGGTGGTCGTGACCGGAGCAGGGATTATCACGGCGCATGGCGCGGGATGGGAACCAAACCTGGAGGCATTCCAGCAGGGCAGGAAGGCTTTCCGTTCCGTAACGCGTTTTGACGTATCGAGGCAGCGGGCGAGAGTGGCGGCCGAAGCGGAATTGCCGGTGCGGCTGCCGAGTTCGCCTCTGTCATCGCGCCATTTGGAACGGTTGGATCATTCCGGGAAGCTGCTTCTTGTTGCCGCCGCCGAGGCATGGGCCGGCTGCGGGTGGGAGTCCATGGAGGATCTGCCCTTTGTGTTCGGCACCACTGCGGCAGGAATGGGTCTGGGGGAGGACTATTATCGTCAGGCGGTTTTCGAGCCTCACGCGCACCGGAAGCAGGCGTCGCGGGTCCTGCATTATCAATCCCAAACCCAGCTAAGGACGCTGCAACGTTTCCTCGGCGTCTCAGGTCCGATTACGATTCTCTCAAATGCATGCGCTACAGGCACAAATGCGATTGGTGTTGGATGGGAGATGATCCGGTGCGGCCAGGCTGAGCGGGTTTTAACAGGAGGCTACGAAGCGCTTTGTCAGACGTTGTTTGCGGGATTCGACTCCCTGCAGGCACTTTCGGTGACGACGTGTCGTCCGTTCGACAAGAATCGCGACGGTTTGGCGCTTGGCGAGGGTGCGGCTGTGCTGGCGCTTGAAAGTCTCGATGCGGCCCGGAGCAGGGGCGCCGAAATCATCGGGGAGATTTGCGGATACGGAACAGTCATCGATCTTCATCATTTGACTCAACCGCATCCGGAAGGTGACGCAGCGCTTAAATCAATGGTTTTGGCATCTGAGCTGGCAGGGATCACTCCGGATCAGGCTGGCTACATCAATGCCCACGGCACTGGAACACCGTTGAACGATGCGTCCGAGGCGCTCGCGATACGACGATGGGCCGGCGAGCATGTGAAAGCCATCCCGGTTAGTTCAACCAAGGCCGGCGTGGGTCATTTGCTGGGTGCTGCCGGTGCGGTGGAAGCTGTGGTTTGCCTCATGGCACTACGGAACCAGTTCCTCCCGTCGCAGGGGACGGTTGAAACTCCTGATCCTGCATGCGTGTTTCCGATCGTGACGGAAGCCCGATCCGCGCGGATTGAGTATGCGCTCTCCAATTCGTTCGGGTTTGGAGGTGTGAATGGCACGCTGGTCTTTAGGAGGTGGGCATGAGCGTGTTTGTTGCCGGGATCGGGGCGGTAACGCCGGCCGGTTGGAGTGTGGCGGAGGCTGCGGCAGCGGTGAGGGACGGTTTGCGTATCGAGCCGCAGGTATTTGATCAATCCGGCTGGGAGGGACCATTGAGGCTTAAAGTTGTTCCACCTCCCAGAACTCGGTACCCATTCCTGGCACATGCGCGTCTGCGGCGCGCCAGTCCGTTGTCGCATTACGCCGCGGGGGCATGCTTGGAGGCTCTTGGAGGCGCAGGGAAGGGCATCGACTGCACCCGGTTGGGATTGGTTTCGTGCCTGCAATCCGGCCCGGTTCAATATGCCTGCCGGTTTTACGAGGAATTGCTGCGGGATCCAGCGACGGCGAGCCCGGTGTTGTTCCCCGAGACGGTGTTTTCAGCGCCGGCCAGCCATGTGGCGGCGTTGCTTGGCGGCGTTCCGTGTGCTACGACAATGCTGGGAGACCCGGGGGCTTTTCTGCACGGTGTTGCGATGGCGGCGGGGTGGATCGAGGACGGGAGAGTGGATTACTGCCTGGTTTTCGGCGCGGAGGAATTCAATCGCATTCATGCGAACGCGTTCTGGCATCTGGATAGCGCATCGACTTTGGGAGCCGGGGCAGGAGCGGTCCTGTTGACGAGGCATGCCGAGTTGCCTGCCGCAGTGGAGCTCGAATTCGTTACAGACGCGCACACTTATTCCGGCGGCAGGGATGCGGCTGAAGCGGCGAAAGGGATGAGGGCGCAGTTCGGTGCGCAAGGCGTGCGCGAATTGCTATGCGACAGCCTTGGGGGCGCCCTTAGGCTGCATCGCGCGGAAGCGGATGCCTGGAAGGACTGGGCCGGCGCGCGCCTGAGTCCCAAGGGAGTGCTTGGGGAGGGGCTGATGGCAGGATCCGCATGGCAGACAGTGCTTGCGATAGACCGTGTGCTGCAGGGAGAGTTCGATGCTGCAAACGTGAGTGTCGTGGGTGTGAACCAGCAGGCTATTGGCGCGCGTTTTTGCGTTCGAGGAAGGAACTTAACATAACATGTTCAGACCCTGCATTGACTTGCATGACGGGAAGGTGAAGCAGATCGTCGGCGGCACCCTGCAGGATGACGCATCCGGGCTTCGGACAAATTACGTTTCCGACCGGCCGGCTGCATGGTACGCGGATTTGTATAAGCGGGATGGGCTCAAGGGTGGACACATCATCATGCTCGGGCCGGGGAACGAAGCGGAGGCCAAATCTGCGCTTGCGGCCTATCCGGGAGGCCTGCAGGTGGGAGGGGGCATTAATGGCGAAAATGCTGCGGCTTGGCTGGAAGCGGGGGCGTCTCATGTGGTTGTGACCTCGTGGGTCTTTCGCGATGGCAGGATTGACTGGGGGCGGATCAAACAGCTTTCGGAGAAAATCGGGAAAAACCGCCTGGTGCTGGACCTGAGCTGCCGGACGCGCGGCGGTGAATATGTGATTGTCACCGATCGTTGGCAGAAGTTCACCGACGTTGCGTTAACGCCACAAACTCTGGTTAAACTTGCGGCGTTTTGTGGAGAATTCCTCGTTCATGCGGTGGATGTGGAGGGGCTTTGCAGGGGGATTGACGCTTCTCTGGTCACCTGCCTTGCCGACGGGTCTCCCATCCCGACGACCTATGCAGGGGGGGCGAAATCCTTGCAGGATCTCGTGCTGTGCACCGAACTGGGCAGGGGGCGAATTGATCTGACGATAGGGTCTGCGCTGGACATATTCGGCGGCAATGGGGTGCGTTACGCCGATGTGGTGGCGTTTAACAAGAAGTTGGCAGAACGGGCCGGGCAATAGGCCCGTTCTTTCGGGCGGAGGAGCTATTCTTGAACCACCTTGCCCTCGACGATCCAAATGCCGCGGATATCGTTCACTGTTGCTGTCAAAACAGCGATGACCGTGTACGGGTCTTTCACAAACAACGAATTCCATGCCTGGTTGCGTTTTGGACCGAGAGGAAGCGGATACGACTTGTTAGAGAAATTCCTGGCCTCGGAGTCTCCGACACACACAGCCATGCGGCACCGGTCCAGGGTGCCATCAGGACTTTCCTGGAAAGAAAGAAGAGTAGCGCCTGAAGGAAGCTGCCGCAGGCAAGGGGCACCCGCGTACCAGTCCGCAGGAAGAGGTTTGGCCAGTGCGAGCCAGCGGTTTGTGCTTTTTTCTGTGACTGGGCCGCTCCGCCAGTTGTCGGTGAGACTGGTGCGACAGATGGAAGGCTTGAAGCGCCCTCCTTCCTGATTGTCCTCGATGGCGATCACGATTCCTTTTCCCTCTGCCAGCAGCAGTGGCGAGGGCATGCCGTCACGATGGTTCTTGCGAAATGCGACACGCTCCGCGTGAGACCAGGTGCGCCCTCTGTCCGGAGAGCGAACCAGTGCGATTTCCTGTTCAGCCGTGGCTCTGAACGGAGATTCATTGGCGAAGTAAACGTGCAGTTCCCCCGAGGGGAGTTCCAGGCCGGCAGGTTCCCAGCAGCCATCTTCAAAAGTGTTTCCGGCTGTGTGCAGCGTTCCGGGCGCAGACCATGTTTTCCCGTGATCGCTGCTTCTCGCCATGCGGATACGGAATGGTTGGGTAAGGACGCCGGGGCTCGCGTGACGGCCCTGGTGGCGCACTGCTTTCAATGGTCGCTCATTCCAAAAGTACAAGAGTGTGCCATCACGCAGCAACAGCAACTCGGCATTTGTCAGCCAGCACCCGTCTTCCTCTGCCACGAGAACCGGATCGAGCCATGAGTGGCCGCCGTCCGTGCTGTGGCGAATCCAGACCTTCCCTCTTACATCATACACGCAGCCGAGAGACCCATTGGCCAGGCGCGCAATCCGGCCGTAATCGGCGCCTGCTTGCACCAACCGCGCCTCAGACCCATTCCACTCCAGCCGGGGGAGGGGTGCTGGACCGGCAAAGGAGGGCTGACCAAAAGGGATTGCGACTCCCTGCGAGAGAAGGAGAAGCTGCAGGAATGAGGAACCCAAAGCCTTGAGCCACGCTCGACCAGATAAAATTGTTGCCTGCACTTGTGTCATCCTTCTTGCAAACCCGACTGCTCCTTCGCATGATCTCGGACTATGAAGAACCGATTGGGGATCATCATTCTTGTGCTCATTTGCCTCATATTGGGCATCATGACTATTTATAGCAAGCGGCAGGCTTCAGACAAGCAGCGCAAAGACGCCATTACCATTGCGACTTTGTCAAATAAGTGGGCGGAGACAAGCCTGAACTGGGAGGATCAAAAGCAACTCACGGCCGAGCTGGAGCAGGACCTTGAGAAGGCCAGAAAGCAGCACTCCGAGGCGGTTGGAGAACTCTCCAACAGCCTGACCCAGGTGAGCGCCACGCTTGAGAAAACAACGGCTTCCCTGAAGACGACCGAGACGACCCTAGCCTCGGCTGAGGCCGAGTTAAAGAAGACACAAGCCCGCGTGGCGGAGTTGGAAAGCGCAAACGACGAACTGGACAAGCAGGCAGCGGAGCTGTCGCTTTCCATAACCAACTTGTCTGTGCAGATCGCCGAGACGCAGCGGAAGCTGGCCACCGCTGAAGGAGACAAAGCCCTGCTTCAAACAGAGCTCAAGCGCTTGATGTCCGAAAAGGCTGATCTGGAGCGTCAGTTTAACGATCTTGCCGTGCTGCGAGCGCAAGTGGTTAAGTTGAAGGAAGAGCTTAATATCGCCCGTCGAATTGAATGGATCCGCAAGGGTATTTTCGCTTCGTCTGACCAAAAGGGTGCCCAAAGGCTTGTGCAGGGCGGGATTGCTCCCGCAGCGAAGGCCCCTGCCACAAACCTCGATCTGAACGTGGAGGTAAAAGCCGATGGTTCAGTCAAAGTGGTTTCTCCGGCGACAAACAGCCCTGCAAAATAAGAACAAATTGGCTCTGGGATTTGCAGTTGGTCTGCAGCCGGTTTGCGAAATGAAGAGGCAGCAGATCTTTCGCGAGGCGCCTGGACTCCTGGGTTAATGGAGGGACGACTCGGTTTCCGGAAGGCGTTTTTCTGCTGGCGGTGGCCCGGCGCAAACTGAAAAGAAAGGGCCGGCTGCCTTGAGGCAACCGGCCCTCGTGAGCGCACCATACAAAAAGTGGCTACCGGCAATGGCCCCAGCCTGAGTGGTGTCCCCACCCGGTATGGGCGCGCCAGCTTCCGTGACCCCGACCGTAACCGTGGTGCACCGGTGTGGCAACGACAACCCGCGGCGGGGGAGCACACACGACGGGAGTCCATGGGGCTGAAGCGACAACTACCCTGGGTGCATGCACTACGGGAGCGGGCACCACAACTACCGGGCGCGGCACATAAACAGGCGGCGGCGCCACGACGACTGGCGGAGGCGCAACCACGACTGGCGGAGGCGCAACCACGACTGGCATGGGAACAGGGATTGCAATCCCGATGCTCACACGCAGCCCGCCGGCATTCGCCACCGTCACGATTCCGAGGAGTGCTGTCGAAACCAGAATCAGTTTTTTCATACACCAGAATTGACGAAATGGCGGGTGGGTGATTCAAGCTTTTGGGACAATTTCGCCGAAATAAAGTTTGAATAAAGACATGTGGGAATCGTCTTGGCGGCCCTGTTCGCGAGGCCACTGTGAGTTGGCGCCGGCAAGGAGTTATAAATCATTGAGCATCCGCGACCGGGCCGCGTTGACGGTTCGCAGAGAAGCCGTTAGATTTTCTTAATGGTTGAAACGCAGGAACTGTTAATGCTGAAGCCGCAAACTTTCCGCACTCGTGAGCCCTTGGCGGAGCCGGAGCGGGCTGCACTCGCGTCTGAGATCGCTGCCCTGAAGCGGCGATTGAATGCCGTGATTCTCGCTCACAATTACCAGGTGCCGGAAATACAGGATGTTGCGGATTACGTGGGTGATTCCCTCGGCCTTTCGCAGCAGGCTGCCCGCACAGAGGCTGACGTTATTGTTTTCTGCGGGGTTCATTTCATGGCCGAGACGGCCAAGATTCTAAACCCGGGCAAGATTGTTGTGTTGCCGGACAAGGATGCGGGGTGTTCGCTTGAGGAAAGCTGCCCGGCGGACAAATTGGCCGAACTGCAGAAGACCAATTCGAATTTCTGGACGATTGCCTACATCAACTGCAGTGCGGCAGTGAAGGCTTTGTCGGACGTGATTTGCACGAGTGGCAATGCAGTCAAGATTGTGGAGGCGGCTCCCAGAGAGAAAGATATTCTCTTTGTGCCGGACGAAAACCTTGGGGCATGGGTGATGGAGCAAACCGGGCGGCCCATGACGTTGTGGCGAGGCAACTGTTATGCACACGAGGAGTTTCGACGCGAGAGCCTGCTGCGGATGAAGGAGAGGTATCCAGCGGCGAAGGTGGTTGTGCACCCGGAAAGCCTGGCCGAGGTTCGGGGACTGGCCGACGTGGTTTGTTCGACCGAGAAGATGATTTCTTTTTGCCAGGCCGATCCTGCCCAGCAATTCATCATTGTTACCGAAGCGGGAATCATACACCGCATGCAGAAGGAATGCCCCGGGAAGGAGTTTCTGTGCGCCCCTGTGTTTGACGCGATGCGGGCGCCGACGGATGGGTGTCGGTGCAGTGAATGCAAGTTTATGAAGATGAATACCCTGGAAAAGGTGAGGGACTGCATGGCGCGCCTGGCTCCGAGGGTGGAACTTGCGGCCGACGTATGCGCGCGCGCGCGCCTGCCGATCGAGCGGATGCTGGAGATTTCCGCTCGCTAAACCGCTTGCCAAGCGGCTCTGCTGCCGTAAATTGCGGACGATGTCTGAACAATTCATCCAGTATTTGCCTGTGCTTATGCTGATCGTGCTGGCGGTGGTTTTTTGCGCGGGCATGCTCATCGGCTCGGTGCTTCTTGGCAAGGTTGGGCGGCGATCCCGGATCAAGGATACGGCTTACGAATGCGGCATGCTGCCGATCGGCGAGGGGACTGGGCGCCTTTCGATCCGGTTCTATATTGTGGCAATGTTATTCATCCTTTTCGACATTGAGGTGGTATTTCTTTATCCCTGGGCTGTGGTTTACAAGGACATGCTACAGGACAATGGGGGGTTGATTTTAGGCTCGATGCTTTCATTTCTGGGGATTCTGTTTGTGGGCTATATGTACGCCGCCAGGAAGAAGGCTTTTGACTGGAACAACTGACCGGTGAAGTGCGGAATGCGGAGTCCCTGTCGAAACAGTATTACCCGGATTTCCCGGTTGAACCACTCCAACCACGCACAGCAAAAAACAATTTCACATGACAACGATCAAATTTGGAACATCCGGATGGCGCGGGCTTATAGCGCGTGATTTCACGTTCGAGAATGTCCGTCTGGCATCCCAGGCGATTGCGCAGTATTTGAAAGGGGAACTCAAGCGGCGCGGATCACCCATTTACGGCCGGAAGCCCGTTGTGATCCTTGGGTATGACACGCGTTTTCTCGGGCGGGAGTTCAGCCTGGCGGTGGCAGAGGTGCTTGCGGCGAACGGTCTCACACCGCTGCTGTGCAATCGGGACACGCCTACGCCGGTGATTTCGCACACGATTCGGACCCGGAAGGCGATCGGTGGGATTAACATGACCGCAAGCCATAATCCTGCTGAGTACCAGGGTCTGAAGTTTTCCACCAGTAATGGCGCGCCCGCACACCCGGAGGTGACACAGGCTATCGAAAAAATTGCGGCTTCACTCCAAGAGAAGGGTTGGGGCTTCAAGGCTGCGGTTGTCGGCACTTTTCAGTGCAAGACGATCGATCCCATGCCGGATTATTTCACGAAGCTTCGCAAGCTGGTTGACACGCAGACACTAAAGAAAGGCAGGCTGCGTGTCGGGGTGGAACTCATGTATGGAACGGGTCGGGGGTACCTGGACGCATTTTTGCGGGAATGCGGAGTAAACGTGACTGTTTTTCACGACTATCTTGACCCACTTTTTGGCGGGCATCATCCCGAGCCGAATGCCGAGGGCATGGCCGAGGTGCGCCGGTTTATTGAGGCTGGCAATGCCCAATTGGGCTTGGGGCTTGATGGCGACGCGGACCGTTTTGGGGTTGTGGATAAGGACGGAACCTGGCTCACGCCCAATCAGATTCTCGCGTTGGCACTGTATCACTTGAAAAAGAACCGGGGGTGGACCGGGGCCGTAGTGCGCACGGTGCCGACGAGCCACCAGGTGGATGCGGTGGCGCAGTTGCTGGGTGTGAAGGTCCATGAAACTCCGGTGGGCTTCAAATACATCGGTGCCCTTATGGAGAGCGAGCCCATCATTGTTGGCGGTGAAGAGTCCGGAGGTTTGAGCGTCAAGGGGCATATTCCGGAGAAGGATGGCATTCTGGCCTGCCTGCTCATGGCGGAACTGGTTGCGGTGGAGAAAAAGCCGCTGGGTCAGATTCTGCGTCAGATCGAGCTGAAGGCCGGCGAGTTTCACACAGACCGAATCAATATCGCCATCCGACCGGAGACCAAGGCTGCGCTATTGGAGAAGCTCGGGTCGGGCCTGGGAAAGATTGGCTCGTTCAAAGTGCAGCAACTGGTTACCACGGATGGATTCAAGTACTTGCTTCCGGGAAACGAGTGGGTAGCGTTTCGCGCGAGCGGCACGGAACCGCTTATTAGATGCTACATTGAGGCGAAGACAGAAGGCCACCTCCAGAAGCTCAGGCACGCCTGCAGGCAACTGCTGAAGTGACCCGACGGGCGAGGGGAGAACAATTCTTCCGGAGCCCGCTTATCTGTTACGGCGTTTTACCTTGAGTTGGGCGAGCGATTGAGCCAGCGCGGCGCTGGCGGCAGCGGCCTCCTCGTCCGTCAATTTTTCGCTCAAGCGCGCTTCAGCCCGGCGCCGTGCCGCTTCGGCCTGGGCCTCGTCAATATTTTCGGCGAGGATAGCCATGTCCGTTATGATGGAGACATGGTCCGGCGTGATCTGAACAAATCCTTCACCAACGGCGAGGGAGACGTCCTTGCCCTCCTTGCGTGCGACGACCTCACCGGCTGAAATCTGGGTCATGAGCGGGACGTGGTTTGGATAGACGCCCATTTCGCCTTCGGATCCCGGCAAGATGACCATTTCGACATCATCGGAGAAGGTCCGGGCGTCGGGCGTGACGATTTCGAGCTTGAGAGTTGCCGCCATGGAGTGTTCTAGGCCTGTGTGATTTCCTCGATGCCACCCTTCATGTAGAAGTTGCCTTCGGGCACATCGTCGTGCTTGCCATCGAGGATTTCCTTAAATCCGCGAACCGTTTCGGCCACGGGCACCTGTTTCCCGGGTCGTCCGGTAAATACCTCGGCTACGCTGAACGGCTGGCTGAGGAAGCGCTGGATTTTGCGCGCACGGAACACCGTCAACTTATCATCTGGGGAGAGTTCGTCCATGCCAAGGATGGCAATGATGTCCTGGAGGTCCTTGTAGCGCTGCAAAACGCGTTGCACACCACGTGCGACCTCGTAGTGTTCGTGGCCGACGATTTCTGCCGCCAGCGCGCGCGAGGTTGATGCCAGAGGATCCACGGCGGGGTAGATGCCCAGTTCCGCGATCGAGCGTTCGAGAACGATTGTGGCGTCCAGGTGCGCAAACGTGGTGGCCGGTGCAGGATCTGTCAGATCGTCTGCAGGCACATAGACGGCCTGAAAGGACGTGATCGAGCCCTTACGGGTGGAAGTGATGCGCTCCTGGAGGTCCCCCATTTCGGCTGCCAGGGTCGGTTGGTAGCCGACCGCGCTGGGCGTGCGACCCAGGAGAGCCGAAACTTCCGAACCCGCCTGCGAAAAGCGGAAGATATTGTCAATGAAAAGGAGCACGTCCTGGTTTTTCTCGTCGCGGAAGTATTCCGTGATGGCCAAGCCGGACAGTGCGACGCGGAGGCGCGCGCCGGGTGGTTCGTTCATTTGGCCGTAAACCAGGGCGATTTTAGACTCGCCCAGATTGTCCTGCCTGATGACTTTGGCCTCGGACATTTCGTTGTAAAGGTCGTTGCCTTCGCGGGTGCGTTCGCCCACGCCAGCGAACACGGAGACGCCGCCGTGCAGTTTGGCGATGTTGTTGATCAGCTCCATGATGACGACCGTTTTTCCGACGCCGGCGCCGCCGAATGCGCCCACCTTGCCGCCCTTGAGGAACGGGCAGATCAAATCGATGACCTTGATGCCGGTGGTCAGCAACTGCGGCGAAGTGGACTGTTCGATCAAGGATGGTGCTGGCCTGTGAATCGGGTAGTACTTGTCCGCCTTGACGGGGCCGCGCTCGTCCACAGGGTTGCCGGTGACATCGAAGACGCGGCCCATGACCCCTTCGCCTACGGGCATGGAGATGGGCGCGCCGGTGTCGATCACTTCGTAGCCGCGCTTGAGGCCTTCGGTGCTGGACATGGCCACCGTACGAACCCAGTCATCACCGAGGTGCTGCTGGACTTCGAGTGTGAGCTTGACCGGGTTGCCCTGCACCTTGTATTCGACAATCAGGGCATTGGTGATAGCCGGGAGGGGTTTGGGAAACTCCACGTCCACCACCGGGCCGATCACTTGGACTATCTTGCCTTTATTCATACTTGGTAAAAAGTTTTCAGGTTAGCGCCATGGCCGCGCTGGAAATCTCGAGGAGTTCGTTGGTGATGCTGGCCTGGCGCATCTTGTTGTATTCGAGAGTCAAATCGCTGATGAGTTGCTTTGCATTGTCCGTGGCGTTCTTCATGGCCACCATGCGCGCGCTGTGTTCGCTGGCTTTGGCTTCCAGAAGCACCTGGTACACACGGAAGTTCAGGTAATGAGGCAGCAGCGCGCCCAGGACATGATCGGGAGTAGGCTCGAAGAGGAATTCCGTGGCGCCGCGCGTGAGTGTCTCTGACACGGTTTCACCCGCGAATCCGGCGCTAACGCCTGTGATTTCGCCGATGGGGAGCAGGGTGAAGTAATCCGGCTTCTGGACGAGCGTGGAAATGAAATTCGTATAAAGCATATCCACGTGATCGACCTCGCCATTGAGAAACATGTCGCGCGCGAACTTGCAGATGGCTCGGGCCTCGCTGAAAAGCGGGGCGTCCTTGAACGTGAACTCGGCTGCGAGGTTGCGCTTTGTGCGGCCGGCAAACTGGCTGGCCTTTCGCCCGGCCGTGATGAACACAGTGGCATCCTTGTCCGCTTTGGCGGCCTCGCGCAGGAGGTTGCTGTTGAGTGCGCCGCAGAGCCCCTTGTCGGTGCTGACCACGATGAGGCAACGTTTGCGCACCTCGCGCTTTTCCATGAGCGGATGAGTGAAGTCGCCAGCGTGGTGGGTCACCTCGGCCAGGGCTCTATTCATCAGGGCCGCGTAGGGCCGACCCGCGAGCGCGGCGGCTTGTGCCCTTCGCATCTTCGAGGCCGCGACCATCTGCATGGCCTTGGTGATTTGCGCGGTGCTTTTTACCGAGCGAATTCTGCGGCGTATGTCGCGCGTGCTGGGCATCGATTACTTGTAGGTTTGCTTGAACTCCGTGACCGCGGCCTTCAGGTCCGCTGTGAGCGCGTCGCTCAACGCTTTTTCACGCGCGACCCTCGCCAGCAGCTCGCACTTTCGGCTCGATAGATAATCCGTGAGCCTGGCCTGGAAGTCCTTGATCTTGTGGATGGCTACATCATCCATGTGACCGTTCTGCACCGTCCAGAGGACCGCCACCTGGACCTCGACGGGAACGGGATTGTACTGGGGTTGCTTGAACACCTCGACGATGCGTTTGCCACGCTCGATCTGCGCCTGTGTCTTGGCGTCAAGGTCCGACCCGAACTGGGCGAAAGCGGCTAGCTCACGGAACTGGGCGAGGTCCAGCTTGATGCGGCCTGCCACTTGTTTCATGGCCTTGACCTGGGCGGCAGAGCCGACGCGGGACACAGAAATACCCACGGAAATAGCCGGGCGTATGCCCTGGTAGAAAAGGTCGGTTTCCAGAAAGATCTGGCCGTCAGTGATGGAAATGACGTTTGTTGGGATGTAAGCGGAGACGTCGCCGGCCTGCGTTTCAATAATGGGCAGTGCAGTCAGAGAGCCGTTGCCATATTTTTCGCTGACACGAGCGGATCTTTCGAGCAACCGGCTATGCAGGTAAAAAACGTCGCCCGGATAGGCCTCACGGCCGGAGGGGCGCTTTAGAACCAGTGAGACCTGGCGGTAAGCCACAGCATGCTTGGAGAGATCATCGTAAATGATAAGCGCGTCCATGCCGTTATCCATGAACCATTCGCCCATCGCGCATCCGGCGAACGGGGCGATGTACTGGTTTGTGGCTGAATCGGAAGCCGAAGCTGAAACGATGATTGTGTAAGGCATTGCCCCGGCTTCTTCGAGGACGGATATAACGCGGGCCACGTTGGACTGTTTTTGTCCGATGGCTACGTAGATGCAATATAGTGGGCGGTAATCCTTGTCCCCGGCTGCCTCGGCAGCTTTGTTGAGGCGCGCCTGGCTGA
Source organism: uncultured Verrucomicrobiota bacterium (assembly GCA_964401575.1). Taxonomy (GTDB): domain Bacteria; phylum Verrucomicrobiota; class Verrucomicrobiia; order Limisphaerales; family UBA8199; genus CAYNZC01. Next base: position 38,153 of record CAYNZC010000005.1, read on the forward strand.
TGATGGAATCTACGCACAGGGTCGTCTTGCCAGTAGAACGATCACCGATAATCAACTCGCGCTGACCGCGGCCGATCGGGATCATGGCATCCACGGCCATGATGCCTGTTTGCACTGGCTGGCTGACGGATTTCCTGCGGATGATGCCCGGGGCGATCTTTTCGACCGGGTAGGCGGCCTCGGTCTTGATCGGGCCCTTGCCGTCCAGCGGTTCACCCAGGGCGTTGACCACGCGGCCTAGCAAGGCTTTGCCCGCGGGCACCTGCAGAAGCTTGCCCGTGGTGCGCACTTCCTGGCCTTCCTTGATCGACGTGAAGTCGCCAAGGATGATCGCTCCCACCTCGGTTTCCTCGAGGTTCAAAGCCAGGCCGGTCACGCCGTTTCCAAAGTCAATCATCTCGTTAAGCATTACGTCGGTGAGGCCTTCGATCTTGGCCACGCCGTCTCCGATCTCCCGGACGGCGCCGACGTTCTGCTTTGCCGTGACGCTCTTTGCGCCGGCGATTTGAGATTCAATCTCTTGCAACAATGTGCTCATAGTCTTTTACGAAAATTTTTGCTGCGGTTCAGCCGAAGCTTTCCTGAAGCGCCGCGAGCCTGGCGCGGATGCTGCCGTCATAAACATCGCTGCCCACCTGAATTCGAACTCCGCCGATCAGGGAGGGGTTTTGACCGAAGCTGACGCTAACGCCAGCGCCGTAGGCCGTGGTGAGTGCCTGCCTCACACGGGCCTGCAAATCCTCGGGCAGCGAGGCGGCGCTTTCCACCCGCGCACTGCGGCGCTCGATATCAAGCTTCACCAGGCGGTGAAAGTGCGACAGGATTTGAAGGTAGCCGCGCGGCTTTTTTTCGAGAAGAGCCTGAACCACCTGGCGGACACGGGCCTCATCGAGCATTCCGCTGTCGGCACAGCTTTTGAAAAGCTGCTTGGCCTGGCGCCGTTCCTGTTTGCTGGTCTTCATTCGGGGGGAATCAGGCGATCTGCCGGGTCGTTTCCTCTGCCAGACGGTGCTGATCCTCGGGTGTCAGCACCTTGCCGGTGACGGTGGCGGTGGTCTGCACCACCAGGCGTCCGACCTCGCGCTTGAGTTCGGCCATCATTTTGGCGTGATCCGCCAGGGCTGCTTCGCGGGCTTTGGCGATGATTTGCTCGGCGGAAGCCACGGCTTTTTGCGTTTCCTGCTCCTGGACGCGGGCGGCTGCCGTGCGAGCCTCCTCGATCAGTTTTGTTGCGTGTTCGTTCGCCCGGGTCAGGATTTCCTGCCGCTGTGCCTCGGCGGTGGCCAGTTCCGTCTTGATCTTCTCGGCGTTTTCAAGGCTCTCGGTGATTTTTTGCCGCCGCTCCTCAAGCATCGCCAGGACGCGTTTGTAAGCGAACTGGTGCAGCAGGAAGGCGACAATCAGGAAACTAAGCGCCTGCGCGATGAAGTGGTGCCAGTTCACACCGAAGGCGCGCGCCGTGTCCCCGACGATATCCGCGAACAAAATGTAACTCATACCAGGTTTGATTGGAAATTGCCGGACCGGGTTTTTGCCCGGGTCCGGTTAACGCGTCCGCAATTTACTGGGCAGGCCATTTCTGGGTGGCCAGGAAGATTGCGAAGAACACGATGCCTTCCGCGAAGGCGATGGCCAGGATGGATTGCACAAGGATCTTGGTGGCAGCGCCGGGGTTGCGCCCCACCGCTTCCGAAGCCTTGGCTCCAATGAACCCTACACCAATCGCCGCGCCGAGGGCGGCAAGACCGACATGAATATTGCCGGTCATTTCAGCCAACATTGGCATTAACATGTTTATCCTTTCGTTGCTCGGCAACCTCCGCGATTGAACACGGTCCGATTGCCGAAATTGTTCAGTGATGCTCCCCCGTATGGTCCTCGTCGTGCTGGCAGATCAGCATGGTAAAGACGGCCGTCAGGAGCATAAATACAAGGGCCTGCACGATACCTACGAGCAGTTCCATAAAGTAAAACGGGATCGGCACCAGCACGGCGCCAATCCATCCGGGCACAAGCGCCGCCATGGTTTCCAGCATATTCTCGCCCGCGAAAATATTGCCGAACAAACGGAAGCTGAGCGACACGGGCCGGAACAAAATCGAAACAATTTCGAGGAAACCCACAGCGATGAAGACGAAAATCATCAGGAGCTTCAACAGGCCGGAGGTCTCGCCCTTCGGTGCGAACAGGTGCAGCACAAAGCCAATCACGCCATTGGCCTGAAGGGCCCAAACCAGCCAGCAGATGAAAAAGATGACTGCGATGGCAAATGTCATGTTAAGATCCGCGTTGCCACCACGCAGCCATGGCGCATCCACCACAAAGCCGTGGCTGGTCTGATGCCCCCAGCCGATCGTTCCGACCCCCGGGATGAGTCCCATCCAGTTCGTCGCCAGGATAAAAATAAAGACAGTTGCAAAAAACCAGAACGTCTTTTTCACCAGGCCGCTGCCGATGATGCCCTCGAGAAACTCGTAAAGGCTCTCGACAAGCCATTCAACGAAGTTCTGCGCGCCGGCAGGCACCAGCTTCATTTTGCGGGTTGCAACCTGGGCAAAAACGATCAGGCCCAGGGCGACAGACCAAGTAATCACAATCGAGTTCGTGATCGGAAAACCGGCGATTGTTGTGATGGGCACAGCATAAGCAGGCAGGCTGTGACGTTCTGCCTGTGCGCCGTGAGCATCCGCGCCAGCCGGGTGGCCAGCTTCGGCGGACAACGCAGGCAGCGCCCACAAAAGTGTGCACAGGGCTAACGTTGTAAGAATCAGTCGCATGTGACAATCAGGCCTTCAAAACGGCCCATAAAAAGTTTGAAAAGCCTGCATTATCGCAGCCCAAGAGACAAGAAGTTTCTGCCATTTTTTGTGCTGCTGTGGCTGCTTATTGCCCTGCCGGGGCGGGAGCGGAATCGAACGGAGTCAGCATTTTGAATACTATTGGGATGTTCTCTGTCTAACCTAATGTGGGCGAAAAACAAAAATGCAGCCTGTGACACCTGACAATGCGAAGGCCTGCAGCAAGGTTAGAAAAAGTGAAGTTCGTGTTAAGCAAAATAAATACTTTTGTTTGAGTGTTGACAAGAGGCGGGGTGAGAGGTTAACTTACCCGCGAACCTCACACGGCATCGGGGTCGTTGTGTAGAATTTGATCTTTGTGATATTTTAAACGATTTCGGAACTGGTTATGGTACAGACCGGTTCCGATGTTCTCCGTAATCCTACTGTTGTACTTAATTCGAAAATTCCCCGGGCTCTTCGGTCACCCCCTGACTGACTAGCCCGGTTTTTTTTGCCCGTGTTTTTTTTCAGTTTTCGCTGCGCAGCGAGGGAGAACTGCACCAGACGTTTGTTCTGTGGTTGCGGGAAGAGCGGATCAGCGGCAATGAGCTACGGTGTGGTAGTTAACACGTGGTTTTTTTGAACCCAACCTGTGCGGCGGGCGTCTGCAGATACTTGCAGCCAGTCCTGGTTTCGGTCGAGGACGAGGAGTTCTGCACCATCATAAACGTTGAATACTGGAGGAGTCTCTTCGAGAGGGGCTTGGCGGACCTGGGCTTCCCGGGCGATGACGATTGCCGTGGGCGTGGAAGCCTGTCTGACTGCCAGCACCAGGCAAGTGGCCAGCAGGACCGTGGCAGCACCGGCCAGCAGCGTGTAGAGCCTGAGAGTTCGGTATAGGTTGGGCCGGAGTTTGCTCAGCGCGAGGAGACACAGAGTTCCCCAAAAGCAGGCGGCAACCGCCAGGGTCCACTCATTTAGCGTCACTTTTTTAAGAGATTGGCGGAAGCGGTCGGGCTTGAAAGCCGGACCTTTGACCTGGCTGATGGCGAACTTCAGGTTGGCTGCCAGATCCGGGTCCCGAGGGGTGGATGATTCAAGCGTCCTGTAAACAGCTACGGCTCGCCCGATTTGGCCAGACTTCAGCAGGGCGTTGCCGAAATTAAAATAAACAGCAGCCGTTCCAGCGCCGGACTGGATTAGTTTTTGGTACTCTGCCGCCGCTTCGGAGTATTTGCCCTGGTCATACAGCCGGTTGGCAGCGTCAAACCCGGCATTGGCGGAATGTCCGACAGCACTCCATCCCGCCAGCACGGGCAGCAGCAGAAATACGAGGATGACAAAGAGCCGCTTCACAATTTCAGATTCCTGATTTTGCCGAGCACGTTCTCGACCTGTGGCACAAGAGCTTCGAGTTGCTGACTGGAGCGCAAGGGGGCATAGCGGGCCTGGTCGCAGGCGTGGAAGAGTTTCTGAATCTCCTCAAGCACGCTTTCCGGCACACCCCTTGGACGCAGCCGTTCGCTCACTACAGCTTCGGTGATGGATGCTGAGGGAACGTCCATTCGCTCTCCCAACTGTTCCTGAAGGAGCCTGAAGACGGTCAAAAAGAACTCGTCCGATTTGCTCTCGGAACTATAGCGGCGAAGGTCGGCCAGAGCGGATTGCACCTTTCGCTCGACCTGCCGCTTCCGGCGCAGCCTCGGGTTTGCGGCAAATTCATCGGCTCTCCGGCGCCAGATCGAAGCTCCAGCGAGCAACAGGACCGGGATCAGCTGCAGTCCCAGGAAGAGAGGCTGTCGAAGGAGCGGTTTGGCGGGGCCGCAGGCAGAGCCGGGTTTGCGTTTGATGGGCACGATGTCCGGGGCAGGTGGGGGTTCCTCTTCGCGCTGCCCGCGATTGACCGCGATGACCGGCGCCGGGGTCGAACCGCCGGGTCTCACCGTTAAAGGCAGGGTGCTGCTGGTGAGCGACTGGTAAGCTTTCTTTTCGGGATCGAAAAAGCTAAAGGTCATTGCGGGCAGCTCTTTGACATTTTCGGACTGGGGCACGATGACCTGCTCGAAGATTTTTGCTCCCTGCAGGCCCAGAGGATCTTTTGTTTCGACGAGGCTTGTGGCCGGATATGTCTTGAACCCGCTCCATGCGGGTTGGTCTGGCAGAGTGAGGCCCTCAAGGTCGCCGCGCCCTTCGATGCGAATTTTTACCGTGATGGGATCACCGACGGCTACGTTGGTCGGGCCCGCATTCATAGATAGCGAGAAAGAACCCGCGGCGCCGCTGAAGCCCTTTGGAACGTTCTGTGCGGGCAGAGGAAGAACTTCGATTGTCTCTGGAGCTGCGGCGAGGACCACCTCGCGCGGTTGGCTTTGTTGGAACATTCCGAACGGGTCAAAAATGTCTCTGCGTCGTTGTCCCGCCACAGGCAATTGCAGCGTGAGGGGCACCTTTATCGATTCGATGGTCAGCCTGCCCGGTTTCGCGGGGGAGATAGCTGTGACGAGCGTGGAGACGTTGTAAGCCGCGCCTTCATTTGCAGCGCGCCTCCGGTTTAAGTGAGCGGTGCGAAGGATTCGGCATCCTTCCGCGGAGATTGGAGCGGAGTTGTAGTTGTCGAACGCGCGCAGGATGTCTTCTGCGTTAAGGATACCATCGCGCACGAACACCTGCAGTTCGACGGCGATAGGTTGCCCGACAAAAACCTCCTTCTGAGGTATGAACAGCCGCATGAAAGAAAGTTCGCCCCCTTGTCCTGCGGCTGCCCCGTCAGGTTTCACGGCAGTGAGTTTGAGCGGTTGGGAAGCGACCTGTTGTCCCTGAACCGTGGTCTTCAGCGGCGGTATCTCATAAACTCCGGGCGCCAGCGGGATAATTGCAAGGGTCTGACTTATCGTGGAAGTCACCTGGTTGTTCAGGATGCTCACCCCCTGGCTGGATCCCCGGCCCACGACCCGCAAGTTTGGGATCTCTATTTGCGGAAATGCGTCTGGCTCTCCGCCTTCAAAAGTGAGTGTCAGCGTGGCGCTTTCCCCTACGATAACGGTGTCCCGGTCCAGGGTTGCGGTCAGGGTGGCCGCCCGAAGGGGGGTGCCTGTGAGCAAAAGAAAGAGCAGCGCCAATCGCGCTGCGCGAGCGCAAAGCGCTCCTGTTTCGGACGGATGTATGCTGCCTACAAACATCGGACGGTAAAATATCCAATCGCGGTTAAAGATAAAGAGTGAAGCTCCGTTGGAGATTACTTCACGATTCCAAGCATCCCTTTGAACTCGGGGCGGCCCGAAGTCTTGAGAAGTTCGAACAATGCCATTTCGACGGACACCGTCACCGCTCCGGCCGAGCGCATGCGCTCGATGCCCGCGCGCCAATCCTCCGGGCTTCGAGAGGAGGTTGCATCGGAGGCGACGAAGACCTGGAATCCGTCGCGCAAGAGGTCAAGGCATGTCTGAGTGACGCACACATGAGCCTCGATGCCGCACAGGATGACGCTGGAAGCATTTAGAGTGCGGAGTGCGGGAACAAAAGCCGGTGTGCCGCATGAGCTGAAATCGAGTTTTTCCATCGGGGCAAATGTTGGAATGGCGCTTGCGACCTCTTTAATCGTGGGACCAATACCTTTGGGGTATTGCTCCGTGGCCACTGTCGGGATGCTCAGTAAGCCACAACCGCGAATCAGTTGAACGGCTTTTCGAACCAGTCGTTCGCGTTCGAACATTGCCGGGACCAGGCGTTCCTGGATGTCCACCACGGCCAGTGCGGCACCGGACACATCGAGTCTATTGATTGGTTTATTCATAACATTGTCAGGCGCTTTTTCGTTTGAAGAGCCTCTCGCAAAGATTTGAGGGGCATTGTATTCGCCACATCCTCGCGCGTGAGACCCGCTTTGCGAGCGATGGCGGCTCCGAGTCGCAAGAATCCGGCATCTTCGAGCCGGTGCGCATCGCAATTGATCACGCACTTGACGCCGCGACGCTTCGCGAGCGGCCAGTAGCGCCAATCCATATCGAGACGCGAGGGGCTTGAGTTGAGCTCGATCCATGTGCCGGTTTGCGCACAGGCATCGATGACCGCATCGTGGTTGATCTTGTAACCTTCGCGCGCAAGGAGCAGGCGTCCGGTGGGGTGGCCCAGGATGTGCACGCAGGGGTTCTGTGCCGCTGCAACCAGGCGAGCCGTGTTCTGCTCTTCCGGCAAGTTGAAGGATTGGTGGATGCTGGCGATCACCACATCCAGCTCCGCCAGAAGTTCGTCGGCGCAATCAAGCCTTCCATCCTTGAGAATGTCCACTTCGATGCCGGTGAGCAGGCGGAAATTGATTCCTTCATCTTCGAGCTTCCTGTTCAGGGCGGCGATTTCCTCTAACTGCCGCCGGAGCCGGGCGGGGTTCAGCCCGTTTGCCTGGAAGGAGCTTTGAGAATGATCTGTGACACCCCAATACGAGAGGCCAAGCGCGGCCATGGACCTTGCGATCTGCTCCGGCGTTTGCCGGCCATCGCTCCATGTCGAGTGATTGTGAATCGAACCTTTCAGGTCCGTCCATTCGATAAGACGCGGTACCGGCGTCTTTTCGGCCAAAGCAAACTCTCCCGCGTCCTCGCGCATCTCGGGAGGGATAAAGTGCAGGCCGAGCGCTTGGAAAATATCGTGCTCCGTCTCGGCGGGAACCTTCAATGAAGGGTCGCGCGTCTCGACCTCGGACTGAAAAAGGCCGTACTCGTTCAGCCTCAGTCCGCGCGTGATGGCCCTCTGGCGCATGACGATGTTGTGCTCCTTGCTGCCTGTGAAATACATGAGGGCTGCGGGGAACTCGGCATCGCTCACCACGCGCAGATCCGCCTGCATCCCCGTCTCGATGATTACACTGGCCTTTGTGGGGCCCTTGGCGATGACCGTTTGAATTCCCTGCAAACTGCAAAAGAAGTCCAGAACGGCTTCGGGATTTTTTGAGGAGGCGAGGAGGTCGATGTCTCCAATGACCTCTTTTGAGCGCCGCACGCTGCCGGCGGCGCTGCAACGGATTACCGCGTCGTGCGCGCGGAGCGCCTCGATGAACTCTTCCGACATGGATAGCGCATCATGGAGCAGGCACTTCGAGGCATAGGAGCGCCGTCTTTCGATGCCATCGAGAATGTTTGCCTGGCTTTTGGACCCGAAACCTTTCAGGCTCGCAACCTTGCCTGATTTGCAGGCTTGATCGAGGGCTTCGATTGTTTCGACTCCAAGCTCATCATGCAGGGCTTTGACCTTTTTGGGTCCGAGGCCTGGAATGTCGAGCATCAGCAGCAGCCCGGGAGGAGTTGAGGCTTTCAGTTGTTCGTGGTAAGCCAACTTGCCGGTCGTGACGAGTTCGTGGATCTTTTTCTGCAAGGCTTCGCCGATGCCGGCAATCTCGCCGAGGCGGCCCTCAGCCACGATCTTGTCCAGCGGTTCGGGGAGCATCTCGATGGTGCGCGCCACGTTCGAATAGGCGCGCGTTTTGAAGGGGTTTTCCCCTTTCAATTCCAGCAACGTCGCTATATTAAGCAGGATTTCGGCTGCCGTGCCATTGTCCATTGGACAACTATGTGGCGGGTCGGGTAATTCGCAAGCATTTCCCTGCCTCCGGTTCTGTGAGGATTCTGCTTCAGGTTTAGCTGGTGCAGTCGTGGTCATGTTGTTTCGTGACTGGAAACTGCGAGTCGACAGAGCCAAGCTTGTTGGAGTGGCGCTCGACTGGATCCATTCTGGTGAGGGGGCGCAGGGGCGCCGCCGGCAGGCTGAACAACGATTGGGCTTTCTGAATGGCCGGAGCGCGCCTTATCACAGCTTGGCGAGGCATCGATCCAGCTTTGCAATGAGAAGATCAATATCGGCCATAGACACACTCAGATTTGGACGAAGACGAATGCTGGCGCTGCCGGCGGGCAGGAGCAGGAGAGATTCGTTTTCGAGAGCGAGATCAGCGAGTTGACTGCGGGCCTTTGCGGATTGCATGGAGAAGCCCTGATAAAGACCCATGCCACGAACGTTGCTCATCGATCCGGCATGTCTCTGCGCCAGGCGGACCAGCGATTCTTTGAGGTATTCACCTTTCGACGCAGCGCCCTCCACCAATCCCTCGCGCTCCACGATTTTTATTTCCTGCACGAACCGAACCATGTCCGCGAGGCAGCCGCCCCAGGTGGAATCCAGCACCCCTTTGTCCTGCATGGGGTAGAGCATATAAACGACTCCGGCGCCAAATTTCTTTGCGGTGGCAACAGCCTGAGGAGGGAACGGCAGATCGAGCTGATCGACCATGAACATGGAGCCGGTCGGGCCGCCTGCGGTCTGCACTTCGTCGAATCCCAAAAACACATTGAACTCGTTTGTAAGACGGCTGAGCCCCTGGAAGAACTCCGGCTCGGCCATGCGGTGGCCGCCGGCGCCCTGGATTGGCTCGATAATGATCCCGACGATCTCGCTTCCGTAGCGGATAAGGAGGTCGCGGACTTTTATCAAAGCTTCGTTCGTCCTTTGGCGGTTGGTTGCGGCGGGTTCAGATGTGTTGATGGCGGGGAAGGGGACCTGAATGTTTCCGGAGACAATTCCATGGAAATCCTTTGTGGCGACCGGATCGAGGGTTTGGGTCACATTGAGCGCAAAGATGGTCCGGCCATGGAAAGCCTGTTCGAAGTAGATGAACCGCCGAATATCGCCCGGTTGCATCGGGGTCGGATTTTGATGACGAAACAGGTTGATGAGGTATTTCATCATGTTTTCGACCGCCTCCGCGCCGGAGTTCACCGAATAAACCTCGAGGCGCGGGTTGCGCATGCATTTGGGCGCGAGCCTGTGGATGGTCCTGTAATACTCCAGGCACTCGGCTGTGAGAAAATCCGGGTTGGGGGTTTTGTTATTGGCGGCTTTGAGCAGGCGGTTGACGTATTCGGGCTCGCTCAGACCCGGGTGGTTGTGCCCCAGCAGCTTTGAGGCGTAATAGCCGGACCAGTCGAAGATTCGCTGTCCGTCCACCGTGCCGAGCCACATTCCGTCGCAACGGTCGAGATCTATCACGAACGGGTAGAGATCCGCGATGACGTAGCGGCTGAGTTCCTGGATCATCGCGGCGCCGATCGGGCCGGGAAACGCAGGCGCGTTGCCGTCCAAGCCTCTGGACGGTTTTGAATGTTCGGAATTCATGCGCGGGTTATAACAATACCGGCAGGTGCACTCAAGGCCGAGCAGGCCTCTCTCCGAAGGTGTGTCCGGGCGAAGGTGCTAAACGTTCGGGAAAAGGTGGTCCCACTGCCTCTGGTCGCGGAGGTGGCTGTCTTTGAGTCCATGTCTGGGATCCACGATTCCGAGCCTCTGTTTTATTCTGAGAAGGTCGCGCACCTGGCCCGGCTCGAGGTGATTCGGCCGCCTTCCCAGTTGAGACGCCACGAGCAGCGTGCGGCAATAGGCTTCCAGGATCTCGATTTTGAAGTACGCGTCCTCGAGAGTTTCATGGCTCCAGGAAACCACGCCGTGATTCGCCATGAGGATGGTGTTGTGCTTGTCCACGAGCCTGGCGATATGTTTTCCCAGTTCGGGCGTGCCGGGCGTGTGATACGGCGCCACTGCGAGCGAGACGAACAATTCGTATTCGGTGACCAGGCAGGTCGGCGGCGCAACGCCCACGACGGAGAACGCGGTTCCGTAAGGCGGGTGGGCATGAACGGTTGCGACGGCTTGTGGCTGCCGTTTCATGATTTGGAGGTGCATGAGGATTTCGCTCGTTCGCTCCCTGCCGCCTGCGATCTGGCGTCCTTCAAAATCCACCAGGATTAAGTCATCGGGCTTCATGAAGCCTTTTGAGACGAGCGTGGGGGTGCACAGGGCGAGGTCTTCGCCCACCTTGATGGCAAGGTTGCCCCCGTTGCCGTCCACATACTCGCGCTGCCACAGGCGCCGACCAATATCGCAGATCTGCAACTTCAGGCCATGGAGGGCAGGGCCGTGGAAGAAATCGTGGATCTCTCCGCTCGAACTGCGCGAAGTGACGTTTCCCGGGTTGATTGCTTCGCTCATTGTAGCCTCGGACGAGGCTGTCTTGTGCTTACTTCAAGAATGGCTGCAATGCGCCGCGCCAAATTGCGTAACCTTTTTCATTCATGTGCAGCCTGTCGCTGAGGAAGATTTCCGGACGCGGCAGGCCGTCGTGGCCGAGCATCAGTGGGAATACGTTGATGAAATCCATGTTATGTTTAGCGCAGTAATTCTGAACGAGGGAATTCAGCCGCTTGACTTTTTCCACCTGTTCCCACCGGCGCGGGTTTGGGGCGCTGGAGATATATCCGATTCGGGCGCCGGGACTTTCCTTGCGAATGGCTTTAACGAGTGCGACGAAGTCGCCATAGACGAGATCGGGGTCTTTGCCGCTGTTGATGTCGTTGCCGCCGGAATAGATGATGACCTGACGGGGTTTGTAAGCGGTGATGATCCGGGGGGCGAATTTAACCGCGTCAGCCAACTGGGAGCCGCCGAAGCCACGATTGACGACTGGCAGCCCTGGGAAATCCTGCTGGAGCGATTTCCACATGCGGATACTCGAGCTGCCAACGAAAACGATGCAGTTGTCCGGCGGGCGGTTCGTGGCATCGATGGCCGCGAAAGTGGCCATGTCTTTTTGCCAGCGATCCGAGTTATGCGTTGCGAGAGTGTTCGGGGGGGTGGTTCGACAACCCGCCAGCAAGGCAATGCCAAGAACGCACGACAGGACCAGTGGGCACGAAAGACGTTTCATCATGGGACTGAAAATAGCGGCTGGTTCATTGCTGGCAACACTTCTCTGATGAGCCGGCGGCGAGTTGAGATCTGGACTTTTTTTTAACTCTCCGCAATAGTCAGCCAATGTCAAATGTCTCCGCAGAGAACCGGTTGGCATCGTTGGACGTGTTTCGCGGCGCGACCATTGCCGCCATGATCCTTGTCAACAACCCCGGAAGTTGGAGCGCGGCGTATGGTCCATTAAAGCACGCGGCCTGGCATGGGTGGACATTCACGGACCTGGTCTTTCCGTTCTTTCTTTGGATTGTGGGCGTGGCGATCCCGTTGTCGATTGCCCGGCGGTTGGCGGCTGGAGAGCGGCGGGGCGACCTTTTCAGGCATGCGATTCGCCGGGCGATCATTATTTTCGCGCTGGGCTTCTTTCTTAACTCCCTTCCGTACCTGCTTGACGGGTCGCTGTTTCGCGATGGGCTTTCCGCGTGGCTTCACAGCTACCTGACCACCGTGCGGATTCCCGGGGTGCTCCAGCGGATAGCTGTTTGCTATCTGGTGGCCATTGGCATTTACCTGACGGCCGGGTTGCGGGCGCAGATTGCCTGGACGGTTGGTTTGCTGCTGCTGTATTGGGCGCTGATGATGTTTGTCCCGGTGCCGGGCTTCGGGGCGGGTGTGCTTGAAAAGGAGGGGAATCTTTCTCAATACATTGACAACGCGGTTCTGAACGGGCCGATCATAGGCACGCACGTTTACCGGAGCGCGAAGATCTATGATCCCGAGGGTTTGCTGAGCACTCTCCCGGCGATTGCCTCCTGCATGTTTGGGGTGCTTACGGGCGCGCTGGTGAGGTCGGGTCTTAACCGCGAAACCAAGACAGCCTGGATCTTTACAATGGGCGCCCTGTTATTGTGGATCGGGAGCATAATGGATATGTTTTTCCCGATTAACAAAAACATCTGGACCAGCAGCTACACCGTTTTTATGGCGGGGATGGCTGCCACATGTTTTGCCGTGTGCTACTGGCTTGTGGACGTGCAGGGCTGGCGCAAATGGAGCAAGCCGCTCAGCGTGTATGGCATGAACGCGATTACGGTGTTTGTGCTGGCGGGTGTGGTTGGGCGCGTGTCGCTGGAGATTAAGGTGGGCGGCTCGCCACTCAAGACATGGTTGTTCCAAAATGTCTTCGAAAACATCCCCGACCCGAAACTTGCGTCCCTTTCGTGGGCCCTCACGTACGTGCTGCTGCTTTACCTGGTGGCGTGGGCAATGTATCGCAAGAAATGGTTCGTTAAATTTTAGCTCTGCCTCGCGGGAGAGGGCAGCCCAGATCAAATGAGCTTTTTGACGCTTGCGATTTCTGCGGGCGGAAGCCCCCGGAGCAATTCCGAGATTGTCTTTGTATGGCCGGGAAGGACCAGCATCGGCGCAATCTCGGCGATTGGCGCCAGGACGAAAGCGCGAAGGTGGGCTCGTGGATGAGGCACTACGAGGTCCGGGGTATTTCGCAACTCCGTTTGGAAAGTGATGATGTCCAAATCGAGCGTGCGAGGTTCGTTCATGCAAGTCTTGGCTTTACGTCCGGCGCGGGCCTCAATCTTCTTGAGTTGAGCCAAAAGCGATTCCGGCGTGAGGCGGAGCCGTGGCACGAGGCCGACTGCAGCGTTGATGAACACGGGAGAACCAGGAGGGCAATCTACGGGTTGGGTCTCCCAGATCGATGAGCGAAGAAAAATGCGTTCAGCGAAGCCCGCGAGCCGCTCCATGGCGGCGGGCAGGATTTGGCGCGAATCACCCAGGTTGGAGCCGAGGGCTAGGATGACCAGGTTTTGCGGTGCTATTCTCACAAGGCGCTTAATCCGAGCACGTCTTCCATGCTGTAGAGGCCCGGTTTTCTGCCCGGCAGCCACGTGGCGGCGCGAAGCGCCCCGTTCGCGAATGTTTCGCGATTCGAGGCTTTGTGCGTGAGTTCGACCCTTTCACCTTGAGCGGCGAAAAGGACGGTGTGATCGCCCACAACGTCGCCTGCGCGGATCGAGTGAATGCCGATTTCGGTGGGGGTGCGTTCGCCGGTGATGCCCGAGCGACCATACCGCGCCGATTCCGGAAGTTGGAGCCCACGCACCTGGGCGAGGATTTCCGCGAGGGTTTTTGCGGTGCCGCTCGGCGCATCTCTCTTCAAACGATGATGCGTTTCGATGACCTCCATATCGTAGGATGGTCCGAGGATTTCCGCGGCTTTGCGAGTAAGCCAAAAAAGCGTGTTCACACCCGTGGAGAAGTTCGAAGACCACACCATCGGGATTCTTGCCGCCTGCGCGAGAACAGACTGGCGCTGCTCGTCGGAATGCCCCGTTGTGCCGATGACCAGGGGTTTTGCCGCGGCGGCGCAGGCGGCGGCGATGTCCGCCGTGGCTGAGTGTGTGGTGAAGTCAATGACGACATCGGCTTGAGGGAGCGCCTTTCGGATATCGTCGCCCTGGTCCACGCGCGCTGCCACCGTGATTTCGGGGATATTGGCGGCGCGGGCGATCAGAGCGGCGCCCATGCGGCCTTTGTAACCGGCTATGATGATACGGACCATGTTGCCTTCTTTCAGTTCACGATTTCGATTTCAGGATGCCGCATTGCTTCAGGGTTGCGCGCAGCAGTTCCTTGTTCTTCGCGCTCATGGGCACGAGTGGCAGCCGGCATTCCTCCTCCATCCTTCCGAGCATGGCGAGAGCCGCCTTTACCGGAACTGGATTCGTCTCGATAAACAAGTTTTTGAAAACGGGGTAATAGGCCCTGTGGAGTTTGAGGGCACGGCGCAAGTCACCTGAGGCAAACGCGCGGACCATGGCCGAAACCTGCCTGGGAATGATATTGGAGGCGACACTGATTACGCCCTGGGCGCCGACAGCCATGAACGGGAGCGTGAGCGAGTCGTCTCCGCTAAGGATTACAAAGCCTGGTTCTGTGGACGCGCGCAACTGGCTGACGCGATCGGCATTGCCGCCGGCTTCCTTGATGGCGACGATGCTTTTGCAGTCGCGCGCGAGCCTTGCCACGGTATCCACGGCGATCTCCACGCCGCAGCGAGCGGGAATGCTATAGAGAATGATCGGCAGCTTTGTGCTTTCCGAAACCTTCCGGAAATGCTGGTAGAGCCCCTCCTGCGAGGGCTTGTTGTAGTAGGGGGCCACCTGGAGTGAGGCGTCCGCGCCGGCTTTGGCCGCGCGCTCCGTCAGGTAAACCGCTTCCGTTGTGGAATTGCCGCCGGTCCCGGCGATGACTTTGATACGTCCGGCAGCGATTTTGACTGACTGTTCGATCACGTAGGAATGCTCGTCGTAATCGAGCGTGGGCGACTCGCCGGTGGTTCCCACGGGGACGATGCCATCCACGCCGCCCTTGACCTGCGCGCGAATAAGGTTTGCGAGAGCGCGTTCGTCCAGCTTCCCGTTTTTGAACGGGGTTACGATTGCAGTATAGGTTCCTGTAAACATTTTAGATCTCAATGGTTCCTTCAAAAACGAATTCGGCCGGGCCGGAAAGTTGAACATTGTGGAGGCGGGCGCCGTCCTTCTCAAAAGAGACGTCGAGCTGCGCCCCGCTTTGGACTCGCACTCGAACCGGCGAATCAAAACCGTGGACTTGTGATGAGACCAGCGCTGCTGCGCTAACCCCTGTGCCGCAGGCGAGAGTCTCGCCCTCGACGCCGCGCTCGAAAGTTCTCACGCGAATGGAATTCCGGGCCAGGACCTGGGCAAAATTGACATTCGTTCCGCGTGGGCCGAAGTGGGGGTGCCTGCGGATTTCAGCGCCCAATTGCCGGACCATAACCTTTTCCACATCCGGGACAAACAACACGGCGTGAGGCACTCCGGTGTTCACGAAGTTGGCTTTTTCGACGCCAGTGGAGAGCGGCAGGTCAAAACCTGTGCGCAAATCTTTCGGGTCGGTCAGGTTGACAGTGACGCGGCTGCTTTGGAAGAGGGCGGTGATAACACCCGCACCGGTCTCAAAGGAAAGTTTGTCGCGCGCGCCGGTCAGTCTCTGAGCGAAACGGGCGAAGCAGCGCGCGCCGTTGCCGCACATTTCGCCGGGGCTACCATCGCTGTTGTAAAACTGCCATGCCCAATCCGCTTTGCCGGAAGCGCAGGGGACAAGCAGGATCAACCCATCCGCGCCGATGCCGTGGTGGCGATCGCACAGCCTGACGATCCGCGCGGTCGAAAGCTCGATTCCGCGCTGGCGGTTGTCCACAAGCACGAAGTCATTTCCGGCCCCGCTCATTTTCACAAAATTCAGAGTCATCTGAGTCCAACATCCTAAGCAGGTTTAAAACCGCTGAAAAGCGCAAATGAAAGTGGCTGAGCGCGCCGGCTCGCCAAGCGGGTTTCGCGCAGATACTTGGGGTGAAGGAAACGTCGTGACGGCCGTCCGGTCAGGAAGCGGATGTCAGCACGAGGACCTGCTCGAGGGTGGAAATCCCGTCTCTTGCGCGATCGAGTGCCACCATGCGCAAGGTGCGCATTCCCTGGCCGATGGCGACTTTCGCCAGTTCACGCGTATTGGCGCGGGCAATGATCAGTTTACGCAATTCGTCGGTGATTGTCATGGCCTCAATGACTGCGAGGCGTCCGGAGTAGCCCGAGTTTTTGCAACGATCGCAGCCACGTCCCCTATAGAGGGTTACACCATCAAAGATGCTCGGGTCGATGCCCAGGTCCTGATACATCTTGTGGGGGTATGTCACGGGCTCTTTGCAGTGCGAGCAAATGCGCCGCATGAGCCGCTGAGCACACGAGAGGATGACGGAAGAAGAGATCAGGAACGGCGCGATGCCCATATCGTCCAGGCGCGCGATGGCGCCGGGTGCGTCGTTACAGTGCATCGTGCTGAGAACCTGGTGTCCGGTCAGGGCGGCTTCGACTGCGATTTCGGCCGTTTCAGTATCGCGAATCTCACCGATCATGATGATGTCCGGATCCTGGCGGAGAATGGATCTGAGGGCATTGGCAAACGTGAGGCCGATTTCCTTTTTTGTGGCGACCTGATTGATGCCGGGAACCTGGAACTCGACCGGGTCTTCAACCGTGATGATGTTGTAAACGGGGTTATTGAGTTCGTTCAGGGCTGAGTAAAGTGTTGTGGTCTTGCCTGAGCCGGTTGGTCCTGTGACGAGGATCAGTCCGTGCGGCGCGTCCACTGCCGCCTTGAATTGTTGGAACGTGTCCGGGTCCAGTCCGAGCTTGTCGATGCTGGCTGACAGATTCGATTTGTCGAGTACGCGGAGCACGATCTTTTCACCGTGGACTGTCGGCATGATCGAAACGCGCAAGTCGTAATCCTTGCCCGCGACACGAATGCGGATGCGTCCGTCCTGGGGGAGGCGGCGTTCGGCAATGTCGAGGCTGCTCATGATTTTAAACCGGGAAACCAGCGCGAGTTGCATCTGCTTGGGCGGCGGGGTGGCGTCCATAAGTACGCCGTCAATGCGGTAACGCAATCGCATTGTCCGCTCGAATGGCTCAATGTGCACATCGCTTGCGCGATCCTTAATGGCCTGCAGCAAAATCAGGTTTGCGAGTTTGATGACCGGCGCCTCTTCGCTGGAAGCCGCGAGTTGGTCGAGGTTGACCTCTTCGTTGAACTCGCGTGAGACCTCGAGTTTGTCGGCATCCTCGTCAATATCACCCTGCTTTTTGGCATGGTTGATGATGTCCTCCATGCTGCCGCTCTTGGAGGCGTCAATCGTGTTAAGTTTTTCGATGATGGCCTTTTCGGAGGCGATCAGGGGGGCGACCTCGAGTTTGGTGATGCGCCGGACGTCATCGATGGCGAGGACGTTTAGCGGGTCGGCCATCGCGATGAAAAGCTTGTTGTCGAGCCTTGATACGGGCACCACCTTATGGTTGTGGGCCACTTCGCGAGGGATGAGGTCGGAGACCTCCGGGGGCACGGACAGGCGTGTGAGGTTGATGGGCGGAGTATTCAAGACGCGGCCCATAGACACGGCCATGTCCTGTTCGCTGACGTAGGCTTTATCCAGGATCAGTTTGAGAAGGCGTGTGCCCTCCTTTTTCTGCTGTTCGAGCAACTCCTCAATCTGGCGGGCCGAGAGCAAGCCATCTTCAACCAGCGCGTCCGCGATGCGTTCACCGAAAGTCTTTGGAGTAGCCATGATGTTACCTGAAAGCTTTCCGAAGGTTTTTTAGGAGTTCGGATGGTGGAACCACGTACCAGAGGAGCCGATTGGGAGTGGCCTCGGCCAGTTCTTTGCCTGCCTGCTGGTTATAGGGGTTACAGGTGGCGACAAGTATGGATTTGCTCATCCGGTCGATGGGCAACACGCACCAGCGGCGGCATGTGGCTGCTGGAAATGTTCGGGCAAGATCAATGTCGATGTCGTAGTTCTGTAGTGGCAGATAAGCCACACGGGACCTGTCACTAATGAGCTTCAGCGATTTATCGGTGGGGCAAAGGCCTTTTTCATCGAGCAAATAAATGAAAGGCTCGATCGGGGCGGTGGGGGGGTGCGCAAGATCAGGCACTGGCCAGCATAGATCAAAATCTCCGGCAGTGATGATCTTGCTGTCCACGAAGAGTTTGTACATCGCTCTTCTGCCGTCTTCGACTTCGGCGGCGCCCGCCCCGGGGACGACCAACTTGGTGAAACGTGTGGTGTTTCCGTGCCTGGTGGTTGTACTGGCAGTTTCAATCGGGGATTGGTCTGGCAGGCTGCCCGCTCTATTCTCAATGTCCTTGAGAGCCTTGATGACGTCTGCGTCTTCGGGTGCGTGCTGGAGAATGGTTTCGTATTCGAGAATCGCCGAGGAGAGTTGGCCCAACTGGACATAGGCTTCTGCGATCTTCTTTGAGGTGCGAATGACATCGGGCTCCCGCCCGAGCTTCATGTACGCTTCCTTAAGGATCTCAAGCGATTGGTAGTCCTGGGGCTGTGATTGAGTGATCACTTCGAACATCTCAATCGTCTGCGCCAGTTGTGCTTCTTCGTTTGGACTCGCTACTGTGGCCATGTCAAAATTGTCTTCCTGAGTTGTTTTTAGACCTGTTAAGCGACCATTGTGCATAGATGTAGCAATCTTTCGGCCATTTGGATGGCAGAGAGCAATTTTCGCAGAGTTGCATTTTCATAGTTGATTCGGGTGACTACAGGCTGGACAAATCCGCCTCGTTTTTACACAGGCAAGCTTCGATTCAGGAACGATTTGCCAATTTGGCGGTGAAATGGGACGCTCGAGAGAGATTTCTGATGGAACACTATGTCCCAACAATGAGACCGGCCCCGGGACAGCGCATGCGGCGCTTCGTGGGCGATCGGATTGTTTTCGAGGTCAATGACGTTGCGGGCAGGAGCCCCGGCAAGGGCTGGCGGGCTCTTCTTCGGACCAACCTGGGCCGAGGGGAAACCCTTCGAGCTGAAATCATAGAGTCCCACGCCAAGGGGATGCCCTTTGCAGGGAGATCGTGGCGGGACATTCCGATGGAAAGCACGCCCAGCGGTTGGAGGCTCGATCTGACCCTTGCGGAGCCGGGCTTTTTCAAGGCAAAGGCTTACCTGCTGGATCCCAAGGGTTGGCAACACTGGCCCGATGGGCCGGATTTTGGACTCGCCGTCCACCCGGATCATTCGCGCACGGCCAACACGGTTTACTGCGCTTTTCCGCGCATGTTTGGAGAGACCAGGACTACCGAGAAGCTTGAGCCGTCAGCAGATGTGGCAATCGAGGTGCTGGATGGCTGCGGCTACGCGGTAATTCCTCCATCGGGAAAACTGCGGGATTTGGCGGCGCAGATTCCACACATCTTTGGGCGCCTCGGTTGCCGGGTGCTGCACCTGCTCCCGGTGAACCCGGTGCCGACGACCTACGCCCGATTTGGCCGGTATGGCAGCCCCTATGCCGCGCTGGACCTGGCAGGGGTCGACCCGGCGTTGGTGGTTTTCGACAGACATTCCACCGGGGCTGAGCAGTTCCAGGAACTAACCAGCGCCGCCCACTTGCACGGGGGCAGGGTCTTCCTGGACATTGTTGCGAATCACACAGGCTGGGGTTCGAATTTGCAGGAGAATCATCCTGAATGGTTTCTGCGTGCCGGCTCGGGAGAGTTTAAGAGCCCCGGGGCATGGGGGGTGACATGGGAGGATCTCGTGGAACTCAAGCACACAACCGTCGGACTGTGGGATAACCTTTCGGAAGTATTTCTGACCTGGTGCCGAAGGGGGGTGGACGGTTTCCGATGCGATGCGGGCTATATGGTGCCGGTTCCCGCCTGGCAATACATCATTGCGCGCGTTCAACAGGAATTTCCCGACATCGTCTTCTTTCTGGAGGGGTTGGGGGGGGCATGGGAAGCCACAGAGGCGTTGCTCACTGAGGGCGGCATGCAATGGGCCTACTCGGAGCTCTTTCAGAATTACTCTGGCCCGGAAGTGGCCCGTTATCTGGATCATTCTATCTCAAAAAGCCGGGATGTGGGGCTGCTTGTGCATTATAGCGAGACGCACGACAATGACCGGTTGGCCGCACGCGGTCGCCAGTGGTCGCTTCTGAGGAACCGATTGTGCGCCTTAACCTCGGACAATGGCGGTTTCGGATTCACCTGTGGCGTGGAGTGGCTGGCGACAGAGAAGATCAAGGTTCACGGCAGGCCCCCGATGCGGTGGGGCGCGCCGGACAACATCATTGACGAACTCTCGAGGCTGAACGGCTTGCTTTTGAATCATCCCTGCTTTTTTGACGGGGCCGTGGTGGAAAGACTGACGGAACCGGATTCGCAAGTCGTTGCCTTGCTCCGAACTTCTGCTGAGAGTCGGGACTCTGTCATAGTGCTGGTGAATGCTGACCTTTTCAATGAGCGTACATTCACTCCGGAGCCTTCACATCAGGAGAAGATTACGCGACTTTTCGGCCCGGAAGGGCTGGAGGGTTGCAGCGAGCTGCTCGGTCAGCCCAAACCCAGAATTTCGCATGGAGAACGGGTGGTAATCACGCTTGCGCCCGGGACGGCCTATTGTTTGGGGTTTGCCCCGGGAGATTTCGCGGGTGAGGCGTACCGTCGGGCGCGTGCTCGGGCTGCGTGGGCGATAAGAGCGTTGAATTCTCTGTTACCGGTCGAGAAGATCCCGCTGGCTGACTGGCGGGAGCTCTCGAAAATGGTTGATAAGGATCCGGCAGGATTTCTTGGTGCTGTGTCGCAGCTTGAAGCCGGGATGCTCGAACTTGCCGAACGGGCAGCTCAAATCCCAATCCCGACCGGATACCTGCCGGTGGTGGAGTGGGGGCTGGCGGACGTCAACCGTGTTACTCTGGTGCCGCCAGGGCATTGGGTTCTTATTTGTGACAGCAAGCCGTTTCGTCTTTGTCTCGATTCCGGCAGTGGGCGCAAAGCGAACCTTGAATCCGTTCAAGTCACAGCAGGACACGTGGCGGCCATCCCGCCCGGTTGGCCTGCGGGGGACTCGATGCTGCGGTTGGAGCGCTTTGATACCGAGCGACGGCAGGCTGCGGCCACGCTTCGTTTTATTCCCGAGGAGTTTTCGTCTGAACTTACCGTTGCCAAGCCTCGCCAAAACGACCTGTTGCTGCTTACCAATGGGCGTGGCGGCATGGCGCGAATCCCTTTGGATCCGGGCCGGGTCATTTCAAAGTACGATTGTGTCCTGGGCGCGAACCTGCATCCGGAATTCCCGGTGGACAGGCATGTATTCGTCAAACGCATACGCGTATGGGTCAACGCGGATGGTTTTCTCTCGCCTCTCGACGCGCAGCAATTGCGTCTTTTCGAACCGGGGCCGCCGGCCAGGTGGCATTTTGTTGCCAATGCGGGTGATGGTAGAACCGCCGAAATCGAAATGAGCGCCGCAATGCTTCAGGGGCAAAACACGACTGTGTTCCGCCTCTCCCGTCCTGCGGTCACAGATGCGAGGGGCAAACAACTCCCACCCAAGTGTGATGTGAGGCTGACCGTCCGGTTTGATATCGAGGATCGTGGATTTCATACTGAGACTCACCGCAATGGGGGCGCGGATTTGCATTTCGGGTCCAACACGCGGCCCCTGCCTGGTAGCGATTGGCGGGAGGACGGTCGGGCCTTCTGTGGTTTTGAGTTTGTTCCTGCCGCGGAGCGGTCGTTGAGAGTCTATAGTGACAAAGGCCTCTACTATTCGCAGGAGGAGTGGAGCCAGTGTATTCCGCATCCGGTGGAGCAGAGCAGGGGACAAATTGATCACGGGGATGCTTTCAGCCCCGGTTGGTTTGAGATTCCGCTGGCCAAGGGCGAGTCGGCGATTTTGATTGTTACAGCCGAATCCCAAAAGCCGACGACGAGTGAATTGGAAAGCGCATGGCATCCAAACCAGCCTGCGAACCACGCGAGGTCGTCTAGGGAGGATGGGTTTTCGAGAGTTTTAATGCAGGCGGCGGAAGCTTTCATTACGAAACGTGGCTCGGGCAAGAGTGTTATTGCAGGATATCCATGGTTTCTGGACTGGGGTAGAGATACTTTTATCGCCGCCCGCGGACTCATTTCGGCAGGATGGCACAGTGAGGTGTCCCAGATCGTGCGGACCTTTGCGCGATTTGAAGAAGACGGCACACTGCCCAACACGATATTCGGGGAGGATGCATCAAATCGCGACACGTCGGATGCGCCGCTTTGGTTCGCGGTCGTTTGCGAGGAACTCATGGAGTCGGCCCCGGAAGGCATAGAGAGCCGTTTTTTGTCCGAGGCGGTGGACGAGTCGGGCCGCACGATGCGAGACGTTCTTGAGAGCATTGCTGATCACTACATCAGCGGCACCCCGAACGGAATCCTCATGGATGCGGCAACCGGGCTTATTTGGAGCCCGTCACATTTCACTTGGATGGACACGAACTATCCGGCCGGAACTCCACGTGAGGGTTATCCCATTGAGATTCAGGCGCTGTGGATACGGATGCTCAGGTTTCTGGCGCGTGTGGGGGCGCGAGGACGCAGGTCCAAGTGGGAGGTGCTGGCGCGGCAGGCTTGTGATTCTGTTGAGAAGCACTTTTGGCTGCCGGAGAAGAACTATTACTCTGATCTTTTGGGGTGCGGCCGGGGTGTTCCGGCAATGCAAGCAGTCAAAGATGACGCCCTCCGTAGCAACGCCTGCTTTCTCGCAAGTCTTGGGATCAGTGCCGGAGACCGTGCGCGCTCGACGGTTGCGGCTGCTGCGCGGCATTTGCTCGTGCCCGGCGCGCTTCGGAGCCTTGCTCCAATGGCCGTCTGCGTGCCACTGCCTGTGTGCGATGGCAGTGGCAGGTTATTGAACGATCCGCACACGCCCTACTGGGGCCGATACGAGGGCGATGAGGATACCCGCAGGAAACCCGCTTACCATAACGGCACTGCGTGGGTGTGGACGCTTCCGGTTTTCTGCGAAGCGCTGGCGAGGGCGTGGGATTTTGCTCCCGGTGCGGTTTCGGCGGCTCGGGCGTACCTTGGTTCCACCGAACGACTGCTCTGCGAGAACTGCATAGGGCATCTACCCGAAATTGTTGACGGCGACGCTCCTCACACTCAGCGGGGATGTGACGCGCAAGCCTGGAGTGTGACTGAAACATTGCGAGTGTGGCTTCTACTTGGAGGAAAATGATGACCTATAAATGCAATCGTCGGGAATTTATCGGGGCGGCGGGCATTTCCACCATGTGCATCGGTGGCCTTGATGGCCTTGCGCGATCTTTCTCACTCAACGGGAACTGTCGAATGGCGAGTGTTCATGTGCTTTTTGGCGATGGTGCCCGGGAAGACGATCGCTCGCGCACGTGGCGTTACATCGAAGAAATCTTTGCCCGTGCGGGTATCTTTTATCGGAGCCATTATGCGGCGGACCTGGACAGAGCCATGCGAACGCCCGGGTGTATTCTTGTGCTTGCGGGCGATTTGTTGCTAACCGCGAAACAAAGGGGTTCGATTGTCGAATGGGTGAAGAATGGCGGTTTGTTGCTTGGGCTTGGGGGGAGTTCCGGGCTGACGGAGGTTTTCGGTGTGAAAGCCGAGACGGCTTTGGCTGAAGGATGGATCCGGCCAGCAAAGCAGCCGCATCCTATCCTGCAGGGGTTGCTAAGCTCGTTGCATGTGTTTGGGGGGCGGACGTTGATGCCGTCCGGCGGGACAGTTCTGGCGGGCATTGAGGGTGGCAGCGCCTACGTAAAGGGAAGCGCGATCGTGGAAAACCTGTTTGGGAAGGGCCGCGCGGTGCTGATCGGTCCTGATGTGATTTTCTCGATCGTCCATATACAGCAAGGGTTGCCGGTGTTCCAGGATGCGAAGCCCTCACCGGACAGTTCAGCAGGCCTCAACGACGGCATATTGAAGGCTGAAGACGGGTTTGTGCTTGATTGGGCACGTGACCGCTCGGCCGTTCAGCCGGAAGGAAGCATCTTTTTGGAGCCTGTCACCGATGAACTGCGCGAATTGATTCTGCGGAGCCTGTTCTACCTTGCCAGTGAAAGCGGCAGCAGCCTGCCCCTGCTATGGCAATGGCCCGGCAAAGCCAGGGCAGTCGCGATGATGTCTCATGATACGGACGGAAACGAACCAGCCAAGGCCGGGGCGCTCCTGGACGTCGTGAAACGCTGCGGCATCAAAACCACCTGGTGCATTCTTTATCCGGGCGGTTATCCGAAACAGTTTTATCGTCAACTCGTAAAGGAGGATTGCGAAGTGGCGCTGCATTATGATGCCCTGGGGGGCGGGGAAAAGACCTCGTGGTCGTGGCAGAACTTTGTTTTTCAGCAGCAATGGCTGATGCGTGAGGCTGAAGTGAACCGTATTGTCACGAACAAAAACCATTATACGCGATGGGAAGGGCGGCTTGATCTTTGGCGCTGGTGTGAACGAGCAGGCATTCGTGCCGACCAGACCCGCGGGCCCAGCAAGAAAGGCACGATTGGATTTCCGCTTGGGGGTTCTCAGCCGTATTATCCATTGGACGATTCAAGCAAACGGCCCCGACTGATGGATGTGCTTGAAGTCAATCTTCTTACTCAGGATCACGTTGTTACCTGCCCGCCGGAATATGGGCCTCAACTGGTTGAATCTGTCTTGCGCCATAACGGTGTTGCCCACTTTCTCTTTCATCCTGCGCACATCCAAAAACCGGGCGTGACCGCAGCATTTGAAAACCTGGTTGAGCAGGCGAGAAGCCAGGGACTGGAATGGTGGACCAGCAGTCAAATTGTGGATTGGGAGCAGCGCAGGCGCTCGATTAAGGGGAGGCAGGATCGCGATGGGCTGCACATAGCGGCTGCAAGAGAAGAGGGGGCGACGCTACTGATGCTAAGGCCGGGGGGACGAGAAGGCAGAGTGGAGGTAAACGGTGATGCAGCCGCGACGACGCCGTGGAGACTTTACGGGTTCGAGTTCTCTGCAATTCGCCTGCCCGCCGGACATGGCGTGAGGGTTGGTTGGAGCGAGGTGTAGTTTCGGGGCAACGCTTTTGTATTGTTTGACGCATCTGACTTCTTCCCCTGAAGAGCTTGGCGGACCGGGTGTTCTGAGGTGATCGAGGAGACCACCTTTTCTTGTGGTGGCGAGGCGGTTGATTATCGCCGTGGGTTCGGAGAGCCGGTTGCCTGCCAGGTGGCTATCGTTCTTCCAGCGCTGTCACGCAGCGTTCCTCCTCCCGGGCCTTGCGAAACAGTGCTTGTAATTCTGCCCGCCGGGTCACGAAACACGGTTCGGTCGCCCGACCCGGAGGCGGTGCCGAGAGTGCGCCCGGCGGGGTCGCGGTAGATCGTCTGGCTGCCGGACTTTGTTGCCGTGGCGAGAGTCCTTCCGGTGGCATCGCGGAAAATGATGCTGCCCGGTCCTGCGATCGCCGTGCCGACGGTTCTTCCCGTGTTTTCACGGAAGGTTTTTCGGTTCCTGGTCGTCCGAACCGTGCCGATAGTCCGGCCGGCACGGTCGCGATGGATGGTCGTGGTGTGCGTTCTGCCTTGAAGGCCCAGGTAGCGGCTCATGTCGTCGGGACCTGGAAAAGCGTTTGTGGCTGCATTCAATACGAGGCTGGCAGCCGCTGAAAGAAGGCAAAACAGTATGGTTCTCACATGGTCTCCTGATAAAGAGACGCGCGCGGGCAGATAATCATTCAAAAACGCCTTTGCTATTTGAGCAGGCGGGAGTTTTGTCTAAGCCACGTTTCGGCGGATTTCCAGCCTGGGCACGCACGATCCACGTCCTGCCAAAAGCAGTCTGAATGGTTCATGTGGCGCAGATGTGTCAGTTCGTGAATAATGATGTAGTCACGAACGAAGGGTGGGACTTGAATGAGCCGCCAGTTCAGAGAGATAGTGCCACGCCTGGAGCAGGAGCCCCAGCGAGAACGCTGGTTGCGCACGGTGACGCGCTTCACCGGCAGTGCAGCCACTGCGTTCAACTGGGCGACGCGAAGCGGCAAAGAATCACATGCAATCTGCCACAACCCCGTCTCAATCAACGGCTGTAGATCATGACCTTCCCCCGGCCAGTCGCAGATTGGCGTCTGGCCGACGCATATGCGGGGCGTTTCCAGTGATGTATCGAGGCGGATCGGGGTGGGTTCGCCGTGGAGCAGCACCAGTGTCCCGATTTTGCAGGAGTGAGCTTCGGATTGACGGGCTTTAACCTTCTTCATTTGTTCTTCGAGCCATTGAGAATGACGCTTGACGAAAGCCAGGCCACTTTCCCGGGTTCCGAACGCCGGGATTGTTAACATGGCCGTTCCTTCCCTGCTCACGCGCAATATGTAACGTCGCGCCCTGCGATTTGTTCTCACTCGAACAGGCACGGCTGGAAAAGCCGGAGATACTGTCAGACTCACCTCGCCCATTGGTGGAACAGATCTTTGATTACGGCGTGCTTGGCAGGGCTGGCCGTCTCCGATTGGTGGCAGTAGATCAGGACGCCGTCAGCCACCTGCCGTCCGAGCAGCATCACCTGCCGAACGTACTCGGGCGATGAATCGTTCAGTCTGGAATGCCTGGTCGCGTAAACATCAACGAAAATTGGCATAGACGGGCCGAACAGCTTGCGCATAGCCGCCACTTCGGCTTCGAGTGTGTCGTAATCTGTGAGGTTCATTTCGCCGGCCTCATGGCGGTAAGGGAAGAGGACGCCATCAATCAAATCGCGGTATGCCTGCGCAAACGGCAGCTTTGCGTGGCGGTAGTAAATGCAAGGCACAAAGGCCAGTCGGGGGTTGATCCTGCGGGCCGGTTCAAGAATCCCAGCCATGCGCTCGGGAGTCAGCACCTTGCCGTTGTGTGAGAAGTCGTCGAGGCTCCATGCGACAAGATTCGGGTGTTTCCTGCTCAGACGGGCGATTTCGACGGCCCACTGCTCATAGTCCAGCCGAAAGGGCTCCGAGTAGAATTTGCTTGTGGGGGGCGACTCCGACGGCGGCACCAACGTGATCCACACGCGTATCTCCAAACGGCTAGCCAGCGGAAGGAATTCTTTGAGATCTTCCCAGTCGCTTTTTCCGGTCCAGATCAGCCAGTTGTAAGTTTGGGCCTTGATCGCGTGCAACTCATTTGCGAGTCGGTGCACGTCCACCCTGCCGTTTGCAAGGCGCGGTGCGCCGGCATAAGTTCCGAACGTGCCCCGGATGGCCTCCTTTCGTCCGGCAGCAGCCGCTGCCTGTGTGTCGGCCGGTGTCCTGCAACCGGTCAGTGCAACGACAGCCAGCAGCATCGAGCATATCAGGGTGGCAAAGGAGAATCTCTCCGGAGCAGTTGGATCTAAACTCATGATTTCAAGTTACAGATATGACACTGTGAGCAAAAGAGATAAGTGGCTGGGGATCTCAATTCGAGGCCTCAAAAGGCTCGGCCACCTGCGCGCTATTGATTCTGTAACCGTGGTCAGTGAACTCGATCGTTGTCACTCCCGCCTGGCTTGTGCAGAGCAGCTTGGCGCCTGAGGCTCGCAGGCGGTTTGTGACCGATGATTTCACTCGGCTGTAAGAGGGGCGGATGCTGTCGCCAATGATTATCAGCGCGGGCTGTATTTTCGCGATCAGAGCGTCGCACAGGGGTTCTCCGTCATCCGGTAGGCCCGCAATTACGATTTCCGCCTGAAGATCGGCGGCCCTGTTGAGGAGCGTCTCCTGGCCGGCGCGGTTGAGATCCGGCAGGAGCAGGACTCTTGTGCCTCTTAGGTTCGTTGCCAGCACCAGTGCCGCCGCGTCAGCCTGGGGCGCCTTGTCTGTGTCCATTGGATGCAGGATGTGCCACGGGCCGATATCGTGACCGAGAAAAACCTCGTGCAGAAGACTCTTTGCGCGGAAGTGGTCGATACATCGCCTGTAAACCGGAGAGCGAAACTTCAAGGGGCTTGCGCATGCAGTCTGGATTTTGAATACCGCTTCGACGAGTTGTGCCCCGCCTATGTGCTGGGCGTCACCGTGAGTCATGGCGAATCGGTGAATGGTGTTAACGCCCCGTGCGCGCAGGTAGGGGACGACCAGGCGCTCGACAGGGTTGGTCCTGCCGCAGTCGATGAGGATGTGTTCACCGGCGGCCATGCCATAGATTGCCATTCCGCCATCGACAGGGAGGACTGTCAAAGAGGTGGTTTTTACGGAGTTGTAATGGAGGCTGGAAAAAATGGCTATGCAGGCGACAGGGGCGCTGCCCAATACGTACCAGCGCCGGGGTTTTTGCAGGAGCCATCCGGAAAACACACCCAGAAGCAGCGTGTAATATGCGGCGAGCTCAAGGGGGGACAAGGCCCTCACGTGCAGGGCTCCCCAGGCCTGGCTGGACCAGATTTCGCTGAGGGTCACAATGCGCTGCATTGTCATTACCGCCACCTGGTTCAGCAGCTCGGTTATCGGTGGAATCCAGTGGCCGCACACCAGGCTGCCCATGTTGCATCCGAGAGCGATGTTGCTGAGAGGGACGATGACAACGTTGGCGAGCAGAGTCACCGGGGTGAAAAGGTGGAAGTAGTAGATTGTCAGAGGCATTGCTCCCAGCCATGCTGCCAGGGAGATGCCAAGAGCATTCGTCAGCCAGCGTACCGGGGTGTAGGACCAGCGCTGCCACTTCGGGACGAGGTCAGGCGGCAACATTGGGTCGTGTCGAAGGAATCGGTCTCGAATGGCTTCGATCCGCGGCAGCAGGAGAGCAATGCTCAGGACAACGAAGAACGAAAGTTGGAAACTCGCGCCGAATAGCTGTTGCGGATCCCACACGAGGATGACAAGCGCTGCCGCGCAGAGAGAGTTGATCAGGTCGGTCGGTCTGACCAGCACCCACCCTCCGATGACAACACTGATCATGAGGGCCGCGCGGATGGCTGAGGGTTGCCACCCCGTGGCGCCGGTGTAGAACCAGATCAACGGGAGAGCGATCATTCCGCACCATGAGCGGGGGAGGCCAAAGAAGCGGAGAAGGAAGAGCAGCATCGCCGAGATCAGGGCCACGTGAAGGCCGGATACGGCGAAAATATGCATCGTGCCTGTTTTGATAAAGGGATCGTAATACTCCGGGTCCAGCGTTGATCGCGCTCCGAGTGTCATCGAAAGGAGGAGAAGAAGGGGTTTGCCGGGTTCGGCAATTCCACGGGTCAGCACGGAACTGGCCCATGTGACAAACCGTTGTGAGCATCCGGCGGGCATTTCCCGGCGGATCACCCAGTCGTTGCTTCCGCTGGCACCAAGTTGAAAGTGAATGTATTGCCGAGACAGATACTTGCGGTAATCCAATAATCCATCCGCTTCCGGCCCCGGTGGATGTGCCAGCACTCCGGTGATTTCCACTTCGGCGCCCTTTCCGAAAGTTTTCGGCAGGGCCCCCGGAGTTGTGACGAGAACACGCCCTTCGACGGGCATCCATTCGCCCCCGGGCAGCCGGACCGAATGCGTTTCCATCCATGCCAGTGTCCGGGTGGATGGGCGGTTTTCATAGTTACGGATGCGTTCCTCGGGGCTCCAGAAGAGCTTTCCCCGCAACGTGGCGAATTGGGGTTCGCCGCTGTATTTCTGCCGAAGATCCAGAGGCGAAACAAGGTCGGCGCGCCATGCCAGGTTTATCCATCCTCCCAGACAGACAAGCGTGAGGACGACGCTGACGCCCGCGAAAGCCAACGAGTTCGTGGCGGTCCTGCGCAACAGAAGGAATGCAACAACGAGAAGAGACATTGCCGCCGCAAAGAGAAGCAACACCGGCGGATGGAGGTGATCCGCCAGCAACAACCCTGCCGCGTATGAGATTACCACTGGAACGAGCGGCCGCTTCATTCTGTGGCACTGAAGGATAGTGCCTGCTAACGGGAGGTCAACATTGTGCCGTCTCTGATTGGGATGGACGGCAGTTGCGGGTGAGCGAGGACCTGGAGAACTCGTAGATTGCGCAGACGGGTGGTCCTGAAGCCCAACCCTTCGGGTGATGGTCGTTGCCGTTTATCGTCTCAAAATGGCGCATTCCAAGCTGCCGCCATATTGGCTCAATCGAATTTGCAGGAGAGTTTTTCCGACAGGCCCGGAGTTGGCTACTCCGGTTCGGCGCTCCCTTCAAGAATGAGCCCCTTCGTTTCCGGAAAATGTTTGTAGAACAGAGCCAGGACATCTCTCAAATGCCTGGCGTACCTGAAGTGTGCTCCCAGGCCGGTGCGCAGTTCACACTCGTAAATGAACTTGTCGGCGGTCGTCACGTGCTCGAAAGGATACTCGGTTCCGAGAAGGGTCCAATAAACGTAGGAAGCCTCCCCTTTTTGCAGGCGCTTGAGCGCCGCACGACTTGCCCGGTTGCCGGTTTCGGCTAGTTCACGCAGCGCCAGTTCCGTCTGCTGAGGCCGGGATTCGTGAGGTGCCTGGTCCAGGGCGAAGTAGAAATTACCCGGCACCAGCGGGCAGTGTTTTGTGCCGGTGCGATGCCGATTCAAGTCCCTGATTTCGGCGAAACTAATGCCAGACCAGCCGAACCGGACCATTGTCCGGTGGAGCGATGAGCCGATGGGGGCATAGCGGTTGCTGTGGTTGGCGAGGTCTTGTGTGATTTCCCGGGCGGCAATTCCTTGAGGTGACTCCACTTGCAGGCGCGGTTCCGCTGAGACCGGCGCGCGGGCGGATTCGCAGGCGGCGCGGATGAGCTTTTCAAACTCGCGGCGAATCGCGTTTTCCCATTCGGGGGTTTTGCGGGCGTGGCGCGTCATTCGCGGGGCTGATAATTCCAGGTTTTTTCGAATCGCTTCCCCCACAAGACGTGGTTCGGGCAAGGGGTGCGAGAGCAAATTCTGGCACAAGCTCACCCAGCCTCTTGCAGACATGACGAGCATCACGTTTGTGGAAGCGGCGACCGGCAGGAAGTAGCGCGCCCGGTCAAAAGCATAATTGCGTTTCATTCGCGCAACCTTCTTGCGGGCGCTGTCGGAGGTGTCGTCAAGCAGGGATCTGGGAATGCCGATGAGATCGGGCTGCTCGAAAGCAAGTTCCTCCCAAAGTGCGAGAGATGCCTGGTATGCGCTAAAGCAATCGTCCATGAGGTCGCGCCATTCAGGCAGGTCCCGCTCGGCAATACCGAGTGTGTCGGCTGGGATAAGTCCCTCGGGAGAAATTTTGATGTAGCGTGTGGAGGATTCCTGTCCGCCAGCGGTTGGGCAGAGTGTCCAGATGTAGTATGCAAGCCAGATGGATATGTCGTCGATGAAAAGGGCCACCGGCACCATATCGGCGATCGACTGGTGTCCGTAATCGACCATTTTGAAAATGGAATCAACGGACTTCTCGAGATTTTTCGGGTCAATTTTTGAGAGGATCGCTTCAAGTCCCTCGTTGTTCCTTGAATAGCGCGCTCCGGTGGCTGCCAGCAATTCCGGCGTGAGCGCCGGGGTATTGGCGTTCGTGGCTGCTTCGCTCGGACATATGGATACGTGAGTGACTTTCATCCACCGCCATTATGTGATGAAGAGGGCAGGAGGCAAATCACGATTGCGCGAGGGCATCTTTTTCCTTTTGCGGCGTTGCGAGTTGGCCCATGCTGCGCGGCATGAGATCTCTGTCGCTGGCGTTGGGTGGACTATACCTGATAATAGCAATGTCGCTTCAAAGCGCTCCCCGGCAACCAAACGTACTGCTCATATGCGTGGACGATTTGAAGCCGCTGCTCGGGTGCTACGGTCAGTCGCTTGTGAAGTCTCCGAACATGGATCGGCTGTCCTCGCGTGGAGTGCTTTTTCAAAAAGCGTATTGCAACCAGGCTGTGTGCGCTCCGTCGCGTAATTCCCTCATGACCGGCATGCGCCCTGGAACGATCGGCATCTACGATCTTGGCACCAATTTCAGGCTGGCAGTTCCCCGGGCAGTAACCATGGCTGAAGCCTTCAAGAATGCCGGGTACACAACCGAGGCCCTGGGCAAAATATTCCATGTCGGGCATGGAAACCAGGAGGACCCGGCTTCGTGGACTGTGGCGCACTGGCGCCCTTCAACGCCGATGTATGTTGTTCAAAGCAACATGCCGCCCAGCCAGCCCAAAAAAGGAAAAACAAAAAAGAAAAAGGCTCCTGCCGATCCGCGCGGCAGGGCTGTTGAGTGCGCCGACGTAGCCGACTCCGCGTATGCCGACGGCCAGGTTGCCGACGAGGCCATTCGGCGTCTGCAGACTCGCAAAGAATCCGGGCGGCCATTTTTTCTCGCGGTGGGGTTTCTAAAGCCGCACCTGCCGTTTGTCGCCCCGAAAAAGTATTGGGACCTTTACAAACGTGAGCAGTTTGAACCTTACCCGAACCAGGAGGCGCCCGTGGGAGCGCCTGAGTTTGCGCCGACGACCTGGGGTGAGTTGCGGAACTATTCGGACATACCGGATACGGGCCCTCTTTCTGCCGGACAGCAGCGCGAGTTAATTCACGGATACTATGCCGCAGTGAGCTACACAGACGCCCAAATCGGGCGAGTGTTGGGCGAGTTGGAAAGACTCGGCCTTGCGCAGGACACTGTGGTCGTGCTTTGGGGCGATCATGGCTGGCATTTGGGTGATCACGGGATGTGGTGCAAACACACCAACTATGAAGAGGCCGCACGCATTCCGCTCATTATTTGCGTGCCCGGGCTGGAGACGCATGGGGACAGGTCATCGTCGCTAGTGGAATCGGTTGATGTGTATCCTACTCTTTGTGAGTTGGCCGGGATTCAGCCGCCACCGGGTCTCGATGGCAAAAGCGTTGTGCCGGTGTTAAGGAATCCAACAAAAGAGAACAAGCCCGCTGTGATGCACTTCTATCCACGGAATGTGAAAGACAAGGGCCAGCTCATTGGACGTGCCGTGCGCACGAGCCGTTACCGTCTCGTCGAGTGGAAGGCGCCCGGCGAAAAGCCGGAATCAGCGGTTCTCGAGCTCTATGACTACGAGGAGGATCCCGGCGAGACCAGGAACCTGGCCAAGAGCCGACCTGAAGTGGTCAGAGAACTTAGGGCGATTCTGGCCCGGCACCCGGAAGCCAAGCCTCAGGTCTCTCGGCCGGCCAGTTAATCACGGCGCCGTCATGGGCGCCCCTTAGTGGCCAGGTGAGGTTTTCACATGCAGACTGTCTGTCTTGCTGTAACTGGGCCACATGAAGCCGTATAGGGCAATGAAGATGAAGCAAACCATTGGCACGATAAAGCCCTTTGACATGTTGTAATTGTCCGCTACGGCTCCCATGAGCTTCGGGAGAATTGCGCCGCCCATGATGGCCATGACGAGGTAGGCGGAGGCCTTTTTGGCCCTTGCGCCCAACCCGTGGATCCCCAGCGCGAAGATGGTCGGGAACATGATGGACATAAAAAAGTAGCTCAGGAAAACGCAGATCACGGAGAACCAGCCAAGCTTAAGGAATACCAGCAGGCAGAGGAAAACGTTCAGCGCGCCATAAAGCGCAAGCACTTTGTGGGCGGCATAGGTCCTCAAAATGGCCGCGCCGCTGAAACGTCCGGTCAGGAAACAGAAGAATCCGACCGAGACCATGAAGGAGGCGCCTTTGTCACTGAAGCCGAGCGCGCCGTTTTTGTGTGTCTCGAGCAAGCCGCCGAAGAAGCTGTGCCTCCAGCTTTCCGGCATCGCTGGCACTTCGGAGGTCAGGTAGTTGATAAGAAAGCTGAAGATGCCGGCCTGGGCAGCGACGTAGAGGAACTGCGCGATGGTCGCACCGGCAAAATGAGGATGGGACCAGATACTGTGACTCGAAATTGACCGCGAAGTGCCGGCGAGTTTTACTGCGGCTATGAGCACCGCCAGGAGAACGCCCATGGCAACCACGATGGCCAGCGCGGAATGCTCGGTAACTTCGAAGCTCGCGGGTAACGGAAGGCTGGACACGAAACCGATCAGCGGTTTGCCAAGGGTTGTGGTGCTTAGTATGACATAACCGATCATTCCAACACTGACAGCCAGAGCCAGCACATTGCCGAGCAGGGTGATGTAAATGTTGCCAACTTCGCCGCGCATGGGCTCCGCAGGCTTCGTTGCGTCAGTTTTTTGGGACTCATCGAGTTTGTAAACGTCGGCGGTTTTTATGTCAGGCACATAAGCCAGAAAAAAGATGATGGCCAGAACAATGACCACCACCGCTACGCCTGCGTACGGGATCCAAAGAGTATCGGCGCCGGTGTTCCTGCCGGAGGCGTCTTTGCCGTAAAAAAACATGCCGCCCGCGATCGGGCCCAGGAGCCAGCCAATGCCATTGCAGGATTGCGCGAGATTGATGCGCGTGGCGGCGTAGGCGGGGTCACCAAGCACCGTGGTGTATGGGTTGGCGATGGTTTCCAGAAAGGTCAGCCCTGCGGCGATGACGCACACTCCCAGGAGGAAAGCCCAGAAGGCCGCGATCTTGGTGGCCGGAATGAACCACAAACCGCCCGCGGCCACCATGAGCAATCCGGCGATGATCCCGCCCTTGTAGCCGAGCTTTGTGGCCAGCCACCCGGCTGGAATCGCCATTAGGAAGTAACCGAGGTAGTGAGCGAACTGGACCCAGGCGGACTGCGCGAGTGTGAGCTTCAGTTCGATCTGGAAAAGTTTGTCCATGACGTCGATCATGCCGTTGCAAAAGCCCCACAGGAGAAAGAGCAAACTGACGAGCACAAACGTAACAACAAGGTTTTGACCGTCGTCGGTCGTAAACAAACCTCGTTTGGCTGGTTGCTGGGCTCCTGAATTTCCTGTTTGTTGGTTCATAAATGTTGAATAGTGTCAAATCCGGTTCCGCAACTGGTTTTCAAGCGCGCGGGTGCGCCTGTGCATAGGCTTTCTTGAGACGTTCGGTTGTGACGTGCGTATAGACTTGTGTGCTTGTGAGGTGGGCATGGCCCAGCAGTTCCTGCACACTTCGGAGGTCCGCGCCTGCGTCCAACATATGCGTCGCGTAGCTGTGCCGGAGCTTGTGCGGGGTCAGGTTTGGATCCAATCCTGCGGCTGCGAGGTATCTCTTTAATCTGCGCTGGATATCACGCGGGCAGACGGCTCTTCCGCCTTTCGGGGATAGGAACAATGCGCCTGCTGCGGCGATATCGTCAAGATGCGAGCAGTAGGAGGCGATGGCTTTTAAAGCGGTGTCGCCGATCGGCACCAGGCGTTCCTTTTTGCCCTTTCCACGGATCCGCACCAGGCCTTCTCTTTTGTCCAGATCTTCGACCTTGAGGCCGCAGACTTCGCTGATACGCAGGCCGCAAGAGTATAAGGTTTCGAAGATGGCCTCGTCTCGCAGGCATAGCCGCAGGGCCCGCTTTCGCATCGGTTCGGGTGCTGTATCAGGGGGCAGAAGACTTCGGGGAGCAGCGAGCAGGTCGAGCATTTGCTGCTTTGTCAGGAACTGGGGGAGGCGCCTGGGCTGCTTAGGGAGGGCGATATTCTTAATTGGAGACACCTCGACTGTTCCCTCACGAACAAGGAACTTGTAAAAGCTGCGAAGCGCGGAAAAACGCAGGTGAACGGCGGAGCGGCCGAGGTTGCGTCGGCCGATGTATCTCAAATAGGCCCGGAAATCGTCGCGGCCCAGGCTGCTCCAGTCCGGAGTGGTTTTACGCTCTTCCGAATGCCATTCGTGAAATCCGCGCAGGGCTTGAGTATAGTTCCGTACGGTGTAAGCGGAAGCGCCACGGGCTGAGGCGAGGTGGTTCAGGAAACGTTGGGCTGCGGGATCGAGAGCCGATCCAGATACGACTGTGGGTGCAGCCACCTGGCTACTGGGCTGTTTCCTTTGTGAAAGCATTTACGACCTTGATCCTGGCCTCCTTTGCGGCGTCCATGATCCGGACGATTTGTCCGAATGGGGCGGCTTTATCTGCGCTGATGGCCAGTTTCAAATCCGGTTTTCGGGATGCCATCGAGAGCAGTTCCTCTTTCAGGCTTTCCGGCGTGACACGCTTGCCCTCCTGCCCGAGCCGGAGGTTGCCTTTTAGGTCCACGGTTACCACCAGGGGTGGTTCCTCGTGGGCACCTGTTCGTTGCGCCTGGGAGGATTCCGGGAGGGCTAACTTGAGCGATGGCTGCTGTTTGAAGGTGGTGGTCACCATCAGAAAAATGAGAAGGACGATCAGGATGTCGATCAGTGCGACAATAATGATCGCCGGAGCTTGTCTTCTATTGCGGGTGTAGAAGCGCATCACTTTTGTGCGGGATCTTTGCGGTAGAGGCGCCGCACAAATTCATCGCACATGGTTTCCAGTTCCACGGCAATGGTTTCTACCTTTTTGGAGTAATAGCTCCAGAAAATGAGAGACGGTATGGCGATGAGCAGGCCGAGGAGCGTGGCGTTCAGGATGAGTGCGATTCCGTTGGCAAGAAGCGAGGCGTCGTTCAGGCCGGATTGGCCGATGTTCCCGAATAGGGTCATCATGCCCGCGATGGTGCCCACAAGACCGAGCAGGGGAGCGATGCCAACAATGATCTCGAGGACTACCAGGCCTCTCTCGAGCCGTGCGACCTCCTGCCGGGCGCGTGTCTGGAGAGCGTCCACGTTTTCATCACGAGGCCAGCCCTGGTGGTCGGCAGCCAGGAGCAGTAGTCGGCTAAGTGCCGAGTCATTCTGACGACACACGCGCTGCAGCATCGGCACGTCTTCGGGGGTCTGACACGATTCGAGGGCGGACTGCACCTGGGGCGGGATCACGCGGCTCCAGCGAAGCACAAGGCCCCTCTCCACAATGAAGGCCAGACCCACTACGGAAGTGAGAATCAACAAACCATAAACAAGCGGTTCCATGCGACAGAACTTTCACATGCACTGTAGGAATTGGCTCCGAGAGGTCAAGCGCGTATGCGCGCCCAACGTGTCGTTGGCTGCCGCGCCCTCTGCCCTCGTTTACCGATGTGGGCCGCGATGACTGACCCGCGGACCGCTGATCTGCGATACCTTCTGCGCGGGCGGCGACAGGCCGAACTTCTGCTTTGACGTGCTGTCGGCCGCACTTAGTATGTCCCCGTATATATGAAACTATTGTTCAGCATGTTTGCCATCGCCGCAGCCTCCGCCCTCTCGGCAACCGGTATCGAGTTGATCGCCCACCGTGGCGCGTCTTACGACGCCCCGGAGAACACCGCGGGTGCGGCAAAGCTTGCATTTATCCAGGGTGCTGACGGCACCGAATGCGATGTTTACCTGACCAAAGACGGAAAAGTCATGGTGATGCACGATGGGGACACGATGCGCACCGCTGGTGTGAAGCATAAGATGGCCCTTGCCACCTCGGCGGAGTTGAGCAAGATCGAAGTGGGCCAATGGGGCAAGTGGAAGGGCTCCAGCTACTCCGAGAAGGTTCCGTTTCTTTCGGAGATTCTGGCGACGGTGCCCCAGGGGAAGAAAGTTTTTGTGGAGATCAAATGCGATGTGGAGGTTCTTCCGCAGCTCGAAAAAGAACTGGCGGGCAGTCCAACGAAGAACAAGAGAGCGCTCGAAAACAAGCAAATCGCCATCATCTGCTTCAACTATAATGTTATCAAGGCGGCCAAGGCCAGAATGCCGCAATACGAGGCCTACTGGCTTGTGGGGCAGGATCGGAACACGAAACAGTACATGCCTGTCGAGGAGATGATTGCAAAAGTAAAGGCAGCCGGTTTGGATGGGTTGGATCTGAACTACGGTTTTCCTATAGACAAGGAGTTCGTTCAGAAGGTGCATAAGGCCGGGCTCAAGCTCTACACCTGGACGGTGGATGATCCCGCGGTGGCCAGGGCGGAGGTCGAGGCGGGAGTGGATGGAATCACCACGAACCGCCCCGAGTGGCTGCGCCAGCAATTATCAAAGGCCAGGTAGAATCGGGGCATCAAGCCCGGGACGCGCACGCGTCTCCCCTGTTCGGCCCTATGTGACGGCCGCTGCCTTTTAACGGATAGGACCCGGCCAGGGTTTGACTCCGGCCCGGTTTGCCCATGCCTCGTAGAGCCGGCTGAGTCTCTTAATCTGTTTCGGGTGTTGCTCCGCCAGGTTGTTCAGCTCGGCACGGTCCTTCTCAATGTCGTAGAGCTCCCATGGATCGTTGAAGCTGGCTACTAGCTTCCACTTGCCCTCGCGAACGGCACGATGTCCCTCGTGTTCCCAGAACAACGGCGCTCGCCGCTTGAGCGGTTTCATTTGCATGGCGGGCACGAGTGAAACACCCTCCAAAGGAGTGGTGCGTGTGTCTTGCCATCGCTTTGGGAACCGGGCGTCTGCCAGATCCAAACAGGTGGGCAGAATGTCAATGAGATGCCCGGGTGCGTGCAGGATGCGGCCGCGCGCCTCGCTGCGAATGCCAGCCGGCCAGCACAC
Organism: uncultured Verrucomicrobiota bacterium; assembly: GCA_964401575.1. Taxonomy (GTDB): domain Bacteria; phylum Verrucomicrobiota; class Verrucomicrobiia; order Limisphaerales; family UBA8199; genus CAYNZC01. The sequence continues at coordinate 76,399 of CAYNZC010000005.1, forward strand.
GATCAACGGGCTGGAGATGCCGCCTTCGTGGCTGTATTTTTTGGTTTTTCGGAATGGGCCGCTGCTCACATGCGCTCCACCAATTCCGTAACCTTCGTAACTTTCCCGAGTTCCGAGCACTGAATTGGGCAAACTCCGGTTCGGATCTTCGGAGGCTCCGCCATTATCCGACATAAACATAACGACCGTGTTTTTGCGCCGTCCGACTTTTTCCAGCGCTGCGAGAACATGGCCTATGCCGCGGTCCATTTCCTCGGTTTGCGCCGCATAGATGGACATCTCCTCGTCCCACTGGTCCTGACGCTGCGGGGTGGCGGCCTCCCATGCCCGGACGTTGTCGGGACGTGGAGCGAGTTCGAGGTTCTGTTCTACCAATCCCAAATTCTTTAATCGATCGAGACGTTGTGCGCGCAGATCGTCCCAGCCGACTTTTTTGTAAGTGCCACGGTATTTGGCGATGTCTTCCGGCCTGGCGTGCAGCGGCCAGTGCGGTGCGGTGTAAGCAAGGTAGAGAAAGATCGGTTTTGGATCGCCGGCAGAGTCCTCGATGAATTTCACTGCGTAGTCGGTAAAAGCGTCGGTGGCGAAAAATCCATCGCGTGGAGGAATATAGGGTTCATGGTTCAATGCCATGGGCGGGTTGGTGATGACACCGGTGTGCTGCATGCCGAAACCATAATAGTTCATTGCGCCTTCGATGACGCCGAATGCGGAGTCAAATCCGCGGGCCGCGGGCCATTCGTTTGGACGGTAGCCGAGGTGCCATTTACCGGACGTGCCGGTGCGATATCCGGCCAAACGCAAGACCTCCGCGATTGTAGGGGTGTTAGGGTTCAGGCGGTCCGAGTAAGCCGGAGTATTGAGGTGTTCGCGGAGTTTCCTCGCATATTCATCCACCATATCCCCCACGCCGGCCTGGTGGGGATACAAGCCGGTCATCAGAATTGCCCTTGATGGGCAGCAACGCGCGCCATTGTAGAATTGGCTGAAGCGAACGCCTTCAGCGGCGAGGGAATCGAGGTTCGGGGTGCGGATCTCACCGCCATAGCAGCCGATATCGCTGAAACCAAGATCGTCGGCCAGGATGACGACGATGTTTGGCCGTGCCGGGGTTGCCGCCGAAGCTAAAGTTATGGCCAGCAGCGAGGTGCAGGCTACCGTGAAAACCATCGCGCGAAGAATGTGTTTCATGCCGATCTTAGTTCAGGTTGTTTGCTGTTGAAAGCCTGTCGAAGAGTGCCGGATCAAAGTTCATCAGCCCGAAAATGCCGTTGAGGTGACTGGTGCTTACCCAGGGCAGCCACCGGCGATGAAGTCCCTGGCCTCGTCTGGGAGCCATGCTCCAGTGTTCCTGTTGCCAGCCAGGCCCGGTGAGGTCGTAGGTGCGGCCTGGTACGGCCAGCATGCTTTTGGTACAGTGCAGCAGTAACCGCGCGACCTCGTAGTAATGAGCATCCCCCGAGTGCTTATAGAGCTTGGCGAAATCATCCGCGTCAAACGCCATGTACGCGTCCACGAGAGAATGTCCGGTCGCGATCAGTTGAACTCCGATTGTGGGGACACCTGGTTTCCACTGTGCGTTGGGGGCGGTGGCCTGATACGGCATTGGAACGTTCCAGATATAGATCCAGGTTTCCGCGTAATTCGCGGCTCCTTTTGCGCGCTCCAGCCACCTTGCCTCTTTCGTCGCTTCGAACAACGCCAGGTATGCCTCCAGTGAAAGCGTGGCTGCCTCTTTGTCGAGAACATCCGGGTTGTCGATTGTCCCGCCGACGAACCGGGCTCCGGACTGGCCGTTGCTCCAGCAGAAATCCGCGGCACGGACTGCTCCGTCGAGGTACTTGCGCTCGCCGGTAATCCCGGTCAAGAGAACAAGCATGGGCACCGTATTGAAACTTGAGTTGGGCGAGGCAGAGGCGATCTCGCTCGAACCGAGCTTCCACGATCGGGGAAAGCCACCATCTGACCTCTGCTGTGGCAGCAGCCAGTCGGCAAACTCGCGGCACCACGCAAGCCACTCGGAATGATGCCGACCGAGTTGCTTTTCCCGGGCATAAGCCTGGAGAAGCATTTTCACATCGTCACAGAAGCAGCGCAGATACATGGCCTGCTCTTTGAGGCGCGCGCAAATGATTGCACCGTCATCGATTCGCCAGCCTTCGCCTTCCGGGGGCGACATTTTCAGGGTTATGAAAGAAGCGGCGATGGCTTCGGCGGTCTTGCGGAGCGAACCAGAGCGGGTCTCATCCGATCCCAAAGCGGCTTCCTGGAGCAGAAAATTCACAGCCTCGAGGTTTTTTCCGCAGAAGCCCATCAGCACGCGCCGATCCGCGGTTTCCTTATCGCCCGTGACAGCGGAAATGGAAAAGGGGATACCGGTGCGTCCGTTTTTCTCGATGGCATTGGCGGCGAGCATGTCCACCAGGGCCCTGCGGACAGCGGGGATGTCGTGCTGGTGCACTTGGGGGTTCAACGTTTTCCACGCCCAGCGCCATGTGTCGGCCATGGCTGTGGGGAAAGACTCTCCGTTGCCGACTCGAAACCGGACTTGAAACTGCTGTGTCCAGCCATCCTGGACGGGATGGTATCTGCGCCGCCATGCGTGCTGTTGCCCCCCGGGGTAGGTATTGCCGGCGTAGGTAACCTCGCCTTCGCTTCCCGGGAACCAGCAGCCGATCGATAGTCCTGTCGGGTCTTCTTCCGCACCGAGCGCCCCGAATTGAAAGTTTGTGTTTATGAGTGTCACGGCTCGCACATCCGAGCCTTCGAACGGACTCGTTCCCCCTTTTGGCGCGGGGTTGAGAATCGCGAGCGAACTGTTGTCCGCAAAGTGTGACAGAACCAGCGGCGCCGGAAGACGGTCCTCTCGGATTCGCACGGTGAAGTTGCCCGGTTTGTAATGTTCCCTCCCGCCGATCGCCGCGGGGTTCAGGTGGTCGAATCCTCCATAAATCGTTCCGGGAACAAACCACTGGGCATTGGTCCACGCGCGCGGTCCTGTGAACGTGAAACGAAATCCCGACGCGAAACCGTTGCTGGAGCTGCCGGAGACCCTGAGCGTGCGAGCCAGCGAAATAATGTCGCCCTCCTGAGTCCAAATGTCGCTCACCTCAAAAGCCGAGCCGTCCTGCACACGGATCCTGGTTCTGCCCTCGAAACGCTGTCCGCTCACCAGAAAATCTTCATAGGCGGCGCTGAGGTTTGTCACTCCTTGCATTGCCGACCAGAGTTCGATTTGAACAGGATGTTTCTGCACGACATTGGCCATGCCGGCATTCGAGACGGCAAGGCCCCAGCCCCCGGAAGCAGTTGCCACGGGAACGAGTTTCGGATGGTTGGTCGGCGGCGCGGTTGCCATCGCGGCGGACGTGACGACTGCCGCCAGGCAGGCGAGCAGGAGAATATGCAAAAACGCACGGCTGCTCGTTGAAGCGCGGCGCAGCCAATTCATCATTCTGGCGGCCATGGCCATACTGGATGTCATAATTGATGGGTTGGGGTCAACCGATCTATCAGGACATCGTGGCTGCAAAAGGGAACGGTGTCATCCCCATAAATTGTAGAGGATACCCGAAACAGGTCATTTGTGGCCGGTGCCGGGGGCGACAGGAACTGCCTGGGTGCTGATGTGCCGGCGCCGCCTTTCTTCTTTCATCGCTCTCTTTACGTTTCCCTGCGCAGTGTTACAGTCCTGACACAACTATGCTGCGGGCTCCTGACATTGATCACCTATGAAGTCGCAGTCGCGGGTTAATTTTACACCCACAACCGGTGTGCCGGGCCTTGATGCCATCATCAGCGGCATCGAGCCGGGAGATAACATCGTTTGGGAGATCGCCGCCATCGAGGATTACAAGGAGCTTGTCGGCCCGTACGCAGGCGCGGCAAAGACATCCGGACACCGGCTGATTTATTTCCGCTTCAGCGAACATGAGCCCTTGCTGAGCCCTGATTCCACGGCCGAACAACACCTGCTGAATCCTCACAAGGGGTTCGAGGCGTTTGTCCGGTCGGTGCACGCGGTGATTGAAGACGCCGGGCGGGGCGCGCTGTATGTATTTGACTGTCTTTCCGATCTTGCGGAGGCGTGGGGTTCGGACCAGAGCCTGGGAAATTTCTTTTTGCTGACCTGTCCGCGGCTGTGGAACCTGGACACAGTGACGTACTTCGGCCTTTACCGCGACAAGCATTCCGCCTACGCGGTGGAGCCGATTCGCAAGACGACGCAGTTCATGCTGGACGTGTTCCGGCTCAAAGAGCGGCTCTACATACGTCCTGTGAAGGTTCAGCACCGGTCGGGCAACGTGATGAACACGCTCTACCAAAGAGATGGCGAGGTGTTTCATCCTGTCAAAGAGAGCGCGGTTCTTGCACCGATTCTTTCCCACACACAGTGGCCCAGGCTTCAGAGCGACCAGCGCGTCGGCTTTTGGCGCAAACTCTTCCGTGAGGCGGAGCAGGTGGCACAGGAATCACGCGAGGGCCGCTGTTCGCATGAGCGGCACGACGAGATGCTCCGGCGGATTCGCTGGGCTTTCCGGGTGCACCGCTCCGGCATATCAGCCCTTGCCGAGAAATACCTCACCCTGTCGGATTTTCTGGCGGTGCGCGACCGGATGATCGGCATCGGCTCGGTGGGCGGCAAGACCCTGGGCATGCTGGTGGCGCGCGCAATCATCCGTGAGCGCGATCCCGACCTCGCAGCCCGCATAGAAGCTCATGAC
>CAYNZC010000006.1:0-69117 GCA_964401575.1 uncultured Verrucomicrobiota bacterium
GCTCAGATCGGTAACATGATCGTGGACAGGGCATACATTCGGACCGATCAGAGCACAACATGGACGTTTTTTCCGTCGTCGAGCTGCTTGGCTGTCAGCATGAGTTTCCAGAACAGTTGGAATTATTGGAGTTCGGAACAGGGATTCTTTTGCAGCCTCACAGATCAAGTATCCAACACGGTTCTTTGGGAGATCACCCCTCAGGACTCGGGCGTTTCTTTCTATACCAACTTTTTCTCTGTCAGTCCGGAGCACAGTTACGAACTACAGGTGCAGGGCTTCGGTATCGCGTATGACGCCAAGTATATCCGGCAAAGCTTCAGTGCGGAACTCACGAGCGTTCCAGAGCCGGGATCCATGGCGCTGATCATAACCCTTGGCGGAATCTGTGCCTGTGCACGCTACCGGCGCTTTCGCTGCTATTGAGTGGCGTGCGGGCGCGATTTGAAGTTGGACGAAAACCGTGTTTCTCGCATCCAGTGCAGAAGAGCGCCAGCCGAGAGAGACCGTTTCCCCACGGCATTAGAATAGCTTTATGAAACTGAAGATACTTTTCCTATTTTTGGTATTGCCCTTAGTGGTCTTAGGGTTTCTACTGATTCCAGTGAATCCTCAAGAAAGCTTAAGACAGGGAGTTGCGCGCAATGCTGCGCTGCACACAGACCTGTCGAGCTTTCCTGCCACCTCGCCCGTGAAACCGGTGGATCTTTTGTTCATACATCACTCCTGCGGCGGGCAGTTGCTGGCCGAGCCCGGGCCTGACGCGCACACGAATGCTATCTACACGACGAGTCTGAATGCAGGTGGGTTGAGGGCGCTGCTGGAAAAGAATTCCTACGTCGTGCACGAAGCTTCGTACGGGAGCGCCGTTGGGGAGCACACAGACCTTTTCGATTGGTTGCCGAAGTTTCGCGACCAAATGCAGGATGTGCTGGCGGTTGATTCTCAGGACCGGCGTCTCCCGGATGGCCGCAGAAACCGCGTTGTCGTTTTTAAGTCCTGTTACCCGAACAATGCCTTTGTAGCGGAAGGCGCCTCCCCTGGAAACCCGGCGGGACCGGAACTGACGCTCTGGAACGCAAAGGCGTCCTTCACGGCATTGTTGGAGGAGTTTAAGAAGCATCCGGACGTGCTGTTTATCTGTGTCACCGCGCCGCCGCTGGCACCGAAGCAGCCGAAGCAGGCTTTGTGGAAAGTCTTGGCGAAGAAGGCCTTGGGGCGTTACCGCAACCCGGCTGATTCCGCGGCAGTGGCCAGGCAGTTCAATGATTGGCTCGCATCTCCGGACGGTTGGCTTGAGAATAGCTCTCTTACCAACGTGGCCGTTTTCAATTACTATGACATTTTGACCGGTTGTGGGGCGTCTGACGTATCCATCTACGCTACTGGGAATGGAATGGACAGTCATCCAAGCGCGGAAGGGAATGGGAAGGCAGCGGAGGAGTTTGTGCCTTTTCTGAACAGGGCTTTGCACCGGGCAGGACTGCAGCATTGATCTGGATACAACTGGAAAAAGCCATGCACTACTCTGACAAAATACGAGAATTCGTGATCACGGACTTCCTGTTCGGAGACGGTGCGTCTCTCAAGGATGACACGTCTTTCCTGGAAACGGGCATTGTGGACTCGACCGGTATTTTGGAGCTGATTACGTTTTTGGAACAGACGTTCGGCATCAAAGTGAACCCGGAAGAGGCGTTGCCTGAGAACCTCGACAGCGTCGCCAAAGCAGCGGCATTCGTTCAGCGCAAGCTCGCCGCGCAACCCGAGACCTGCTCGAGCATGTAATCCGGCGGCCTGGCAGGGACGATTCTCACATCGTCCTTAAGTTATGCCTCTGGATCGTGGGGAAAACTTTTTAGGGCCGGCGCGGCAGCCAGCCCTGCCGGGGATGGTCTTTCACATCGCACCCAACAACTCGAATGTGCGGCATTGCTGGATATCTTTGCCCTGAGGGCCTGCTCGAACCTGAGCCGGTGCTGCGGCGAATGCTTGGCTCGATCCGGCATCGGGGCCCGGACGAGTTTGGGATTTACCAGGCTTCCCAGGCGGCTTTGGCCAGCGCGCGCTTAAGTATTATTGATCTCTCCGGCGGGCAACAGCCAATTTCCAACGAGGACGGATCGCTGTGGATCGTCTTCAACGGAGAAATCTTTAACTACCTGGAGCTGCGGCGCGATCTCGATGCGCGCGGCCATCGCCTGGCCACGAACACAGATACCGAGGTTGTTCTTCATCTCTTCGAGGACCTTGGCCCGGATTGCCTGCGACAACTGAACGGGCAGTTTGCGATTGCCATCTGGGATAAGAAGCGGAAGCAACTGTTTTTGGCGAGAGACAGGGTGGGGGTGCGCCCGCTCTTTTACACGAGGATAAACAACGCACTCGTGTTCGCCTCGGAAATCAAAGCGCTGCTTGAGTACCCGGGGGTGAGCGCAGAGATGGATCCCGGGGCGTTGCGGGAGGTCTTCACATATTGGAGCACACTTTCACCTCGCACCTGTTTCAACGGCATCTTCGAGTTGCCGCCCGGCAGCTTTCTCACAGCCAGCCCGGGCGCCGCCCCCGAGGTCCGTGCCTGGTGGGAGCTGGATTTCCAGGAGGATTCACCATCGCGGACGCTCGAAGATTATCTCGACGAATTTCGCGCCTTGTTGCGCGACGCCACGCGACTGCGCCTGCGGGCGGATGTGCCGGTGGGAGCTTACCTGAGCGGCGGGCTCGACTCCTCCACCATTGCGGCGCTGGTTCGCGAGTCGGGGGTGGGCCACCTGGATACCTTTTCCATTTCCTTTTCTGATCCGCACTTTGACGAGAGCGTTTACCAGAAGCAAATGGCAACGTTGCTCGGCACCGAGCACCAGGTGGTTCATGCCACCTACGAGGACATCGGGGAAGCCTTTCCCGAGGTGGTCTGGCACACCGAAGCTCCATTGCTGCGCACGGCGCCGGCCCCGATGTTCCTGCTGTCAAAACTCGTGCGGGATCAAAAGTACAAAGTCGTGCTGACCGGCGAAGGCGCGGACGAGTTCCTGGCCGGCTATGACATTTTCAAAGAGGCAAAGATCCGCAGATTTTGGGCGGACCAACCGAAATCGAAGTTCAGATCCCTGCCGCTCAAGCGAATTTATCCGGACATCCAGGCTTTTCGCGAAACCAATATCGCGTATCTCTCGGCGTTCTTTGGCCGGGGTCTCACGGACACGCATTCGAGGTCTTACTCGCATTTCCTGCGTTGGCAAAACGGCCAGCGTCTTTGCAGGTTCCTTGCAGATCAGCCCGGAGCAAATACCGCTGTTTCCGAGCCGCGCTACCCGGACGCCTTCAATGCCTGGGGAGACCTGCAGCGCGCGCAGTTCCTCGAGATTTCTATCTTCCTGTCGCAGTACCTGCTTTCCTCGCAAGGCGACCGCGTGGCCATGGCGCATTCCGTCGAGGGACGCTATCCGTTTCTGGACGAGCGAGTGATCCGGTTTTGCAACCGTCTTCCTGCGCGGTTCAAGCTGCGCGCGTTGAAAGACAAGTTCCTCCTGCGCCGGGCGGCGGAAGGACTGCTGCCAAGAACGATTTCAGCCAGGCCCAAGCGCCCCTACCGCGCGCCCATCCGCAAGTGCTTCTTCAACGATTCTCAAAGTGCGTATGTGAACGAAGTGTTATCATCAAGTGCCGTGAGCGAGGCAGGTCTATTCAAACCGGCTGCGGTCGAGCAGTTGGTCCGCAAGGCGCGCGAGGGAAGCACCCTGGGCGAAACAGACGAGATGGGGCTCGTCGGAATAATCTCCTCGCAGCTCCTCTATCATCAATTCGTCAGGAACCACAGGCCGTCCAGGCCAATAGGCAATCGGGACAACGTGAAGTTCGTCCGGCAGGCGCAGGAATGACTCCCGCGGCGTTCCTGTTTCTCCATTCTGTCACCTTGCCATCCCGCGCAAAATGAGAAGTGCCGGTTCGGAAAAGCTTTGAATGGACGCCGCTGTCTGTGAAATAGTAACGTTAATCAGTTCGCCGTAATCAAGAAACATCGGAAGGTGCTTATGGAAAACAAGAACATGATCGTGTTGGCGTTTCTCGCGACCGGAATGTTGCTGCCTTTGTGCGGTCTGGGCCAGAACCAGCCCGCTCCCTCCGCAAACCCGGGAGTTATCTTTGAGCCTGCCGTCACAAATCGCGAGCCGTCCATCGCCACTGGGCAGGATTGGCGGACACTCAACCCGGCAATGCCACAGCCTCCCGAGCCCGGGCCCGCCCGCGGCGCGGCGGGACCGACCATGGGGCCGGCATTGGCGGGCACGAGCCAGCTTGGCGGCGGGGCTCCGCCCCCAGCCGCTCCCGAACCCATCGATACACCTATGCGCTGGGGCAAGCTCAGCCTGCACCCGCACGCCGCTTACGCCGTTTCCTACGCCGAGGGGCTGAACGGGCGCCTCGGCCAGGAGGCTGACAGTTGGATTCACGAATTCATGCCCGGCATGATGGTGCGTCTGGGAGATCGTTGGAGCCTTGATTACACGCCGATCCTGCGCTGGTACTCGAATGACGATTTTACCGACGGTGTGGATCATCGTGTGTCTTTTCGCGGTGGCGCCGAATACCGCGATTGGCAATTCTCTGTTGCGCAGGGTTTCGCGCGAACCCGCGACCCCCTGATCGAGACAGGCCGGGAAACCGAGCAGGACACATATTCAACAACGATCCGCGCCGCCCGGCCGCTGAACAGCTCCCTTTCGATCGACCTGGGGGTCGGTCAGGATCTGCGGTTCATTCGCGGAGACAGCGAGGGCGAAGCGCTTAGTGACACCAAGACGTGGTCCACAATGAACTGGCTCGATTACCAATACATTGAGCGGCTTTCCTTCGGTGTCGGAGCGGGCTTTGCATACGACAGCGTGGAGACCGGCTCGGACATGACATCCGAGCAGGTGCAGGCTCGCACACGCTGGGCTCCGGGCTCAAAGCTGAGTTTGACGGCATCCGCTGGGGTTGACATACGGCAATTTGTGGACTCGGACGAGGCGGATTCTGTCTCGCCGATCTTCTCGGTTGGGGCAGGTTATGTCTTGACCGACACAACGACTCTCTCCCTGAGCGCAAGCAGGACCGTCACGCCGTCCTACTACGATGACACTCTCTCCGAAGGCACCATCTTCAGCGCCGGCCTGGTTCAGCGGTTACTGGGGCGGTTTTACCTGAATGTCACCGGCGGCTACGCCCTGCGGGATTACTCGGGCACAACCGGAACGAGCGCCGCCACTGGTGACCAGGAAACGGTTTCCTTCAACGCAAGCCTGGGCACAGCCTTCCTCACGCGCGGCTACATCTCAGTGTTCTACAACAAGTCCTGGAACGACTCCGACTCGGCAACCTACGACCTCGATCCGCAGACGGTTGGACTTCAGATCTCCTACAGTTATTAACCCGGCACAGGAATCCCTTCCATGACTGGATCAAAAATGTCCCATCCCGCATTTTCACCGGACCTCTTGCAAATCGATTGTGCTGCCGAGACGGCGCGCATTTGTGATTTCATGGTGCAGACCGTGCTGCGCAACTTTCGAAAAAAAGGGGTCGTCGTTGCCCTGTCGGGCGGCATTGACAGCAGCGTGGTCGGCGCGCTGGCGGTGCGGGCCTTCGGAAAGGAACGCGTTTTTGGGCTGCTCATGCCGGAGCGTGATTCCTCTGCGGATACACTGTCGCTGAGCCGGGGCGTCGCTGAGCACCTTGGCATTCGCTTCGAGCTCGAGGACATCTCGGGGATGCTCGATGCCGCCGGATGTTACAAGCGCCGGGACGACGCAATCCGCAGAGTCGCTCCCGAATACACATCCGAGTGCCGCTCCAAAATATCACTGCCATCCGTTACGGATTCCAATGAATACCGGCTTTTTTCAGTAGTGATTCGTTTTCCGGATGGTAGCCAGGTCACGCGCAAGCTCGATTTGCAGGCCTATCTGGGGGTCGTAGCCGCCACCAATTTCAAACAGCGCTGCCGCAAGATGCTGGAATACTACCACGCGGACCGCCTCAACTACGCCGTCAGCGGCACGCCGAACAAGCTCGAGTATGACCAGGGGTTCTTTGTGAAGCTCGGCGACGGCGCCGCGGACATCAAGCCGATCGCGCACCTGTACAAGACCCAGGTCTATGCCATGGCGCGGCACCTGGGCTTGCCTGCCGAAATCTGCAATCGCACGCCAACGACGGACACCTACTCATTGCCGCAGACGCAGGAAGAGTTCTACTTTTCACTGCCTTACGACAAGATGGACTTGGTGTTGTTGGGCAAAGAAGGCGGCTATTCTGCTGCAGAAATCGGGCGCGCGATGGGACTTTCTGCCGAACAGGTTGAGCGCGTCTTCCGTGATATTGAAGCAAAGCGCCGCATGGCCTCTTACCTTCATTCACCACCGATTTTGCTCGATGGCCGCCCCGCTCATTCCACGGCGGCCCCGCGATAACTCTTTCAGAACGGTCAACACTTCGGATCATCTCTATGTACCTCCTTATCGGAGCGGATACTCCGCTCGGTCAGGCATTCTGTCTCGAACTGACGCGCCGCAGGACATCCTTTTTGCCTGTGAGTCTTGCCGATCACCATCTTGCGGATCTGCATGCGGCCTACGAGCTGCTGCGGAAGTCCAGGCCATCTTTCGTCATCAATGCGAGCGGCCCGGGTTTTGTCGCCCCGGCGGCGCCGGGTGAAGAGCAAAAGCAGGCGATCCTATACTCTCGCGTGCTGGTGCCCCAGTCTATCGCGCAGGTGTGCAAAATGCGCAATGTGCCGTGGCTGCACGCGTCTTCAGGCAGAATCTTTCAGGGGGCAAAGGTGCTCCAGCAACAGGGGTGGATCACGGAGTTGGACCTCGATCGGCCCTGGATTGCGCGACTTATCGAATCACATCCTGAGCACATTCGCGGCTTCACTGAAACCGATGATCCGAATCATTCGTTCCTTTGCCCGCCATGTGATTTCGACAGCGGGGCAGTTGCTTTGGGCGAGCAGGCGACTCACGACGTCGGAAACAGTTACGTCTGTCGCCACGGCATGCTTCTCGACAACCGCCATCGGCTCATCGAACTTCCCGGGCCGCCCGTTGATGATGAAAGCGCGCGGAGCGGCTCCGTGTCCTGTTATGTGTCGGCCAGCTATGTGAGCGATTACGTCGCCGCCTGCCTGGAGCTCAGGAAGCGGCGGGCTCCTTACGGAGCTTACCACGTCATTAACCCCGGCATTCTGAACCTAAACTGCGGCGCAAACGTGCGTGGCGTTGTGGCATGCGAGGAGCAACCAGCGCCCATCCGAAGCTTCATCCTGGACGATGCAAAATTGCGCGCAACGGGTATTGTCATGAGGCGGACGGGCCCCGGCGGGGTGCTTATGACCGGCAAACCGGCTTTGGGCACTGAACCCGCCTTTGAACATTCCTTCGACTCGCACGTCGGCGATGGAGATGTGGGCGAGGAATTGGAAATGTCCGCAACGTCTCGGGCACGACTTTCATGATACCCGCCCCAACAGAACAGGAACCACCTGGAGAGGTCGCGGCAAAAACCCCGGCCCCGGTCGATTCTGACGCGTCGGTCCGGCCGCCGCTTTCGATGCTGATTGCGTGCGTGCTGCTGCTGGTTTGTTTCGGCAGGACGTTGCTGGACCTGGTCCGATTCGCATGGAACAGCAACGTCTATTCCCACATCCTTCTCATGCCGTTCATCACCGGCTATCTCCTCTTCAGGACGCGCACGGTTTGGACATTTTCCCGCAAAGCCCGGTTCTGGCCTGCGGCCGCCCCGTTCCTGACCGGCGCCCTGCTGGCGATGGGCTACATATCGAGCGCAAACAGCGGATGGATTGCATCCGCAGAGGATCGGTTGGCACTCCTTTCGCTCTCTGCCGTCTGTTACTTTTGGAGCATTGCGGCCGCGTATCTTCCGGCTGGTGAACTGAGGCGGGCTGCGTTTCCGCTGGCCCTGCTGGTGTTCCTGGCGCCGTTTCCGACGGCGGTGTTAAACGGCATCGAAGTTTTTCTCCAGAGACAGTCGGCGGAGGTTGCAAACCTGTTGTTTCTTGTCTCGGGTCTGCCGTATTTGCGGGACGACCTGGTTTTCCAACTGCCGGGGATCACCCTGCAGGTTGCGCCCGAGTGCAGCGGCGTGCGTTCCACTCTTGCGCTCTTTATTACAAGCCTCGTCGGTGGCTACATTCTTCTGCGTGCCCCGTTGAGGCGTGGTATCCTCGCTGCTGCGGTTGTGCCCCTGGCGCTCCTCAGGAACGGCTTCAGAATCTTTGTGATCGGCCAGTTGTGCGTGCAGATCGGCCCGGAGATGATTCACTCGCCGATTCATCACCATGGTGGACCTTTGTTTTTTGCGCTCTCTCTTATACCATTCCTTTTGCTGTTGCTGTGGCTCAAGTTTTCAGAGCGACGCCATAATCCCGACCCGGAGGGACAAGGGTCCGAATTGGAGGGGGCGGCATCAGCCGGGAAGGAAAGAGCAGAGTGATGTACAAGATGTTGACGAGAAACTTTGTTGTGACGGTCTTTGTGGCGCTCGCCACGATGCTGCTGGTGGCCGGATGTTCCGGGGAATCGAGAAGCAAGCGCTACCTGGCGCGGGCGGATGCGGACTATAAGGCCGGGCTTTATGAGCGCGCCGAGGTCGAATACATAGCCGCCCTGCGGGCCCAACCTTCCAGCGCTCCTGCTGCCGCGGGGTTGGGATTTGTCTATTTCGAGCAGGGCAAGGTGCCCCAAGCCTACGGCGCGCTGACACGGGCGCTCGAGTTGGACGGAGCGAATACCGAGGCGCGGCTGAAGCTTGCGATTGTCTGCCACTCCATCGGGCAACTCCAGAAGGGCAGGGAGCACGCGCTCAAGATTCTTGAATCCAAGCCGGGCTACGGCGAGGCTTTGATGGTGCTTGTGGACTGCTCCACCACCCCCGGCGATCTGGCTCAATGCAAGGAGTTGATAGACAAGGTGTCTGCCGCCGAGCGCAAGACTATGACGTTTCACATGGCGCAGGCGGGCTTGCTGTTCAAACAGAAGGATTTCGTCGGCGCCGAGTCCGAGATCATGCAGGCCAGCACTATCGAGCCGAATTCGCAGCGTCCCTACTATGCCCTGTATTCCCTGTATGCCGCTCAAAAGCAGCAGGAAAAGGCCGCTGCCGCGCTTCAAAAAGCCGCGGAGGTTGCCCCGGTCCGTTCCGTTGAGCGCTTGCGTTACGCACAGTTCAAGCTGCAATCCGGTCAGTCCGGACAAGCCAAGCGGATCGTCACCGAGATGACGCAAAAGGCGCCGGATTTCATCCCTGCGTGGGTGTTTCTCGCTCGCACCGCCTTTCAGGAGCGCAACTTCGATCAGTGCTCAAGCCTGGTCACCAATATCCTCAACAGGGACCCCTCGAACTATGAGGCATACGGCTTGAACGCGGAGATACTGCTTCTGCGCGGCGATATTACCAATGCCCTGCGACATTTTGAGTGGATCGTCCAGCAATACGGAACCAATACCCAACACTTCTACAACCTGGCGCGAGCGCAGGTTCAAAACGGACAGGAAAACCAGGCGATCGCTTCGCTGGACCGGGCAATCCTGGCCTATAGCAACAACATCCCAGCCGTCCTGCTGCAATCCAGCCTGTTTCTCAGGCAGGGCAGTTTTGACCGTGTCGCCGTGACCCTGAGAAGTCTTGCCGCCCGCACTTCCACCCTGGACAAAATGGAGCAGGCCCAACTGCCGCATGTCCTTTCCTTGCTGGCCCGGGCCCAGGCCGGGATGAAGAATTATGCCGATGCCGCCGCCACCTACCAGGCCATGCCCAAAACTTTCCCCGGCCTGCCCGAGGTGCATCTCGAGGCCGCGGCGGGTCTGGCAGCACTGAGCAGGAAAGAGGAGGCAATGCGCGCCTACACCGACTACGTTCAACTCTCCACAAACCGCACCGGACTCGTGGTGGCCGGGAGGGGTCTCGCTTTGCTAAACGATTTTCCGGGCGCGCGCGAGGCGCTGCAAAAAGCCAGGTCTCTTTCGCTTGACTATATGCCGGCTCTCGAAGGGATGATTCAACTCGATCTGCGGGAGAAGAAGTACGATGCCGCTATTGCCCAGGCGCAGCAGGAAATTCAGCGGGACAAATCCGCGGGAACGCCATGGCTTCTGCTCGGCGGCGTTTACATCGAAAGAGCGCTCGACAAGGCGCGGGCTGCCGGCGTCGCAAAGGAGGAGGAACACCCTCTTGCAACCCCTGCCGTGCAGCAGGATGTGAATCTCGCGGAGGAAGCCTTGCTCAAGGCGACAAATCTTGAGCCCGGGCTGAACTCCGCTTACCGGCTTCTTGCGAGGCTCTACGTTTCCTCCAACAAACAGAAGGAGGCGCTGCAGGAATTGGAAGCCTTTGTGGCCAGAACCAACGATGTCACCGCTTATGTGCAGATGGCGCTGATTCATTCCCAGGCAAAGGAACACAAGACCGCGGCGGAGATCTACGAAAAGGCGCTCGAATTCGCTCCTCGATCCGTCGAGATCCTCAACAACCTGGCGGTGATCTATTCGGATTACATCCCGCGTTACGATCGCGCGGCGGAGCTGGCCAGGCGAGCTCGCCGCATTGCCATGGATTCTCCCGCTGTTGCCGACACCATGGGGTGGGTTCTCCATAAACAAGGAGATTACTCGCAAGCCTTGCCGCTTCTCGAGTATGCCGCAAAGACCTTGTCACTCGAGCCCGAGGTGCAGTTTCACCTGGGTATGACCTACTACATGCTCGGTTATGAGTCGTCGGCCAGGGTGGCTTTGGAAAGCGCCGCTGCTTCCGAGGATATGCCCTTCAAACAACAGGCTGCTGCCCGCCTCGCCGTGTTGGCGCTCGATCCTTCCACAGGCAGCAGGGCGGTAAATCGCGCAGCGCTTGAAAAGCGGCTCGCCGAACAGCCGGGCGATGTAATCGCCCTTTCCCGACTGGCCACCATTCTTGAAAAAGAGGGCTCCTACACCCAGGCTGTCGAAAAGCACCGGGAGATTCTCAAGTGGTCTCCGAAAAACGTTCCGGCACTGTTAAACACAGCCAGGATCTGCGCGGATTATTTAAACGACACGGAGAAGGCCATGTCGTTCGCACGACTCGCGCGCAACAATGCGCCAGAGGATCCCGGGATCGCCCACCTGATGGGCCGCCTGGCCTTGCGCAGTCAAAACTGGTCCTGGGCAGCCGACCTGCTCGCCGAGGCGGTCCGCAAGCTTCCGGAGGATCCTGCTGTTGACTACGACTTCGCATGGGCAAACTATTTTCTGGGCAAATTGCCGGAAGCCGAATCACGCCTGAAGCTCGCGCTTGAACACCAGGGATTTCGAGAGGCAGGCGAGGCACGGCTATTCCTGAAGTTTCTCGAGGCGCATGGCACGCCGGCAGCGGCAGAGAAACTCTCGGGGGAAGCCGCCCGGAAGTTGGAATCCGAGAAGGATCCTTACTTGCCGGCTCTCATGGTCACCGCCTTGGCTGAAGAGCATCGGGGCGCTTATGCCAAAGCTGCCGACCAATACCAATTGATCACAAAACAGTGGCCCCTGTTCAGTCCAGCCGTGCGCAACCTTGCGCTGATCTCTTTCGAGCACCTCAAAGACAACAAAACCGCATACGATCTCGCGCAAAAGGCCCGGGCGGCTTATCCGAATGACGCCCGACTGGCCAGGTCCCTCGGGATTCTCTGCCTGGAGAGGGGTGAACACTCGAGGGCCGTGCAGTTGCTGATTCAGGCATCCCAGGGCCGCGCGGACGACGCCGAGCTGTTTTACTACCTGGGTGTTGCGCAGAAGGCCAGCCGGGCAAACAAAGCAGCCAGGGAATCATTTGAGAAAGCTTTGAGTCTGAAGCTGAACGAGGACCTGGCTGCCAAAGCCGCCCGGGAGCTGGCAAACCTGGAGAATTAGACCGCCCAACAGAATTGGGGGCGGCGCGATCAGGAAAGAAAGCAACCCGGCACGGTTTTATCAGGAAAAGGTTCGAAGGCGTCGGCGCCTTCGGGCCTTTTTTCACAATCTCTCTTCCGTCCAGCAGCAGTGGCTCCAATACCGGGATGCCGCTCGACCGCGCCGAGCCAGTGAATCGGATGATCACTTGTTGCGGTTATGGGGTTCGGATCAGCCTGGCGACGAAGGCGCCGTCTGTGCCGTCAATGAACGGGAGCAGAGTCCGTTCATGGTCGAGCCGGAACTCTGGGTGAGTTGAGAGAAATCGGGCGACCACGCTGCCGTTTTCCTCCGGCTCGAGGCTGCACGTGCTGTAAACAAGGATTCCTCCCGGCTTGACCATGGCTGCTCCGGCGGCCAAAAGCTCCAATTGTCCCGAGCACAGCCTCTCAATCTCTTCAGGCCTGATCCTCCATCGCAGCTCGACCCGTCGGCGCATGACTCCCGTGTTCGAGCACGGTGCATCGATCAGGATGCGGTCAAAGCTGTCGGTTTTTGCATCAGCGGCAAGATCGAGTTCGGCATTCTGGATTCCCAATCTGGTGCAGTTCTCGCTCAGAATGTTCAGCCGTTGATGGTTTAATTCCCGGCCGACGAGTTGTCCTTGTCCCTGGAGTTGCTGCGCGATGGCTGTGAACTTCCCGCCCGGGGCCGCGCACATGTCGAGGACGCTGTGCCCGGGGCGCGCATCCAGGTGGCGCACTGCCAGCAGAGTGCTGGGATCCTGGACGTAGAAGAATCCTTGCTGGAAACTGGGCAACCGGTGCAGGGCAGGGTGACGCTTCAGCCGGAAGACCAGGTTTTCATCGAGCCAATCGGTCCTGGAGAAATCGTATTCCACATCCTCCTGGCGCCATTGTTCAAGCAGTTTCCCGGCGTCTGTCTTCAGTGTATTGACCCGCGCAAAAACCTCCGGCGGGGTGTTATTCCACTCGAGCAATCGAAGTGTCTGCTCTGCGCCCCATCGCTCAGTCCAACGCCGCACCAGCCACTCAGGATGGGAGAAGGCCGTCCAGGGCTCCGCGCTCTTCAGGACGTCGAGGGCCCCTTTGGTCGCATCCCGCTCCCGCAGGTAACCGCGCAGCACGGCATTCACAAAGCCCGCTTGCGGTCCGAAGCCGCGTCGTTTGGCCAGTTCCACCGTTTCGTTCACGGCAGCGTGTCCGGGAATGCGGTCGGTCCAGAAAATCTGGTAAAGTCCCAGCCTGAGAAGCGTGCGGAGGGCAGGCTTCTGGTTGCGCCCGGGCGTCTTGCGGGCGATGAGCCAATCCAGGGCGGATTCGTTGCGGACAACGCCATAAACGAGCTCCTGGCATAGTCCGCGATCCTTGGAATTGAGGGTTTCGGATGCCAGCGCGCGCTCGAGGATGTCCTCGATGTATTCCGCCGGTGGACGATGGGTTAGCACATCGGCCGCAATTTCTCTTGGATTTTGACTGCTCAAGACCTTTAATGATCGCATGCGCCCGGGTGGACGCTAGCGCAAAACAACTTATGAGAGAAGAATTCGAAAAACTGGCGGCTGCCGGCAAGCTCGACCGCCGTTACATCGATGTCCTGGTGGTCTTGACCGACCACGGGTATTGCACGCACCGAAGCTGGGGTTTTGGCCGTATTACAGCGGTGGATACTGTTTTTGCCCAGTTCACGATTGATTTTGACAACAAGCCCGGGCACCGGATGGATCTGGCGTTTGCGGCCGAGTCTCTCAAGCCCATTTCGAAGGATCACATATTGGCTCGGAAAGCCGCCGATCCCGAATCTCTCCGGCGCATAGCCGCAACGGACCATCTTGAACTGGTGAAGCTGGTTCTCAACAGCTTCGGCGGAAAAGCCACAGCCGACCAGATCCAGCAGGTGCTGGTGCCGGACATCATCCGTGACGATTGGAAGAAGTGGTGGGAAGCCGCGCGACGGGAAATGAAAAAGAGCGGCCATTTCCAGGTGCCGCTCAAGAAGAGCGAGCCGATTATTTACCAGGCCCGGGAAGTCATGCTGCAGGACAGGCTGCTCGAAGAGTTCCGGACGGCGAAGGGGCTGAAGGCCAAGGTGGCTGTCACGAATGAAATTCTCAAGAACCTCCCTGACTTTACCGATCACGCCGCTGCGGCCACGGAAATCATCAATGCCCTGAATGTGGAAATTCCAAGCTACCAGCGAACACAGCCGGCTGTGGCACTGGAAGCTGTCTTTGCCCGGGACGATCTTCGCGCAGCCGCCTCAGGGCCGGTCTGTCCCGATGAACTCGGCGCGGCCGCCATTTGGTCTTTCGATGTTAAGCTCGGCGCAATGCTCGAGCAAATGCCTTCCGGGAAGCATCGTCGGACTCTCGATTCTTTCAAAGAAGCGCATCCTGAGGACTGGTTCCAGATTCTGCTCAGTCACATCAACACCGTTCCGGCGCGGCAGTGCAAGGAATTCGCGGGGGTGCTTATTCATGAGGGCAAGTTTGGCGAGCTCAAAGAGACAGTCGCGCGGCTGATCAGCCAGCACACCGCCAGCAGCGAACTCCTGCTCTGGCTGGGCAAGGACCGAAACGATGCATACGCGGACATCCTTGGCCCGGAGGTGTTCCGGGCTATGCTCACGGCTATCGAGCGTGATCAGTTTAACGAGCGGAAGTCCAACCGACTTCGTGATTTCATCCTCGATGACCAGGAGCTTCTTGTCGAGTTGATCGGGTCGGCTGATCTCGACGTGATTAAAGATCTTACGCGCGCGCTGCAACTCTCACCGTCGTTTGACGACATGGACAAGCGTTCCCTGCTCGCGCGCATTGTGAAGAGCTATCCGGCGATCCAGGCGCTGATATCGGGTGAGACAACGAGGCAGGAAGCCGGGTTGGTGGTCTCCTGGGAGAGCCTAGAGCGCAGAAAGGATGAGTATAAAGAACTCGTCGAAAAGAAAATACCCGCTAACTCGCGTGAGATCGCCATCGCCCGCAGCTACGGGGATCTTCGTGAAAACCATGAGTACAAGGCGGCCAAAGAAATGCAGAAGCTGCTCATGAAGCGCAAAGCCGAACTGGAATCCCAGTTGGTTCGCGCCCGCGGCACGGATTTTATGAACGTGCGGACGGATATCGTGAGCATCGGGACAGTGGTTTCCGCTACGGATCTCGAGTCAGGCCAAGCGGAGAAGTTTACGATTCTTGGCGCATGGGATACCGAACCCGAAAGCGGCATCATCAGTTACCTGACACCCGTTGCACAGGCGCTGATTGGCAGCAAAATCGGAAACGAGGTGGAGTTTGAGGTCCAAGGCGTCCGCCACCATCACAGGATTGAATCCATCGGGGCCTACAGGGCCGCGGAAGCTCCGTCGTCGATGGTCGCTCCCGTGTCGGAGCAGCAGCAGGCTCCTCCGGCGCAACCCGAACAACGCGCGGAGTTCTAAGGCCGCGCCGGGGCAGGCGTTCTGTCGCGGCTTACCGGCCCTCGACCAGCCACTTCAGTATCGCTTTTTGGGCGTGCAGCCGGTTTTCCGCCTGGTCAAAAATGGTCTGGGCGTGTTCCTCGAATGTCCTTTCGTCAATCTCCATGCCACGATAGGCGGGCAGACAATGCATCACAAGCGCCCCGGGATTTGCCTTTTTAACAAGGTCCGAGTTGATCTGGTAACCCTTCAGTTTTTCGGAGCGCGCGGCGGACTCTGCCTCTTTGCCCATCGAGATCCAGACGTCTGTGTAGAGAGCATCCGCACCCCGGGCCGCTGAGGCGATGTCCTCGGTGCAAACCACTTTTCCGCCGGCTTTGCGCAGCAGCTCGCGGCTTGGCTGAAATTCCGCCGGGGCCGCAACACTCAGCTCGAACCCGAGCTTGTTGGCGGCGAAGATCCACGAAACCGCCACGTTGCAGGCGCCGTCGCCGATAAAAGCGATTTTCCTGCCCTTGATCGGCCCGCGCTTTTCCTGGAAGGTGAAAACATCCGCCAGGATCTGGCATGGATGCTCGTCGTCCGTAAGTGCATTGATGGTGGGAATGCCGGACAGGCGCGCGAACTCTTCGACATCCGCCTGCGCATAGGTGCGGAAAATCGCGCCATGAACCATCCGTCCCATCACACGCGCCGTATCTTTGACCGGTTCACCGCGTCCGAGCTGAATCTCGCTCGCGGGCATGAAAACCACGTTGCCGCCCAGTTCACGGATCCCGACCTCGAAGGACAGGCGTGTGCGCGTGGACGCTTTGGAGAAAAGCATGGCCCAGACCTGGCTCTTAAGCGGCAGGACCGAGTGCCTGCCGCGTTCTTGCTTCATCCTGGCCGACTCGGACAGAATGTTATCCATGTCATTTGGAGCCAGTGACTCAATGCTTAGTAGATGTCTCATGGTAAAGAAGAGTCCTCTCGTATCAGGCAAGGTCTGCCACAACGGTCCGAATGATGTTGAGGGCTTCGTCCGCTTCGCTCTTTTTAAGGTTCAACGGCGGGAGCAGGCGCAAGACGTTTGCGCCCGCCGGCACCAGCAGGAGCCCTGCGGATTGGAGCAGGTTGGTCGCGCGAAGCGACTGGTTCTTTGAAGGATCGCCCGGAAGCTTCTTGATATCCGGAGCCAATTCGATGCCGAGCATGAACCCGAGTCCGCGAACGTTGCGAACAACGTCCCGGTGCTGCGCCGCCAGGGCTTCCAGTTGGGCTTTCAGGTAATCACCCGTCTGCCGAACGTTTTCCTCAAGGCGCTCGTTGCGGACCGTCTCGAGGACTTTGAGTGCCACCGCGCAGGCCAGCGGAGTGCCGCCAAAGGTCGTGCCGTGCGTGCCCGCGCCGAGCAGGTCCGCGTACGGCTGCCGCACCCAAAACGCGCCCATCGGGAATCCGCCTCCGAGCGCTTTTGCCATCGAAATGCCATCAGGCAGGAAACCGGTCGCACCTGAATTCTCAAGAATTCGTTGAAAGCTTTGAAACCTTCCGCTGCGGAAGTGCCCGCATTGCACCGCGTCCATGAGCAGCAGGAGTTTTTTTTCATCGCACAGGCGGCGCAATCCCAGCAGGTATTCGGGGGTGGCTGGCGTTACGCCGCCTTCACCCTGGATGCCTTCGATGAGGATGGCGGCGGTAGCCGGAGAGATGGCCCGTTCCATGGCTTCGAGATCGTTGTAGGGCGCCTGGCGGAAACCGGGCATCACTGGCTCGAAGCCTTTCCGAACCTTGTCCTGTCCCGTGGCCGCGATTCCGGCGAGGGTGCGTCCGTGAAAGGAGTTGATCGTGGTGAGGATCTCGAAGCGGCCCTCGTCATGGCCGAACTTTCGGGCCAGTTTGTAGAGTCCTTCGTTTGCCTCGGCGCCGCTATTGGCAAAAAACACCTTGCCGGGCGCAATCAAGCGGACCAGTTCTTCGGCGAGTCTGCCCTGAGGTTCGTGGTAATAGAGGTTGGAGGTGTGGACCAGCTTTTGGGACTGTGCCAGCAGGGCCTGAGTGATCGCGGGGTGCGCGTGGCCTAGAGAATTCACCGCAATGCCGCCTCCAAGGTCCATGTATCGTTTGCCGGCCACGTCATACACATACGCGCCGGAACCGTGGCTGAGAACGAGGTCAAACCGGCCGTAGCTGGGCACCACGTATTTCTGAAACAGTGCCTGGATCTGTGCGGCCTTCGTTGTCTCAATCGTCGGCGAGGCTGAATCGGTGCTTTTCATTCTTCTCTTGGAAACAAGGCTGGCATCCTAGCGCGAAACACAGCCGAGGCAAAAACATTTTCACCCATGCATCTGGAGCATTTCGCGAACATCAATAGCTTTCATACCTGCGGCGCGGATGGCTTGCATGCCGAAATCCGTGTCTTCATAGGCCCAGCAGGATTCCGGCGCCACTCCGATGCGCCGCGCCGCCTCGAGGAAAATGTCCGGAGCGGGCTTCTGGTTTGCAACGTCCTCCGAGGTTACGATCGCATCGAAGAGGGAGAGGATATTCAGGTGCCGGAGAACGTGCTCGATGACTCGATGGCTTCCGCCCGAGGCTACTGCGAGCGGTATGGTTCCATGGTATTTGCGAGCGATGCTCAGCACCGGTCCGATCGGTTGCACCTGGGGTATCAGGGGCAGGTATTCCACTTCTTTTTCATGCGCGACGGCCTGCAGGTCCAAAGGAATCCCCTGCTCATCGCTGATCGTTTTGACAATATCTCTCGATGGAATGCCTCCAAGGGAGTAGAAGCGGTCCCATGTGAGGCTGAACCGATGCCGGGTCGCAATCGCCTGCCATGCTTTATAGTGCAGGGGCATGGTGTCGGCCAGCGTCCCGTCGCAGTCGAAAATAATGCCACTGGGCTCGCGGAGACCGTTTTTGCAGGGATGGAACCTTTCGCAGGATGTCGTTCGAGTCATTGTCATTGGAAACCTGGTTTCAGAGCTTCAGCGCCGCGAATTTTTCCTCGAGATCGTTGGCCATGAGAGGCTCGATGACGGGGTCGAGATCGCCCTCCATCGTGGCGGGTAGATTGTACAGCGTGAGCTCGATGCGGTGGTCCGTCAGGCGATTCTGGGGAAAATTGTACGTGCGAATGCGTTCGTTGCGTTCGCCGGTGCCCACTTGGCGTTTGCGCTGAGCCGCGTATTTTGCCTCCTCTTCGGCCACCTTCTTTTCCAACAGCCTGGAGCGCAGCACCGTTAGCGCGCGGGCCTTGTTCTTCTGCTGG
Source organism: uncultured Verrucomicrobiota bacterium (assembly GCA_964401575.1). Classification (GTDB taxonomy): domain Bacteria; phylum Verrucomicrobiota; class Verrucomicrobiia; order Limisphaerales; family UBA8199; genus CAYNZC01. The sequence continues at coordinate 18,601 of CAYNZC010000006.1, forward strand.
GAACGCTGGTCCGCGCACCGCACAATCAGGCCCGAGGGCTTGTGAATGATTTGCACCGCCGAGTCTGTGGTGTTCACGCCCTGGCCGCCGGGGCCGGACGCGCGGCAGACGGTGATCTCCAGGTCCTCCGGTTTGATGTCGATATCCACCTCTTCAGCTTCCGGCAGCACGGCTACCGTGCAGGTGCTGGTGTGGATGCGTCCCTGGGCCTCGGTGGCGGGCACTCTTTGGACGCGATGCACCCCGCTTTCGTACTTAAGGCGCTTGTAAACATCGGTGCCTGTGATTTGAAAAATGATTTCCCGAAACCCGCCAAGGTCGGATGGGCTCGAGTCGAGATCCTCGTGTTTCCAGCCCTGCGCCTCGGCATAGCGGGTGTACATCCTGTAGAGATCCGCGGCAAACAGCGCGGATTCCTGGCCTCCGGCGCCCGCTCGAATTTCGAAAATGGTATTGCGCGAATCCGAGGGGTCCGGCGGCACAATGCCGAACTGGACAATCTGTGCAAGACGGATCTCGTCCGCCTCCAGGCGGGTGATTTCCTCGGCGGCCATCTGGGCGAGTTCGGACCCGGCTGGTTCGGCTGAGAGCAGCTTCCGGTTCTCCGCAAGATCCGCCAGCGTCTTTAAATAATTCTGGCCGTGTGCAACCAGATCCTTAAGCCGGGCATACTCACGCGACAGGTCCTGCGCGCGTAGCGGGTTGTCGAACGCTTTCGGGTCGCTCAGGGCGGCTTCGACTTCTGAGAAGCGCCGGGCGAACTTTTCTATGTGAGGACGGAGGTCCACAAATCAGGAGAAGATGTCAGCCGGGCAAAAAAGCAATCCGCCCGGAAAGCGCATGGGCGCTCGGGCGGATTGGGTGAAATCCGGTGTTAACGTTTCTTCTTTTTGAGAGATGCGGCAGCGGCCTGCGCGGCCTGGGTCTTGGCCATGCGCTGCTGGAACTTGTCCACGCGTCCGGCGGTGTCCACAAACTTCTGCTGGCCTGTGTAAAAGGGATGGCAGGAATTGCAAATGCCGACGATGATGACCGGCTTGGTGGACCGGGTCTTGATCACGTTGCCGCATGCGCAACGGATCTCGGAATCCACATATTTCGGATGTATGTCTGCTTTCATAAAGAACAGGCCGAATACAATATCATTGCTGCGATTAAAGACAAGATGATTGCTGAGTTTTTTTGGTCGCCCTTGGCTGCCCGTTTTTCGGGCCTGATAACCCTACTTGACCCCCACGACCAGGGGCGCGAGTCCCTGGATGCGCGCCTCCAATCGGTCGCCCGAGTGAATCGGGCCGATCCCGCTGGGCGTGCCGGTAAGAATAATGTCGCCGGGCAGCAGGGTGATGTTGGTGGAAATGAAGCTCACCAGCTTAAAACAGTTAAAAATGAGCTGCCCTGTATGGGAGTTTTGGCGTAGTTGGCCGTTCTGGAACAGTTGGATGGACAGATCGTGCGGATCTATCTTGGTTTCCACGTAAGGCCCCAGGGGGGTGAAGGTGTCGAAGGACTTGGCCCGCGCCCATTGGCTCTCAGCCGCTTGAATGGTGCGATCGGTTATATCCATGGCAGTGGTGAATCCGAAGATATAACGCGCTGCCGCAGCAGGAGTTACGTTCCGGATTCTCCGGCCTATTACAATGCACAATTCCGCTTCGTAGTCTGTGCGATGATTCGGAAATGGTATCTCGATCTTGGCGCCGTCTGGGATGAGGGATGTGGGGGCTTTGAACCAGATTAAAGGCTCTTTCGGCAGCGGCTTGCCTGTCTCTCGCGCGTGGTCGGCATAGTTGATGCCGACGGCGATCACCTTGGACGGGGCAACAGGCGTGAGCGTCCGAACGCCCTTGAGGGACATCGGCTTCTTTTCGAATGAAGGCGAGCCAAAGACATCTCCCCGCACGGGGAAGATTTCGCCATCAACAACTTTGGCGAAAAAAATGCGGTCGCCCTTCTGAAACCGGCCAATAGCAGCCATAGAACGGTAGAGGTGTAGCAAAAGCGGGATAACAAAATCAAGGATAATGGTGGGGATAATGCCGGGTTGCCCTGAGCCTTGCCTGACGCCAGACCTTTTGTGGACGCCGCATCTGTCGTTGCGGTCTCAGGCCGCTCGCGCAACAATAGTGGCAAGATGGTTAAGCGACATACCCGGGTTTTGACGCTGTTGGCTTTTGGCCTCGCGTGCCAGCGCCTGGCCGCGCTTTCCGGAGCCGAAGCGACCGGTTTCAGTCCCGCGGTGCAGGCGTGGCTTGATGCACAGACAAATGTGACGAGCTGGGCGGCGGATTTTGTGCAGACTCGTTATTTAAAGACTCTCAAGCAGCCATTGACCTCGACCGGCCAGGTATGGTTCGCTGCGCCCGGGATGTTCCGGTGGGAACTGGGCAAACCGGTCCAGAGCATTGCGATCCGCGCAACCAACGAGGTTGTGCTGCTCTACCCGAGACTCAAACGCGCCGAAAAGTACGCGTTGGACGAAAACCGGAAAGGGCCCTGGCGCGAGGCTTTGGCGTTGCTCGAAGCCGGGTTCCCGCAGGATCGCGAGCAACTTGAGAAGCAATTCGAGATTCTTTCGCAGGACACCATAGGCCCGGCGCTACATATCCATCTTCGACCAAAGGCCGCCTCCGCTCGCGCTTTGATGTCGCAAATCACTATTGCAGTGAATATCGAGCAGCAGCAATTGCTTTCAACCGAGTTGACCTTTGCGGACGGTTCGCGCATGCGCAACGATTTCAGTCGGCAGGAGCTCAATCCGCTTGTGGATCCGGAGGTGTTTTCCGCCGCCGTGCCTGCGGGATACACAGTGTCCGAACCGCTAAAAAATCGACGCTGACGGCGCATGAATCCTTCTCTCGAGACCGCTCTGCAGGCGCTTCCGCACGGACGCGAGTTCCGTTTCATTGACCGGCTCATCGCGTTGGTTCCGGGCAGGAGCGGGACCGGCGAATACGTGGTGCGGGGTGATGAGACTTTTCTGCGAGGTCATTTTCCCGGCGCGCCTTTGTTTCCCGGTGTGCTCCTGGTGGAGGCGGGGGCCCAACTGGCCGGCGCCGTGGCGCAATCTGACACGAGTGTTCCCGCGATTCAGGGCCTGAAGCTGGCGGGGATCAAGTCCGCCAGGTTTTATAGCAGCGCCGTTCCCGGGGCGCTGATTCGTGTGGAGGCGCTGGTGACAGCGCGTCTGGAGGGTGTCGTGCAGGCCGAGACATCGGCTTATGTGGGGGAGGCGCAGCTAATGTCCGCTGTGGTGACCCTGGCCGGGGCGGCGTAAACTGCCGGAGACTCTCGTCAGCTCGTCCCCAGCTTAAAGAACCACGGTTGCCAGGCCGAAGTAGAACAGTAGCGTGCAAATGTCCGTTATGGCCAGGGTGAGCGGACCGGCGGCGATTTTCGGATCCCACTTCAACCAATGCAGCAGCGCAGGCACGGCCAGGCCGAAGAAGCATGCCGAGCACAGCGAGAGGAAGATGCTTCCGCCAATGACCAGCGCGGCCGGCTCGAAGCCGCGCCACACCGATGCTGCAAAGGTTACGGTGCAGCCGCAGGCCAAGCCGAGCAGGATGGCGACTCCCGACTCTTTCTTTAGTCCGTTGAGGAACCAGCGGAGGCTTAACCTGGCCGAGCGGAGTCCCTGCACGGTAATTGCCATGGATTGCATCGCCACGCTTTCCCCCAGGGCCAGCACAAGCGTGAGGAAAAAAGTAAGGATAAGCGCCCGGGCGATTGTTTGTTCGAAGACGCCGGCCAGCAGAGCGCACATGATGCCGCTGATCAGCGTAGAAATCAGCCACGGGAACCTGAGCCGGAAAGCCTGGAAGGGGGATGCCGTCCGCACTTGCGAAACGTGAAAGCCCAGCGCTTCGAACAATTCGTCCGTCTGCTCCTTCTCGGCAAGGTCCAGCACTTCCTGTGTGAAGAGGCTCACATCGACAATTCCGAGAACGCGACGATCTTTACTGATCACGGGAAAAGCCAGGAACCGGTGCATCACAAAGGCTTCGCAGGCATCCAGGATGGTGGCTGTCTCGGGGAGGCTGACCACCTTCGGGATCATCACCTGAGAAAGCCGCGCGTCCAGGGGTGCAGTTAACAACCTTCGAGTCGGCAAAACACCGGAGAGCCGATCCCGCTCATCCAGGACGTAAAAATATACCACTTTTTCTCCCACGCCCTGCTGGCGGATGGCGTCAAGCGCCTCCCGGACGGTGGCTTCAAGGCGGAGTTTTGGGAAGTCCGTGCGGGCCAGAGGGAGTACGGGCTCGTCCAAATGTTCCTTTGCCTGTGGAACCGGGACCGGTGGCATCGTGTTGTTGAGGTTTTACATCCTGTCTTTGGACGGCGGCTTCGGGACGGCTGCCGCGTCCGTTTCTTCCCGTGGATCGTCCACGGGCTTCGGCTTGAAGAGCACAACGACGTTCCCCACCCGGGTGACCAGGTGGCTCGATGTCTTTAGCGCCATTTCGACCGCCAGTTCCTTCTTCTGTTCCTTAAACTCGTCGAATTTGACTTTGACCAGTTCGCAATGCTTGAGCGTTTCGTTCAGGCCCGCGATAAAGCGCGGGCTCAAGCCGTCCTTGCCGACTTTGACACCGGCCTTCATCCGCTGGGCCCGGGCCTTGAGCGACCGGATGACCGGATTGCTGAGAGCTTCCATGCCGGGAATGTAGCCGCTGAGCACCAAAAAACGAAGGACGGTTTTTGGGGCACTCAAAGTCATTCTTGCGGGAAAGGCGGAACCAAGGATACTTCGAGACGTGAACTTCATCATCAGCGCTTTGTGTGTCCTGTATCTGGCAGTCGGGTGTTCCGGGGCGGGCGCCGCGCCCGCGGCGCAGGAATCTGCAGTTCCGGCCCGGTTCAAAAACGTGCCACCTACGGGTGGAAGGCTTGATGCGGACAACGGGTATCGCGGGATCTGGTATTACAACCAGGTGGTGAAGAACGAGTATAAGTACAAGTATTCCGGCGGTTTTGCCACCTATCCGTATCAGCATGTGCCCATCGCCGTTTATTGCAAGAAGCCGGACAAGACGTTTTTCGTTTATGGCGGCACCACTGCGCGGGCGGCGGGTGATAAACAGGAACTGCTCCACATGGTTTCCTTATTCGATCACAAGACCGGCAACGTCCCGCGCCCGCGCGTGCTGCTGAACAAGAAGACCGATGACGCGCACGACAATCCGACTCTCCAGGTGGATGATCGAGGGCACCTGTGGATTTTTTCGTCCGCGCACGGCACGGGGCGGCCTTCGTACATCCATCGCAGTGTGAAGCCATACTCGATTGACGAATTCGAGAGGGTGCTGGTGACCAACTTTTCCTACACGCAACCGTGGTATGTGCCCGGGCGGGGTTTCCTGTTCCTCCACACGCGGTATGGCGGGGGTAAGCCTGCGGGAATTCCGGCGGCGCGCTGCCTTTTCTACATGGTCAGCAAGGACGGTTGGAGCTGGAGCAATCCGCAAATGCTTGCCGGGATCGAGCAGGGTGATTACCAGGTAAGCTGGGGCAGGGGCTCCAAAGTGGCCACAGCTTTCGATTTTCATCCGCAACCCAACGGCCTGAACGCAAGGGCGAACATCTACTATGCCGAAACGCGCGATCTCGGGCGAACGTGGCGAAATGTGGCCGGCGATCGGCTGCGCCTGCCGCTGGTGGCAACGAACAATCCCGCCCTGGCCTATGATTCACGCCCCGAGTCAAAACTCGTTTACCTGATGGACGTGGACTTTGACGCGAAGGGGCGGCCTGTGATTCTTTTCCTGACCAGCAAAGGATTCGAGCCCGGGCCTGAAAACGGTCCGCGCGAATGGCAGACATTGCGCTGGACGGGGTCGGAATGGGTGCGGCGTCCGCTGACCTGCTCGGGGAACAATTATGATCACGGCTCGCTTTACGTGGAGCGGGGAGGCGTGTGGCGCGTGATCGGCCCGACCGAAACGGGGCCGCAGCCATGCAACACGGGCGGGGAAGTGGCCATGTGGGTCAGCCGGGATGAAGGCCGGAACTGGACCCGGACGAAGCAACTGACGCGCGGCAGCAAGTACAATCACACGTTTGTCCGCCGTCCGATGAATGCCCACCCGGGTTTCTACGCGTTGTGGGCGGATGGCCACGGGCGCGAGCCTTCGATGTCCTCGCTCTACTTCACTGATAAAGAAGGCACGCAGGTATGGAAGCTGCCGGAGGTGATGACAGGCGAGTCGGCGACTCCCGAGCGCGTTTCTGGCGGCGGTTGAACCTATTTTGACGGGCTTTTTCTCAACTGCTTTGCATCCACGCCGGCAGGGGGCAATTTGTCGGTGAATTGGTCTGTGTCCCCCAGTTCGGTTTTCAGCCGCAGCATTTCCTTTTTGAGAGCATCGGCTGTCCTCGCGTAAGCCGGGTCATTGTACACGTTGCGGAGTTCCTCGGGATCCTTCACGAGGTCGTAAAGTTCGTACTGATTCTTTGTCCAGAAGAAGAGGAGTTTGTGCGTGGTTGTGCGGATGCCGTAATGAGCGCGAGTGTTGTGGTTGCCCGGGTCGTGGTAATAGCGGTAGTAGAAGCTGGTGCGCCAGGCGCGAGGCGCTTCTCCGCTGAGCAGGGGAGCCAGGCTGCGCCCCTGCATGTCGTTTGGAACCTCCAGGCCGGCCACATCCATGAACGTCGGCGCAAAGTCGCAATTGATCGAAAGGGCGGACTGTTTCGTTCCGGGTTTTATTTTTGCAGGCCAGCGCGCCAGGAACGGCATGCGGATGGACTCTTCGTACATGAAGCGTTTGTCGTAGAGCCCGTGATCGCCCAGGAAAAAGCCCTGGTCGCTGGTGTAGATGACGAGGGTGTTCTCCTTGAGCCCGTTTGCGTCCAGCCAGTCCAATAGCCGGCCAACGTTGTCGTCCACGGATTGCACGCAGGCGAGGTAATCCTGCATGTAACGCTGGTATTTCCATGCGTTCAAAGCGTCGCCCTCGAGCACCTGTTCCTTGCCGTCTTTTGTAATGGTCACTCGAGTGGGCAGCTCATTGAGCCATTGGTTCCGCTGCTGCGGTGTCAATCCCTCGGGCGGCACAAGCTTGAGATCCCGGCGTGTCATGTCCTGGAAAACCTTTTGCTCGCATTCCTTGATGGCGTCCGCGCGGCCCTTGTGATCGTCGCGCAGAGTTGCGGGTTCGGGAATGTGCTTATCGGCGAACATGGCTTTGTGTTTCTCGTCCGGCTCCCAGTTTCGATGGGGCGCCTTGTGATGGCACATGAGGAAGAAGGGTTTGTCTTTGGGCCGATTCTTCAGGAAATCAATGGATAGATCCGTAATGATATCCGTGGCGTAGCCTTTCACCACATCCCTCCCGCCGGGCTTGAGGAAGACCGGGTCAAAGTAAGTGCCCTGGCCGACCAGGACGCGCCAGTAATCAAAGCCGGTGGGTTCGCTGCCCAGGTGCCATTTCCCGATAACACCGGTGTAATACCCGGCTTTTTGCAGGTATTTGGCGACTGTAGGCTGAGAGCCGTCGAATGTATTGAACACGGGCACGCCATTGATGTGGCTGTATTTGCCGGTCAGGATCGTTGCGCGGCTGGGGGTGCAAATCGAGTTCACCGCGAAACAATTATCAAAGCGAATGCCCTCCTTCGCAATGCTGTCCATGTGGGGTGTCCGGTTGATCCTGCTGCCGTAAGCGCTGATCGCGTGGGCGGCGTGGTCATCCGTCATAATGTAGAGGATGTTCGGGCGGGACGGAGCGGCGGAGACTGTGAGGGAACACAGCGAAGCCAATGCACAGACAAGGATGCACATTTTTTTCATAGGGCACATAATGGGGCTAAATGGATAGCAGACAAGCCTATTGGAAGTGCAAGGCATCGGGCCATCGCCGGTGCTCCGGCGTCATCCCTCCAGGACGGCGGATGCGGTAGCGTAAACTTCCGTGTGACTGATTGTTATGAGAAGCGCGCGACCGTTGCGCTCCTGCATCAGCTTTTCACCGGCTCCATGGAGCACCACGTAAGGTTCTCCCGAGGCTTTGCGGCAGATTTCCATGTCGCGCCAGCTCAACTGCGCTCCGATGCCTGTGCCAAAGGCTTTTGAAATTGCCTCTTTCGCGGCGAACCGGGCAGCCAGGAAAGGCGCGGGGTTCCGGTGCGAAAGGCAGTATTCGATTTCTGAAGGCAGGAGCACTCGATTCAGAAACCGGTCTCCAAACCGCTCGTGCGAGCTTTTGATGCGCTCGACCTCGATAATATCTGTGCCGATTCCCAGGACCATCAGCCGTTGTACCCTTTCATGAGCTGCAGCATCTCTTTTACGGCGCTGGCCAGGCCGGTCGTGATGGACCGGCTGATGATCGAGTGCCCGATGTTGAGTTCCACCAGGTGGGGGACATCCTTGATAGCGGCAAGATTCTTATAGTTCAAACCGTGTCCGGCATTCACGCATAGACCCAACGCGTGCGCCTGGCGGGCGCCCTTCACGAGGCGGTCCAGTTCCACGCGCATTTCGGCGGGGTTCTCAAACGCCTCGGCAAAGGAGCCGGTGTGCAGCTCGATGTAACCACAACCGGTGCGTGCCGCCGCTTCAATCTGGTAAGGGTCCGGGGCGATGAACAGGCTGACCTCAATTCCGGCGTCCCTCATCCGGCTGCAGGTCTGCTGGATGGCGCTTTCGGCGCCTGCCACGTCCAGACCGCCCTCGGTGGTGACCTCCTGGCGCCGTTCGGGAACCAGGCAGATGATGTCCGGCTTAAGTTTCAAAGCGATCTCGACGATCTCGGGCGCGTTGGCCATTTCCAGATTCAGGCGCGTGCGGATTTTTTCGCGAAGAGCCCGGACATCGCGGTCCTGCATGTGCCTGCGGTCTTCCCGCAAGTGCGCGGTGATGCCGTGGGCGCCGCTCTGCTCGCAGATCAGCGCCGCATCGAGGGGGTCCGGTTCTCCGGCGCGGCCGCGATACCGGGCCTCGCGCAGCGTTGCCACGTGGTCAATGTTCACACCAAGCTTTAACATCTGAATTAATATGGGCATGCCGGCGGCGGCGGGCAAGCACGGGACGCGCTCCGTATTAGTACAATTCCGGTCAGTGCCGCTTGACTTCACCTGCTGCCAAACCCATATTCGGCTATAGACGGTAAAGACGTACCTGGATGAATTTTTGACGTGCTATGCCCAGACACAAGGGAACCCGATCCACCCGCTCCAGGATGAAGACTTCGCATGGTCGCCTCGCCGGGAGAACCATTAAGGATGACGTTCCATGCAATGGCGGAAACCCGCGCAACAACGGTCACAATGATTTCTCGCGCGAGATCGCGGAATGCGTCCGGGAGCTTGTGCTGCTGGGCAGGGAACAGGGGCATCTTACCTACTCGGATATCAGCGAGCATCTGCCGGCGCACCTGGCCATACCGCAATACCTGGAGGAGATTTGCGCAAAGCTGCGCGGGCTCGAGGTCGAGATCGTTGACCAGATCGAGGCGGAGCGTGTCCAGAGGCTGGAGGACTTTTCCGAGCGTTCCCGGCTGGACATCCTGGATGATCCGGTCCGGATGTATCTGAAGCAGATGGGCCAGGTGCCGCTGCTCACGCGCGAGCAGGAGGTGGAAATCTCCAAGCGCATTGAAGTGGCCGAAGAGCAGATCCGGGCAATCGTTTGCGAGTTTGGATTTGCCGCGAAGGAGCACGTGGCGCTGGCCGAAAAGCTGCTGGCTGATCCGCCCCGGGAGCGTTTTGACCGGGTGGTGACCGACAACAAAATCCCGGTGCGGGATTCCCACCTGCGCGCGATCCGCCGATTTCTGGGGACGGTGCGGACTTTGGACCAGCAGTTGGACATGAATTTTGCCGAATGGCGCCGGTGCGGCGGGGCGACCCGGCGAAAGAAGCTTCGGGCTGAATTCAAGGCGCTGGATGAGAAACTTCAGAAATTACTGCCCAGATTCTGTTTTAAACAAAAGATCGCGGAGGAGATGGCATCCGTCGCGCAGAACATCTTCGAGAAGATGACGATGGCCTCGCGTTGTTCCGCGGCGGATGAATTTCCGCCCACGGACGGGCGGGGGAACGGCGAACTGGATCTTGATGGGCATAAGATTGCGGCGCTCGAAGAGTTTGTGCGGATGCCTTCCAGCATGTTTTTCGACGTGTTTCGAAAGCTGAGCATTGCGATGGCGCAGGCGCTGCAGGCCAAAACGGAAATGGTTGAGGCAAACCTGCGGTTGGTGATCTCTATCGCCAAGCGGTACACCAATCGCGGATTGTCGTTCCTGGACCTCGTCCAGGAGGGCAATGTGGGCCTGATGAAGGCCGTCGAGAAGTTTGAGTACCGGCGCGGATACAAGTTTTCGACCTATGCAACATGGTGGATACGGCAGGCGATCACCAGGTCCATTGCGGACCAGGCGCGCACCATCCGGATCCCGGTCCACATGATTGATACGATCAACAAACTGATGCGCGCGCAGAAGCGGCTGATCCAGGATTTCGGGCGCGAGCCCACTACCGAGGAAATTGCCGAAGATATGCAGATGTCCGTGGAGCGGACTCGCGCGATCATGAAAATGGCCCAGACGCCGATTTCGCTGCAAGCGCCGGTGGGCGACGGTGAGGACGCAAATCTTGGCGATTTTATCGAGGACAAGAACAGTGAGAACCCTTCGGATGTCACGAGCTTTGGGCTGCTCAGGGACAAGCTCGGAGATGTGCTGGGCAGCCTTGCGGAGCGTGAACGACAGGTGTTGGAGATGCGGTTTGGCCTTTTGGACGGATCGGCCCGAACACTCGAGGAGGTCGGAAAGCAGTTCAACGTCACGCGTGAGCGCATTCGCCAAATTGAAGCCAAAGCCCTCCGCAAAATGCGGCATCCCATCCGTATCCGGCAGTTGCACGGTTTCCTCGAAATAAAGCGCGGGCGCTAAGCCTGTCTATTCCCGCCTTCGAAACCGCAGGGCCGGCATGCTGCCGGCTTACTCGATTGAACGCATCACCGCCGCCATGGCCAGGGCTGTCTGCGCCGCCTCCACCCCACGGTTATGCTTTTTGTCGAGGCAGCGGACCCGGGCCTGTTCCTTGTTTTCCAAAAGTAGAACTTCGTGGACCATTGGAATCTCGTAGCGGAGCTGAAGATCCATCAGCGCGCGGCTGACGCCCTCGCCGATGTGCGCGGCGTGGGTGGTTTCGCCGCGAAGGATGACGCCGAGGCAAATGACAGCTCCAAGCCTCTCGCCGGCGGGGTCTTGATGCGCCTTGCGCGCGATTCGCGCGGCGGCTATCGGCACCTCGTAGGCGCCGGGCACCCGCACCACCTGCACATTGGCGGCGCCCGCCTTGCGCAGGACGCCGAGCGCGGCCCGGAGCATCGGGTTCACATATTCGCCGTTGTATTCGGAGGCGACGATCGCGAACCGTGCGCCGGCTGTTTTGAGTTTTCTGGCTTTGACTTGTTTGAGCATGATTGCAGTGGCGCTGTTTAGAGCAGATGTCCGAGCTTGTCGCGCTTGGTGTTCAGATATTTCGAATTGTGCCGATTGGGCCTCATGCGGATGGGCACCTGTTGGGTTATCTCCAGTCCATAACCCTCCAGGCCAACCAGTTTTCTGGGATTATTTGTCATCAGCCGGATCGTCTTGAGCCCGAGGTCCGCCAGGATTTGCGCCCCGATTCCATACTCGCGCAGATCCGGGCCGAAACCGAGTTTCTGGTTTGCCTCGACGGTGTCGTAGCCCTCTTCCTGGAGCTTGTACGCTTTGATCTTCGGCGCCAGGCCGATGCCGCGCCCCTCCTGTCGCATATACACGATGACTCCTTTGCCGGCTGCGGCGATCTGCCGCATGGCTTCCCGCAATTGCGGACCGCAATCGCAGCGCTTCGAGCCGAAAACGTCTCCGGTCAGGCATTCGCTATGAACGCGCACGAGCACATTTTCTCCTCCGGCGACCTTGCCCGCCACGAGCGCGAGGTGATGCTGGCCATCCACGCGGGATTTGTAGAGATGCAGATCGAAGTCGCCAAATTCCGTCGGCAATTGGACGACTTCCATTCGCTCCACCAGTTTCTCGCGGTGACGCCGGTGTTCGATCAGGTCCGCGATGGTGCAGATCTTGAGACGATGTTTTTTGGCGAACTTCAATAAATCCGGCATCCGCGCCATCGAGCCGTCATCGTTCATAATCTCGCAAATGGCGGCGATGGGGCGGCACCCGGCCATGCCGACCAGGTCCACGGCGGCTTCGGTGTGGCCGGCGCGCTGAAGCACCCCGCCGGGCCGGGCGCGAAGGGGGAACACATGCCCTGGCTGCACCAGATCATTCGGGACGGCAGTGGGTTCGGCCATGATGCGGATGGTTTGGGCGCGGTCTGCGGCGCTGATGCCTGTGGTCACCCCCGCGGCGGCATCCACGCTCACCTGGAAGTCCGTTCCGAAAGTTTCGCGGTTTTGGCGGACCATGCGCTCGATGCCGAGCTGTTGAAGGCGTTCGGAGGTCGTCGGCACGCAGATTAATCCGCGGGCAAACCGGACCATGAAGTTAATGGCTTTTGGGGTGGCGTGCTGGGCCGCCATGATCACATCCCCCTCGTTTTCACGGTCGGCATCATCCACAACAATCACCATGCGTCCCTTTCCGAGGTCCGCTACGACTTCATCGATGGTGTCGAACTTCTTCGCCATAAGCCTTAAAAGCTACCCTTGAAGGCGCCGGCAGGGCAATACAGTTTGTGCTCCAAGGGAACAGGCCGGGTTTGCCGCGTCAAACTCCTGCTTCGCCCGCGCAGCGCTGAGTAGATGCGAGTGCCAGGAGCTGACAGGAATTTGCTTTTTGTGGGCTCGATTGTACTGAGCGCTACGCGGATGAGCCACGCGAGCAGCATCATTTCATTCTTCAACGCCGGCCCGGCAGGCGACGCGACGGGTTCCAAGGTTTACAACGGGTCCGGCACCATACTGCCGCAGACCACGATTTGATAGGCTGTTCTCATAAAATTTCAGTTTCACTGCGAAACACTGCAATAAACTGTGCAGGCGTGATCACCGACACGTCTTTGGCCGCAGCCTTTGGAAAATGGCGGATATTGCCTGTGACCAATGGCACCCCCGCCGTCCGCGCACATTCCAGGAAGGGCGCATCGTCCGGGTCCGGTAACTTCGGCGTCAGATGGCGGCTGGCGGCTTCCACCCAAAACGCCCGGGAGCGGATGGCCGTCAGCACCAACTCCACTTCCACGACCGGCAGCCGGAAAACCGGCCGCGTCAACACCTCGGCGTATTCGGCCATGATACGGTCATCCACCACCGCCTGCACCGTGCCGTTGCGCAGCCATTCCACGATGCGTCCCGGCGGACCGACGGGCGACAGAAATCCCGACACCACTACGTTTGTGTCAAAGACCGCGCGGTTCATTTGCGGGACAAACGTCGTTCCTTGCGGGTGGCGGCGATCTGACGATTGATTTCTGCCAATGACAGCCGGGCTGACCCGCTGCGAGCCGCCGCCTCGCGAACGCGGCTCAAGGCCAGCCGGCTGCGCGAATCGCGGATGGATAGAATGACGGTTTCCGGGTCTTCCGAGGCGTCCACGTGCACCAGCACCGCCACGGGTCGGCCATCGCTGGTCAGCAACAGTTCCTTCTCGGCCAGCAACCGCTCCTTTAACTGGCGCGGCTGCTTCAAATCTTGGATCGCTATCAATTTCATTATCGTAACTTTATACTGTCCTTTTAAGGTTATGTCAACCAGCCAGCAACACGGCGGGTTCAAACTGACAGGAATTTGCTTTTTGTGCGCCCGATTGTACTGAGCCCTGCGCGGATGATCTGCCAACGGCAAGCTCCATGCGTTCATGAAAGGGACCCCCGAAGCCGCCGACCCTGGCCAATTGCAAATCAATGTATGAGAAGGAGAATAGATGAACAAAAACGAACCAGGGTATGGTTTGACCCCGCCAGTGACCCCGCCCGATCTTAATTCGCATAACGTGTCACGGGTCCTTTCTCTTTCGACTCGTTTCCGGAAGGAGGAATCGCGATGTGACCTGTTCGATTCATGACGTAGAGAGTCTGGTCTATAAACAGGGAAAAGCCTTATTGGTGGAAAGGTGTTTGTATTAATAGAGTCGTCAGTCATCGTCGTCCTCGCCCTCTTCGCTTGCGGCGAAGACGAATGAAGCACGGACAGGCGCCGGCATCTCGGAATTGCGGCCACGCACGGAGCGCCAGACGATTTCATTGAGGAGCAGGTCGTCAGCGGCATCTTCCCTGGCGAAGTTCATTTTCACGTCGGCACCCCAGGCCAGTCCGTCATTCATCTCCTCCAAATCCACCCGGGCTGGCACCGATACAAACGGGGTCAAATCCGGAGTGGGCTGGAAGGAATGGTACATTGGCCGTGCTGCGGCATCGAATTGAGACATGGGTTGGAGCCCCAGGATCAGTTCCATTGTGCGCAACATGCTGGCCGTGGAGTACATGGTTGAATCGACGAAGTTCCGTTTCGTATATGGGCTGACGACGTACGCGGTGGTTCGATGCGCATCCACGTGGTCGGGGCCGTTCTGCGCATCGTCTTCCACCACAAAAACTGCGGTCCTGGCCCAAAACTTCGACTGACTGATCGCTTCCATGACCATACCCATGGCCAGGTCATTCTCAGCAACGAAAGCACGCGGGGTCTTAAATCCTTTTGCCACTCCGCGGGTATGATCGTTGGGCAGTCGCACGATTTGCAGCCTGGGCATGTCCCCCTGCCGTTCGAAACGTTTTAGCTCGGAGATGAACCGTTTTGCCCGGTCCAGGTCGGAGTATCCCATGTCAAATCCCCTGAACCAGGGATCGAAATGGCCTTTCAAAGCTTTGATGCGGGTTGTTGCGCGGTCTTTTGGCGTGCGGCCGTTCACGATAAACTCTCCATAGCTGCGGTAGGAGATTCCCGCCTCGCGGGCCTTGTCCCACAGGTATCCTCCCGAAGGGGCAGCGATGCGGAAATTTCCCTCGGCCGGGAATGCGTATTTACCGGCCGGATTGTGTCCATAGGTCATGGGCCACATTTTCTCCACAAAATCGGTGGCATACGCGCCCATGCTCCACTCGTGACCGTCAGCGCTGACCTCGCTTTCCACGTAGAAGTTGTCCAGCAGCACGAACTCGCGCACGAGTTTATGCTGGTTGGGAGTTACTTCCTCGGGAAAAAGGCACAGAGACGGATCGCCTTTGCCCTCCGGGATGTCGCCCAGGACCTGGTCATAGGTGCGGTTTTCTTTGATGATATAAATGCAATACTCGATGGGCGAAGCCCCTCCGACGCGGGCGGGAATCGGGTTGTCCGCAGGGCGCGGCGCGGAAACCCGGGCATCGGGGCGAAGAGGGCTGCAGGCAAAAGCTTGTTCTGTGTATGCGGCCATTTCCTGAGCGAAAGTTTCGCCCGAGGGCAACTGGATCACGCTCAGGGAGCCGTGAAACAAACCGGCAATGTACTCCACGGTAGGCACACGACGGGTTCGCCTGCCGGGCTGAGGTCCGAGAGGATTTGCCCGGGAGTTCAACCCCTTTCCGTTGGCCACCAACAGGCGCCTGCCATCGCGCGTGACGCGAACGGAAGTTGGATACCAGCCGGATGGAATAAAGCCCAATGAACGGCTGCGGCCCGGCCTGGAAACATCCACCACGGCGATCACGTTGTTGCACGCGTTTGCCACGAAGAGAGTCTTCTCATCTGGAGAGAGGGCCAGGCTGTTCGGGGTGGAGCCTTCCGGCGAATCGGGATACAGTGCAGCCCAGATTGTTTCGATATTTCTGCCTGAGTCCGTGTCGAACACCGAAACCGTATTCCGGTTCGCGTTCGCCACATACAGGTGCTTGCCGGACCTGGTCAGCGCCATTTCACACGGGTGTTCCTGGGTGTGCCAATGTCCAATCACGGTCCCTTTTTTCAGATCAATCACCGCCACCGAAGATCGAGCCCATAGACTGACATAAAGCCGGTTGCGTTTGTCGTCCACGCGGCAGGCGTAAGGATGGGGTGTGGTGGGCGGAGCGATTTCCTGTGCGGCCTCAGCCCGTTTCAGAGCCGCCGCTTCATCAAAGTCTCTGTCCCCCTGCTCCGGGAAAAGCCGGGAATCGGTTATTGGCTTTTCCGGCGCGAGGCGGATCTCCATTGGCGCAGTATTTCCTGCAAGATTAACCAGGCTGACGACGTGCCCCGAGACATTGGCCGCAAACAAACGTTTGCCGGAGGCATCCAGGGCGAGCCCTGCGGGGATGCCCCGCACCTGCGCGTCGCGAAGGCGAATTGCGCGGCGATTCTCGAGTTTTCCTTCGTTAAAGGCGAATGCGTGGATCACTTCCTGGCCTGCGCCACTGCAGTAGAGGTGCTGACCGCCGGCATCGAATTCCAGCCCGTAAAAGGACTCCTTCACCGGAGCCTTATCTACGACTGCCCGTGCAGGCAGATCGATAATCCAGACTTCGTGGGCGCTAAATCCGCTGTGCAAGACGGCCACAAACCGGCCATCGGGATGCAGGGCGACATTAACCGGGAAGTCTGCGAGCGGTATTTGCTCACCAGCCGGTCGCAAAGACCACTGGTTTGGCAGCAGCATGGAACCATCGGCCTGTTGTCCGGGCCAAACCTGCCCCTGGGCATCTGAGGAAGAAGCGGAGCGGGGTTCTTCCAAAGAGAATCGGGCGCAACCTGCAACCATGACCAAACCGGCAATGAGGAAAAAACACACCTTGCGCATAAAAACAACGTCTTGTGCCAGCTTAACGGCGCGAGGTAAAGCGTCAAATTACAATTTTCCAATTGCGGGCATTGCTGTTCAGATCAACGAACCTCGAAGGAGCGCGGAAAAGCCCGATCGTTAACTCCGGAGTGTGGCCTGTTTTTCGCCAACATCCACCCCTTTAGAGCCTTTTGAATTTGCGAGATGCCGGCGAACGCTTTAAGGTCTGGAATGAGCCTCACAGAAAGGCTTTCCGAAAGAGCGGTACAAGGAACCAAACACCTATTGGATTCTGAGCCCCGGCTTCGACTGCGATTCAGAAATCGGCGCCTGACAACCCTTGCCTTTCTTCTCGGCAGCGCTTTTGGCATAAGCGTGGGCGCGGCTGATTTCCCCGTCCGGGTTTACACGGCGGCAAATCCACCTGCGACACCTGCGCTCGAGCATCTCTCACTCACGAATCAGGTGACCAGGCATGGAATTACCTGGACTTTTTCTCAGCCCAGGCGGGTGGGCAGATTTGTGAACGGCGACTATTACGTTGTGGGCCAGACGATCGTGACAAACATCTCCCCTTTGCCAACTGCCGCGAATGGGCGGCACGGCTCAATGTTGAATATCCGGCCCAACATTCAGCGCAGTGGGTTTGACAGCCGCATTACGCTGTCGCGTTACGACGCCAGCCTGCGAGTTTATCCCCCGATCACCCTGGCGCCAGACAACAAACTCGTCTCCTCCCGCAGTGTTTCGAGCACCAACTTGCCTTATGTGATGCGTCCGATAGAGAGGTCAGAGAGCCCGGTTGCATCCATTTCGATTCTGACCTGTGTCTCCGCTCCTCTGCCTCCGGATGCTTTCCGCCCTTCGTATGCGCAAGGCGCAACGAATATCTACTTCTCGCGCCATTTGAATCGGAATCACCTGCCCAAACTTGCCCCGGTTGCCCATGTGCCTTCGCTCTCTGAATTCGAGGGTTACCTTGAGAGGCCATGGGTGGACTCCGTTTTCTACAGCCTGGATGTGCCCTCCGAGTATATGGCGAGCTATGGGCGCGAGAACGGTTACGTGGTGGGATTCGCGGGCCTGTTGCTGACGTTGAATTTTACAGACCAGCAGAAAGAGCCGCTCCTGGTCTATATGGTCCAGTATGGGATTGACCTGTTCGGACTGGTTGAAGAAGGGCACTCTGGGTGGCCGGCTCATGGCGGTCACGGCACTGGCCGGAAGTTTCCGATCGTGCTCGCGGGCGTCTTGCTGAACCAGTCACAGATGAAATCCGTTTCGGCCAGTTTCGGCGAAGACATGCAGACCATTTATGTGACCGAAACCCCGCCTGCGGGAACCTACACCAATTCGTGGCACAGCAAACCGCAGAGGGCTGTTTACGGCGGACACATGGGAATCAACGGTGAGGCAACGAAGCCTGGCTGGGGTCCCTACGAGCATCTCCCTCCCGCCCAGTGGAAAGATACGATTGGGGAGGCTTACCGCCGTTGTTGCACCAGCGCCAGTTGGGTCGGGGGGGCTTTGGCAGCCCGGCTCGTTCCTGGCATGCAAACCGCCTGGAACCATCCCCAGTTGTTTGATTACGTTGATCGCTGGATGCTCGTCCCGGATGACCCTTCTGACCTTTCGAGAATCCAGACCGCCACAGGCATGACCACAGACGCCGATTTCATGCAGGGACAAGCCTGGAAAGTACTTAGCGGCGGGGGCTATCATTTTCCTCACCGCACTTTCGTGGACGAAATGTGGACTGCGTATCGCGACCGTCCGCAGATTCAGCCGCCGACGGGATTACGTATCATATCGGAGGAACACTGAAACGAAGCATCGAGCGTCCAACGTCGAAGATTGAACGGGAAAGGGATGAAGGACTAAACCTGAAAGTGGAAAGCGGAAAGCAACCGTGGAGATTTGCCCCGGGTGCGTCAGGACCGACACCTTGAGCTCTTGTGCCGGTCCGCTGGACCTTTGTGGATGTGTGGTGGGCCGGGTTGTATAGACGTTTGCGGTCCTCCGGGCCTGCGCCCCGTCGAGGCGGTGAATGGCTTTTCGCTCTCAAATACGGGGGGGGGTGACCGACCCTTTGACATTTGCCTTGCGTGACGCGGGTGGCTTGCTGCATTTTACTTATAAAACAGCATTTAATTAATAAAACGATGACTGTATCCGAAAGGCCGGTTCCCGGTTCCGCCCGGCAAAAGTATGCCGTGCCGGCGGTGGAGCAAATGCTGGACATTGTGGAATACCTGGCGCGGAATCAACATGGTTGCGGCATTACGGAGCTGGCGCGGGAACTGGGGATTTCGGTCAATGGCGTGTTCCGCATTCTCAAATGCCTGTCCGGACGGGGCTACGCGGAGGTGGATGCCGGCGGGGCTTACCGGTTGAGCACGCGATTCTTCACCCTGGGGATGACGCTGCAGGCGCGATTTGAATTGCGCCGGCGCGCGCGTCCGCACCTGGAGTGGTTGTGCGAGACTTCGGGAGCGACGGCGCAGTTGCACGGATTGCGGGAGGACCGCGCGTTGGTGCTGGACTGTGTGACACCGGTGGCGGGTGTGTTTCTCCAGGTGCTGCCCGGGAGCCTGGTGGAGGTGCATGCAAGCGCGTTTAGCAAGGCGCTGCTGGCATTTCTGTCTCCCGATGAGGCGCGGCGGCATCTGCCCCGTAAGCTCAAGCGGTTTACGGAGCACACGGTGGCGAGCAAGGAGAAGCTGTTTGAGGAGTTTTCCCGGGTTCGCGCCTGCGGGCTGGCGTACGATCGCGAGGATTACATCGTGGGAATCTATTGCATTGGTGCGCCGGTGTTTGATTTGAATCAGATGCCGGTGGCGGGGGTCGGGGTTACCGGTTTGGTGAGCCTGCTGAATCCTGGTACGCAGCCGGCCCTGGAGAGGATGGTGCTCACTTGCGCGGAAAGGATCTCCGGGGATATCGGTTATACGGGCGATTGCTACGCGGCGTGGAAAAGGCAAATCCGGTGAAAGCGCGTCTGGTTCATTGGTTTTTCTTTGGGCTGTGCGGCGGGCAGCTTTTGGCCGCCATTTCCGATTCACGCTGGCTTGCGCCGTCTTCGCTGGCCGCCGCGCCCGATGGACAAACCATGTATGTGGCGTGTGCCGGCGCCGGACGGGTGCTGGTTGTTGATCTCGCCACGCGCAAAGTGGCAAAGGCCATCGCCACGCCCGCCACTCCAATCGGGTTGGCGCTGACTTCCGACGGGGGGACGTTGTTCGTGTCCTGTGCGGCGGCCCGGAGCGAAATTTGTGTCGTGGATGTGAATCAGGCCCGCGTGACGAGCAGGCTGTCCGCCGGGCATACTGCCATGGCGCCCGTGCTGTCACCGGACGGCAAGACGCTTTATGTCTGCAACCGTTTCGATGACGACGTGAGCGTCATTCGTCTGGCGACGCGGCAGGAGTTGCGCCGCATTCCGGTTCGTCGCGAGCCCGTGGCGGCGGCGATCACGCGCGACGGGCGGTTTTTGCTGGTGGCCAATCATTTGCCAACCGGGCGGGCCGATGGAGAACGCATCGGGGCGGTTGTCAGCGTGATTGACACTGCGAGAGGCGCGGTGGTGAAGGAACTGGAGTTGCCGGATGGCAGCGGTTCACTGCAGGACCTTCGGATTTCTCCGGATGGGCGATTCGCCGTGGTTACACATATCCTTGCCCGTTTTCGCCTTCCGACGCTTCAAATCGATCGCGGGTGGATGAACACCAACGCCAAAACCATTATCGCTCTTGATCGCATGGAGGTTCTGAACACGGTTTTGCTCGACACACTTGACAGCGGTTCCGCGAATCCGTGGGGCGTTGCCTGGAGCGCCGAAGGGGGGACGCTTGTCGTTGCCCATGCGGGCACGCATGAAGTGAGCGTGATTGATTTTCCGAAACTCCTTGGAAAGCTTGCCGTGCGGGCGGCCGATGAGGCACGACCGGGCGGCGAGAAAACCTGCGCGGCATCCAGCGTGGCGAACGATCTCTCAATTCTTGCGGATGTCAGGACACGGCGACCATTGCCGGAAGGCGATTTCGGTCCGCGCAGTGTTGTGGTGGCCGGGCGCAGGATTTACACGGCAAACTATTTCTCGGACACACTCACGGCCATCGACCTCGATAGCCGGCATCTGCGGGCTGAGACAATTCCGCTGGGACCAAAACCGCGCATGACCGTTGCGCAGCGTGGTGAATTCCATTTCAACGATGCGCGCGCCTGTTTTCAGGGCTGGCAGAGCTGCGCTAGTTGTCATGCCGGGGGCGGGCGGGTGGACGCGCTGAACTGGGACCTGGTGAATGACGGGACCGGCAATCCCAAGAACACAAAGAGCCTGCTGCTTGCGTTTCAAACTCCGCCCTCGATGAGCATTGGCGTGCGGGAAAGCGCCGGGACCGCGGTCCGCTCCGGGGTTCGACATATACTGTTTACCATGCAACCTCCGGAGGTGGACGCGGCGCTGGATGCCTATTTAAAGACGCTCAAGGCTTTGCCCAGCCCGCGTCTGGAGGACGGCAAGCTTTCTTTGTCCGCCCGGCGAGGCAAGAAGCTTTTTCACGGCAGGCAAACCGGTTGCGCGCGCTGCCATTCGGGGCCATTATTCACGGACCTGAAAAGTTACGATGTCGGGACACACAACCGTTTTGACAAGACAACGGACGTGTTCGACACGCCCACGTTGATTGAGGTTTGGCGCACCGCGCCCTATTTGCACGACGGTTCGGCGGCGACCCTGCGCGAAGTGCTGACGTCCGCAAACCGTCATGACCGGCACGGCTTGACTTCGCAGTTAACCGCGGATGAAATCAACGATTTGGTTGAATACCTGCTGTCCCAATGAGCCAAACAGAGCGAATTGCATGAAACCGACATTCTTCCCCCGAAAACCCGTTGCGTGCCTGCTGTTGGCGGTAACGATCCTCGCTCCTGTGACAGCGCAAGGCGCGCTCGCCAGGTCCCCGGGCCTGATGACATCGCGCCAGGCGGCCAAGGTTGCGGGCCAGTCGATTTACGGACAGTTGCCTTTGACCCTGGAGTGCTATGCGCGGCTGAATGGCGCGAAGAGCTACAACATTCTGATTGCGAACGAACCCAAACGGTCGTCAACCCACTGGGAAGTATTCACCCAGCCTGGAAATGGTTTTCTGACCGCGTATCTGCCGGGTTGCCAGCCGGACCATATCCGGACCGAGGCAAATGTGGCGGATGGCCAGTGGCATCATGTGGCAATGGTGTTCGAGGAGCATCGGGCGCGGCTGTTTGCGGATGGCAAACTGGCGGGCGAGCAGGCGATTGCGCGACGTCAGGGCGACCGGGTTTCAGGCTCGCTGGTGATGGGCGGATTGGATGGAGACGGGCTTGGTTGTGACGGAGAGATACACTGGGTGCGAATCTCCAACATTGCTCGCGAGATTTCCGGCGCCAGCGCGGAGGCGCCCGTGGCCGATGGGCGCACGATCGGGTTGTGGCGTTTTGACCGGGGCTTTTCCGGTCCGGTGGCGGATCTTTCGGAACAGCGGAAGGCTGCCGTTGTTTTCACAACGCAGACCCTGTCGCCCGAGACGGGGATCTGGCCCCGCCTGATGCAGGGCGGCATGTCTGGCGCGTTTCAACCCATGCCGCCCGCGAAGGATGTGAGCGCCGGGCGCCGGCTCCTGGCTGAAGCGATTGCGGCGAGAGGGTTGAAGAGCGTTTCGGCCTCACGACTGCGTGATGGCGTGTTGCGCTTCTGGCTTGCGGAGTACGAAAACTGGCGCAGCAATGTCTTCGCCCCGGGCCAATTGGAGTATCCGCTGGCACGGCAGCTTCCGCCTTCGTTCAACAAGGACAAGGTTGCCGAACAGGCCTACGACAAACACGCATTGATTTGGGAGTCGGACGTTGGGCCGCTCGGGACTGCTTTGCGACGAACCGGCGCCTTGCTGGACTGGCTTGTGCAAGCGAACCCTGGCCTGGACCTCCGGGCACTGAAACGGGATTATTCCGCACTGAATGCCCATGCCACGGCCGCTGCCACGAAACCGGGCAGTCCGGAGAACCTCGGACTCTACCTGGCTGCGTGCGCCCTCCGCCGGGAGATCGCGCTGCGGAATCCATTGCTGGATTTTGACCAACTGCTTTGTGTGGCGCGGGGCACCTTTGAAGGCTCGGTCCGCTCGAACCCGCGGACGGAGGATGTTCAAGGCGGGCATTTTGTCTCTCAGTATTTCGGTTTCAACGCGCTCCCTGGCGGAGGGCTTTACGTGCTGCGCGATTTCAAAACCGCGCCGCGTCTTGTCAACATTCTGGAAAACGCCACCGTGCAGAATGGTCGTTTAAAGGGACGGAAGCTTGACCACGGCGCGTTTGCCACGCCGGACCTGTCTTTTGACGGCCGCCAGATCGTGTTCGCCTGGACGGCGAACCGCGAGCACAAATGGGTTTATGCGGCCAACACGGTTTTTCACCTGTTCAAGGTTAACGCGGACGGCACGGGCCTGACACAGCTTACAGATGGAAACGAAGGCGATTTTGATCCCTGCTGGCTGCCGGGCGGACGAGTGGCGTTTGTTTCAGAACGCCGCGGCGGGTTCATTCGGTGTTTCTCGGGCCTGCAGGTGCGGACGTACACGCTGTTTTCGATGAAGGCGGACGGCGCCGATATCGTTCCGTTAAGTTACTATGAGACGTCGGAGTGGAATCCGAGCGTGAACAACAAGGGCCAGTTGGTCTATACGCGATGGGATTACACGGACCGGGAGAATTGCCTCGGCACCCGTTTCTGGGTTTCCGGCCCGGATGGAACGGACCCGCGCGCGCCGCATGGCAACTATCCGCATCCCTACCACACCTTCCCTGATCATCAGCCCTGGCAGGGTGGCGGCAACGACAGCCGGATTGGCACGCCGCTGGTTGAGATGGGCATCCGCGCGATTCCCAACTCCCCCCTCTACGTGTTTACGTCCGCTCCCCACCATGGAGAGGTTTACGGATCAATCGGCTTGCTCGACATCAGCCGGCCCGATGACGGGCACATGTCCCAGATAAAGCGATTCACTCCGGACGAGCCTTTCCCGGAAACCGAGCTGGGTGCGAGGTTGCATTACAAATACGGCACGCCGTGGCCGCTGAGCGAGGATTTCATGCTGTGCAATGCGTGGGAGGACGTTGTGTTGCTCGATCGTTTTGGGAACAAGGAGCTGTTGGCCGAACACGCGCTGCTTCCCTGCGCGCCCGACGAGCGTTTGCGCATGATTGACCCCATTCCGCTGCGTGCCCGCCCAACGCCGCCGGTTCTTCCGCCGCGCACCGGGCCGGCCGGGGACGCCACCGGCAGGCGCCCCGCGACCATTGCGGTGATGAATGTTTACGATTCGGACCTGCCGTTTCCGCCGGATGTAAAAATCAAATGGCTGCGGGTAACGCAGAACATTCTCAAAGAAAACCACGAGATGGGTCTGCCCATGATCGGCTATGAACGGGAAAATACGCCGCGCATTCCGTTGGGCATCGTGCCCGTGGAGGACGATGGAAGCGTCTATTTTGAGGCGCCAGTCGCCAAGGGGCTGATCTTCCAGGTGCTTGATGAGCAATATCGGGCCGTGCAGTCCATGCGTTCGACCGCTTTTGCGCATCCGGGCGAGCAGTTGAGCTGCCAGGGATGCCACGAAAACACCCGGCAAGCGCCCCAACTGGCCCGCGCGCCGGCGGCTTTGCAGCGATCCCCATCCAAACTCCAGCCGGAGCTGCAGCCTGTCGAGCCGATCAGCTATTACCGTCAGATCAAGCCGATCTTTGAACAAACGTGCATTCCCTGCCATGTGAAAAGACATCAAGGGCCTGAAGACATGAGCTACAACGCCCTCCGCGAGGATGTCTTCTGGTTTTCGGGGGCGATGTGGGGAGGGATGGCCACCGAATACAGCGGCATTCACGGCGGCTCGCGGACGATTCCGGGCCGTTTTGGCGCCCGCTACTGCAACGTGGGCAGAGCGCTTGCAACCGAAGCGCACCTTAAAGTGGTCTCGCCGGAAGACCGGCATGCGATTTATCTCTGGCTCGATTCCAATGCCCCCCGCCTGGGAGCGTATGAAAACGAGGCCGGGCAGCTTCGGGGTGAGCTTGTGTGGCCCGTCCTGGATGTTGACCCGGCCAATCCCTGCGGCACTGAAAGCACGGCGCCGCCGCTGAGACGCAACTTCTGGCATGAGAACCTGCGGGGCCCCTACGCCTGCCTGATCGCCGAGCACGCGAATGATCGCGTGGCGCTGCTCGACGAGCGTGGCCAGGTCGTGTGGGATTATTCCGTGCCGCATCCGCAGGATGTCTGGATGCTGCCTGGTGGAAACATTCTTACCACGTATTACCAGGGGGTGCGTGAAGTGACGCGGGCAAAGAAGGTCGTTTGGGAATACAAAACCTCAAAGCCAAATGAGATTCCAAACTGCCAGCCTCTTCCGGATGGCAATGTGCTCATCGGCATTGTCGGCGAGTGCCGCCTCATCGAGGTCAACCGCAAAGGCAGCATCTTGCGCGAAATCAAACTTCAGACGACTGAGAAGACTCCGCACGCTCAATTCCGGATGTGTCGCAAGACGCTGGAAGGCACCTACCTTGTGCCATTCACTGCTGAAGGCGCGGTGCGGGAATACAACGCAGCCGGCAAAGTGATTCGGGAGTTTCCGCGCAAACCGGATCCCGTCGCGGTCTTGCGGTTGCCCAACGGCAATACACTCATCTCGGCCGGGGGCGAGATTACGGAATACGATGCGGACAACCGTGTCGTCTGGCGAGTGGATGCCGAATGGCTTCCAGATATTCAGTTTGGCACACTCGCGGGGCTCCAACGCCTGCCCAATGGCAATACCATCGTGTGCAACTGGAACACGAGCGACACAGGCGACCGCGTTGGCGCGCACATCTTTGAGCTGAGCCCGGACAAGCGCGTTCTCTGGCAGGTGAGGGGAACGCACATTGGCCAGGTGGCGCAATGCCAAATTCT
This sequence comes from uncultured Verrucomicrobiota bacterium, assembly GCA_964401575.1. GTDB lineage: Bacteria > Verrucomicrobiota > Verrucomicrobiia > Limisphaerales > UBA8199 > CAYNZC01. The sequence goes on from CAYNZC010000006.1 coordinate 44,275, forward strand.
TACGCCCGATTTTCAGCCGCGCGGGGAGCGGATTGTCCGTTGATACCAAACTGGCGCTGCGGGACAATCACCGGCCCGGCGATCTGAGGGGGTCGAATTGCGGGGAATGAGAATCGCCTTGCGTTTTGGAGGGGAAACGACAATGAGATAACGATGGATTGCGGACTGTCCGCGGAGAGGCGTTGTGACGCAATTGGTGTGCGGGCGGTGCCGCGCCAGGAAGAACACCGCCGAGAACCGCGATGAAACTGAATATCAAAATGCTCCATTTGGCTGTTCTGGCCACACTCCTGATCGCCTTGTCCTCTGCCGGGTTGGCGGGCGCCGCCAAACCCAACATTGTTTTGGTGCTGGCGGACGACATGGGCTATTACAGCATCGGGGCTTTGGGACAGGACAAGATCCAGACTCCGAACCTGGACAAACTGGCTGCCAACGGGATGGTGCTCACCCAATTCTACGCCAATCATCTCTGTTCCCCGAGCCGGGCCAGCCTTGTCACCGGGATGCATACGGGGCACGGGTTGATTCGCGGCAACTACGAGCTTGGCGGGTATGATGACGGGCAGGAATTCGGGCAGATGCCGCTGGCGCCGAACATGCAGACGGTGGGCACGGAGTTGCAGCGAGCCGGCTACGCCACGGCGGTGATGGGCAAGTGGGGGTTGGGTGGCGCTCGATCCACCGGCGTTCCAGGCCTTCAAGGCATTGATTCCTTTTACGGGTACCTGGACCAGGCACTGGCCCACAATTACTACCCGACGCACCTGTGGCGGAACGAAACCAGGGAGGTTTTGCCCAATCCGCCCTTCAGCGTTCATCCGACCAACATCAACATCAAGCATCCCGATGACCCGGTCGAGTATGCGGGCTGGAAAGGCAACGTCTATTCCGCGGACCAGATTCACAAGGTTGCGATGGAGTTTATCGAGGACCACAAGAGCCGGCCGTTTTTTCTTGAGATGGCCTACACCCTTCCGCACATGGCGCTCCAGGCGCCGGATCGCGCCCTGGAACAATACAAGGGCAAGTTCGAGGACAGGCCTTACCTTGGTGAAAAAGGCTACATACCATGCCAATACCCGCGCGCAACCTATGCCGCCATGATTTCCCTGCTGGATGAATACGTGGGGGACCTCATGACCGTTTTGCGGCGGAACGGATTGGACAAGAACACCCTCGTCATCTTCACCGCCGACAATGGCGCGGCGGTGGCCGGCGGAGCCGATCCCGATTATTTCGGGTGCAGCGGAAACCTGCGCGGCAGGAAGGGCTCGGTTTACGAAGGCGGGATCAGGGTTCCGTTCATTGCATGGTGGCCGGGCGTTATCAAGCCGGGCTCGACCTCGGCGCATCTCTGCGGCATCTGGGATCTAATGCCCACGTTCCTCGAGGTTGCCGGCACAAGCGCGACCCGAAGCATCGACGGGCTTTCGCTTCTTCCGGCACTCAAGGGGGACGCCTCGCAAAAGGAGCATCCGTTTCTCTACTGGGAACGGCACAGCGCCGCCGGAGACGCGCATACGCAGGCGGTCCGTTTTGGAGATTGGAAGGCTGTGAAGACCTTCAAGAAAAAGGGAACCTCGCTTGAATTGTACAATTTGAAGGAGGACACTTGCGAAGCGGCCGACCTGTCGGCAAAGCATCCCGAGCTTGTGAAACAGGCCGAGTCGCATCTCCAGACCCGGCGTCTGGCCGCCGTTGTGGAATGGAACTTCGTCAAGCCTGGGAACAAAGATGACTAGGCGGCGCCTTGTGGAAAGCTCGCGAATATCGGGCGATTGCCCCGCATGGCTCGGGTTTCTGGCCGCCGCCCTCTTGCTGGTAATTGTTGCTGCCGGGTCCGACGCGCGGGCAGGAACGTTCTACGTGGACGCAGCGCGGGGCGACGATGCGGGAAGCGGCGCGCAGCCCGAAACCGCCTGGCGTTCCCTTGCCCGGGTGAATCGTGCCTCGCTTGCGCCGGGTGACCGTGTGCTCTTCAGGCGCGGCCAGGCGTGGCGCGGTCAACTGGTCCCGCAGAGCGGCAGCGATCAGGGGGTCATCACCTATGGCGCTTTTGGCGAGGGTGGCAAGCCGGTGCTGCTGGGCTCGGCGGCTGCCGATCGTCCCGAGGATTGGGAAGCTGCCGGCAAGGGTCTTTGGGTGACTGTGCCGTCGCGCTTTGAGCCGGTCGGCGTCCCGGTCCATTTACGTCCGGAAAACGGGTGGCTGCACCAGGAAACTGGCGCCGCCTGCACGCTCGGCCGGGAAAAGCAGGCCGGGGAACCCGGGACTGTGCTGAGGATTGACTGCCGCAACCCGGGGACGCGCGCCAATCACCTGCAGTTGTCCTTCCCGGGATTGACCGTGCGCGATGGCGAATATTACCTCCTCACTTTTCGCGCAAAGGCCACGCGTCCGTTCACGCCGGCCTCGGTCTCCTTGATGAAGGATAGCGCGCCGTGGACTTCCTACGCCACGGCTGAAACCTCGCATACTCCCATAGGCACAAACTGGACCGAGTACACGCTCCGTTTCCACGCGCGGCAGAATGCCGATGACGCCCGGCTCACTGTTTTTCTCGGCGGGATGCTGCCGCCGGATGGCACGCTGTGGCTGATGCCCGGGCGGATCGTCAAAGCGCGATGCAACCAGGAGGTTCCCCTGTCAGTGGATGTGGGCAACATCATCTTCGATCACGGCAGGGCCACCGGCGTAAAGAAGTGGAAAGAAGCCGACTTGCGGCAGGAGGGTGATTACCTCTATGACGCGCGCTCGTGGCAGGTGAAACTCCGTTCGGACTCCAATCCGGCCACGCGGCGCCGAAGCATTGAACTGGCGTTGCGCAAACACATCATTGACCAGAGCGGGCGCGGGTATGTGACATACGAAAACCTCGACCTGCGTTACGGGGCGGCCCACGGCATCGGCGGGGGCGGCACGCACCACATCACCATCCGGGGCTGCGACATCTCATTCGTTGGCGGCGGCCACCAGTTCACGCGGGCGAATGGCCATCCGGTCCGCTTCGGCAACGGAATCGAATTCTGGTCCGGCGCGCACGACTGTCTGGTCGAGGACTGCCGCATTTGGGAGATTTACGATGCCGCCCTGACCAACCAGGGCGATGGAACCAACGTGCAGGAGAACATCACCTACCGGCGCAATGTGATTTGGAACAGCGAATACTCGTTCGAGTTCTGGAATCGCGGCCCGGAAAGCGTGACGCGCAACATTTTCTTCGAGCACAATACGTGTGTGGATGCGGGGCTCGGCTGGGCGCACGGCCAGCGGCCGGATCCCAACGGGCGCCACCTCATGTTTTACGACAACTCCTCCGCTACCACCAACATGGTGATTCGCAGCAACATTTTTTGTCGCGCCACCGACAGCCTCTTGCGCCTGCACGGACGCGACTGGACCGCCGCCCTCACGATGGACGGCAACTGCTGGTTTCAGCCGCATGGCGCATGGGTGCTCTGGGGCAACCAGAAGGTGGAGGCGGAAACCGTTGCAGATTTCATGCAGCGGCGCGGTATGGACCTTCACTCGTGCATGACGGATCCAAAGTTTGTGGACGATGCGCGGCGCGACTACCGCCTGGCTCCGGACAGTCCGGCTCGCACCCTGGACAGCGGTGGCAGGCCGGCGGGAGCGTTGCCGTAGCTGCCACGTTGGCGTGGAGCACGCGGCGGGAGGGGCGGGGGAGGAGGACCGTGCCCGGCGCCGGGGTGGCGAAGGATCTTCTCCACGAACCGGGGGGTGTCAACGTTGGCGAGGACTCGGACTGCGATGACCCCATCGAGACACTGGACCGCGAGACGCTGAAAGAATCGGAGCCTGAACCGAGCGGCATTCCGCGCCCGTATTTGAAAAAGGTTTTCTTTACGGAGAGTCTCACTATCGTTAGCAGAAGTTGTTAGAAACTGATCCATTATGAATACCACTGCCAAAAATCTGGAGGAAGCGTTCGCGGGTGAAAGTCAGGCCAGCCAGAAGTATCTCGCGTTTGCGAAGAAGGCTGAGAAAGACGGATTTGCGAATATCGCGAAGCTATTTCGAACGGCCGCCCAAGCCGAGCGCATCCATGCGGAGGGACACCTTGGCGCGATGGACGGCATCGGGTCCACGGCGGACAACCTCGTCACCGCAATCACCAATGAAACCTACGAATTCACAACGATGTATCCGCCGATGATCGAGCAAGCCGTGGCTGACGGGCACAAGGCCAAACGGATGTTCGATTATGCGTCCAAGGCGGAGGCTGTGCATGCGGAGCTTTACAAGATGGCGCTCGAGGCGGTTCGGGAGGGAAGAGACCTGCCAGAGGATAAGATCTATCTCTGCCCTGTGTGCGGCCACATCGAGTTTGGGACGCCGCCGGAGACCTGTCCGATCTGCAAGGCAAAAGGATCGAGCTACGTGCAGGTGAGTGGTTAGCGACGTAAGGCCTGCGGCCCCCGATTGGTGATCTCCAGCGACGGCGGTCGGAACTCGCGTAAAGAGGGAATTTGCGTACTGCAACTGATTCCGTGAGCGATTGCGGGTCGCGCGTCGAATTGTTGCGGCGCGGGGCCCGATCCATGATGATCAGAGATATGGTCCTGGCCGGTCTGCTGCTTTCGTTTCGAGCAGCACATCGGGAGGCGGGGTTAATCCGTCCGGGAGGGGTTGGGCCAGGAGCGAGACTTGGGTTTTGGGCCGGCGGGGCCGCCTTCGATCTGGCGCACAAGCCAGTTTAAGCCGTCCAGGTTATCCTGCAGCCGCGCTTCCGCATCAGCTTCGACGGTGTGATTCAGAATTCCTATGGGCCCGAACCATCCACTGTCCTTGATGATCCGGAGCAGTTGCAGATCCAGATCTCCCTGTCCGAGCGGGAGAATTTTTTTGCCTGTTGTTTCGCCGTCCCTGGTCATTCCGTTCAGGTTCATGGCCAGCAGGTAGGGTTTGATTTTGGCGAGGAGCTGCGGAAAGCGATCGAGGTGGGTATGGCCGTGATGCTGGTTATACACAATGCCTACGTTTGTGCATCCGCGTGATTTAAGCAGCTCGATGATTTCGATCTGGTTCTCCGGTTCGCCGAACCACCCTCCATGGTTATACAGGGCGACGCTGCTGCGGATATGGGCCGCAGCCTCGGCGATGGCTTGTATGCGCCGGGACTCGGCCTCCACACGGGCTTTCTGCTCCGCCTGATCTTTCGCAGGTTCACCTCCGCCAGTCACCCAGAGCTGAACGTTGCGCAGATCGTGTCGCTTGAGCACATCCAGAATCCCGCGCGCTTCGTCATTGAGTTCTCCGGGGAACCACCAGGCAAGCAGCCGGATGTGGTGTCGTTTGAGAGCTTCCATCTCGGCGTCAAAGGTGGGTATATGCTCGGCTCTGTAGTCGTAAGCGAGCAGGGTGAGGCCGAGTCTCTGGAGCATGGCAGCCCGCGCCTCAGGACCCCGTCTCGCGGCGTCAAAAGGTACAATGCACCACGCCGCGAGGTTTGTGCAGGCGAAGAGACCGGGAGGGGCGGCGTTGCCGGCAGTGGCGGCGGTTATTGTCAGCGCGGACGCGCACAGGAGAAGGAAGGCTGTGATTCTTGTGTGGAAAGAGTTCATGGTCGCATTGTAAAGCACCGGAATCCGCGCGGGAACTCTAACAACGCAGTACATTGAGCACACGGAAATTTTGCTACAGGGAAATTTCTGCACGAGATGGGTGACCCTATCGCGGTCCTCGTGCCTGTGTTGCGCCGTCCCCCGATCAGGGCGCGTTTAGCCGCCCGGCCGCGTTGAACCATACGGCTCTGGTTGTGAACACCCATTGCTTCCAAGCCGCTCGTTGCCATGGCTTGGAGCGAGTCCCGCGAAAACGGAGAAACCGGGGCAGGAATCGGATCGAGGAATTACCTGATTTGGAAGCGTCGCGAGTGCGGATCAGAAGCCAAAATGACTTTCACGTGAGAACATCCTGCGGTATGTTGACGTGTGTCGGTTTCCAGGCCAATTCCAGTGATGAAAATGCCGGTAAATGTTGAAGAGACGATTGGTAAGGTGGTTGGTCATCGGACCGCGACGCCTGATCCATTGAAAGTGAGCGGCGATTCGAGGGCGCGCTCCAGAGCCTGGCGCAAGGCTTTTGGCGGTATTCGCGTGCCAAAGGGCGTTCACAGATTTCGCACACACGAGGAAGCAGAAGAGTGGTTATGGAAAATGATCACCCGGCCGCGCCGGAGTTAGAGCCACGCGAACCCACTGTAGAGGATTTGCGGGATCTCTGCCGCGAGTTGAACAGGCGGGCTGCTTCCTATGTGGTTGTAGGCGGCTGGGCGATGCGAGCCGCAGGTTACAACCGCTTGACGATGGATGTGGATTTGTTAGTTGCGAGCGACGAGACAAACGAGGCTAAAGTCTTTTCAGCCCTGGCCACTCTGCCCGACAACGCTGTGCGTGACCTAAAGCCTGGCGAACTCAAACAATACAATGTTATTCGTGTCGCCGACGAGATCCCGGTGAATCTGATGTGCTCGGCCGCTGGGATTGACTACGCGGAAGCTGCCAGGGATGTCGTGGTGCGGGAGATCGACAGTGTGTCGATTCCGTTTGCGTCTCCCCGCCTTCTTTATCGAATGAAAGCGGCTACCCATCGTGAGAAGGATGCGGCAGACCTCATCTTCCTGCGGCAATGGTTTGAGCAACACGGGCAGAAACTTCCTGGATAAGCTTGCCTGTCCAACAGTAGCTGACCGATTTGCTTTTTGTGCGTTCAAGGGGGGGGGCAAGCGCCAAGGACGGTGAGCGTTGAGTTTGCGTGGGGCTCTTCCGAAAAAGTTCGGGATCCCGATCACCGCCAGGAAACCGGCTTGTTGGTTCGATGGTTTGGAATCCGGAGCGGCGAGGGAAACGGGGACGGTTGGGCCCCTGGTTCCGGGGGAGAGGTTGGGGACGACGTGAAAATCGCCCGTAGATGGCATGCTTGTCTTACACTGCGGCAGAGAATACCCTTTAAAGCTTGTTGGCTAGAGGGAAACCTATGAAATGCCCAGCGTGCAGTAACAATTTAAAAGTGTGGCAGGTTGGCGCCATCGAAGTGGATGTGTGCGATGAAGGGTGCGGCGGCGTGTGGTTTGATGCTTTCGAGCTTCAAAAAGCCGGGCGGGCCCGGGAGACCGTGGCCGCGAAACTCAACACCGTGCGGCGCGATGAAGCGGTGGTTGTTGATTTGATGGCCAAGCGCGGCTGTCCCCGCTGCGAGGGTGTGAAATTGAAGCGGCATTTTTTCAGTCCCACGACAAAGGTGCATGTGGATCAGTGTCCGAGTTGTGGCGGTTACTGGCTGGATTACGGGGAACTATCGCTGATCTACCAGGAAACCAGCGGCAAGGCGGCAGCTCGGGCAGGTCGTCCGGAAATGTCCATGGACGTGATCCGGTTCCTTTACCGGCTTAAGACCGCAAAAGCGGAGGGCTCTACCCCGTCCGCAACAGAATAGGCAGAGCATGGCCCGTCCGGAAACCCGCGCTCGAACGACCGTTGACTCGCCCCTGACACTGGAGGTGCCGGCGGGGTTGCGGCGCTATTTGTATTTCACGGCCATGGTGACCGGTGGCGCCATCATGGTGATCGAGATTCTCGGGGCCAAACTGCTGTCGCCTTACCTGGGCACTTCCCACTTTGTCTGGACGGCGCAGATCGCGGTCACCCTGATCGCGCTTGCGTGCGGCTATTATGCCGGGGGGCGCCTTGCGGACCGGAAACAAAAGCTTCCGCTTTTGTACTGGGCGATTCTGGGCGCGGCGCTTTACTGCGCGCTGACGCTACTGGTGATCGAGCCTGTGGCGTATTGGGCGCTGGATTTCAACCTCGCTGCCGGATCACTGCTGGCGTCTGCGGTGCTGTTTTTCATTCCTTTGGCGCTGCTTGCCATGACGGGACCTTTCCTGGTGCGCATCATCACATCGAGCGTGTGGAACGTTGGGGGCAACGTGGGGCGCCTGACGGCGCTCGGCACCGTGGGCAGCTTTGCCGGGACGCTGCTTGTGGGATATGCCGTGATTCCATTCCTGCCGAACTCGGTCACCCTTTACCTGACCTGTCTGCTGCTGGGATTGGTGTGCGCCGGTTACTTTTTACTGTATCACAGGAAATCGCTCGTGCCGGGCGCGCTGGTGATCGCGCTGTGCGGTGTCACGTGGCCGTTTGCCACCGAGGGGCGGACTTACCATCAAACGATCGAGCGGTACCGGGGGAACTCGAATTTTGGACGGTTGCAGGTTGTTGAATCGAAGAGTGGATCCGTGCGGTATTATTTGAATGACAACCTGGTGCAGAACACGTATGACCCCGCTGCGCGCCAGAGCGTGTCGGTGTTCACATACATGCTCTCGGGCATGGCCGAGGCCTACACCACAAACATCCAGGATGTGCTCTGCATCGGGATGGGCGTCGGGATTGTGCCGATGCATTTTGCGGACAAGGGGGTGAACGTGGATGTGGTGGAAATCAACCCTGCAGTGGTGCCGGTGGCGGAAAAGTGGTTTGATTTCGATGCGAAAAAGGTCCGGCTGGTGATTGATGATGGACGGCATTTCCTGAACCGCTGCGACAAGACCTACGATGCCGTTGTGCTGGACGCGTTTCTGGGGGATTCCTCGCCGTCGCACCTGATGACCCGCGAGGCGTTCGCATCTGTCAGGAAATCGTTGCGTCCCGGCGGAGTGCTGGTGATTAACATGTTTGGGGAAGTGGAGCCCGGGAAAGATTTCTTTACAGCCTCGCTTGCCAGGACCCTGCGGGCGGTGTTCAAGGGTGTGCGGATGCACGGTCTGGGCGATGGCGCGGTATTCTTCACCGCCACGGACCGGGAGGAGCCGCAATTTTTGCGTGTGCCGGACTCTGAATTGGTGCATCCGGCTGTGCGCGACGAGTTTGAACGAACGATGGCCAGTGCCGTTGCGACGGATCCCGCGAGCGGGCGCGTCCTTACAGACAATTACAACCCGGTGGAGTATTATGATGCGAAGAATCGCGAGGTGACGAGACGCCGGCTCGCCCTCGCGTTTAGGGGCCTGTGAGAAAGATTTATGCAGACTGAAGACACACTCCCGAAGGAGCGAAAGACACTGGACGAGCGGCATCGGATGAACGAGCTGGAGCGCATGCGCCATTCCTGCGCGCATGTGATGGCCACGGCCATTCTGCGGCTTTGGCCCGATGCGCAGTTTGCGTCCGGCCCGGCGGTCGAGAACGGGTATTACTACGACGTGGATCTCAAACATCGGATCAGCCCCGAAGATTTCCCGAAAATCGAGGAGGAGATGAAGAAAGAGATCAAGGCGAACCACATGTTTGAAAAAGTCGTGGTGACGCGCGAGCAGGCGATTGCGGACGCGCGCAGCGGACGGTTGGGCGGGTTGAGCGATCGGCCGGATAATCCCAGCAGGTTCAAGCTGGGCAATCTCGATGACATTCCAGAGAGCGAAGCGATTTCCTATTATCGGAACGGGGATTTTGTGGACCTGTGCGCGGGGCCGCACGTGATGCGCACGGGCAATATCGGCGCGTTTCGGCTGACCAGCGTGGCATCGGCCTATTACAAGGGCGATGAGCGCAACCCGCAGCTACAGCGGATTTACGGCACTGCCTTCAAGAATAAGACGGAGCTGGAAGCCTACTTCAAGATGCTCGAGGAGGCCAAAAAGCGCGATCATCGCAAGATTGGCGCCGAGATGGGCCTCTACGTCATTGACACGGAATATGTGGGCCCCGGGATGCCGATGTGGATGCCCAAGGGCGCTGCGATTGTTGAAGCGCTGGAGCAGCTTGCGAAGGAGACGGAGTTCGAGGCCGGCTACCAGCGGGTGCGCACGCCTCATCTGGCCCGTGAAAAGATGTACAAGACATCCGGGCATCTGCCTTACTACCAGGACAGCATGTTTCCGCCAATGGAAATGGCCGAGGACGGCAAGGCTCCGGCGGCCTCCGCCGCGCAAAGCGACGCCGCGGAAACAAACCGGTATTACCTGAAGGCGATGAATTGCCCGCATCACCACCGGATCTTCTCGGCGGAGCCCCGCAGTTACCGGGATCTGCCGCTGCGCATGGCAGAATACGGCTGCTGCTACCGCTACGAGCAATCCGGGGAACTGTTCGGCCTGATGCGTGTGCGTTCCCTGAACATGAACGACGCGCACATCTACTGCACGGAGGATCAGTTTGCGGCGGAATTCAACGCCGTTAACGAGATGTACCTAAAGTATTTCAAGATCTTTGGCATCGAGAAGTACGTGATGCGTTTCAGCACCCATGATCCTTCCAAGCTCGGCCAGAAGTTCGTGGACGAGCCGGAGCTGTGGAAAAAGACCGAGGACATGGTTCGCAAAGTGTTGATTGATTCGGGGATCAATTACATCGAAGTGCCGAACGAGGCGGCCTTTTACGGGCCGAAGATTGATGTGCAGGTGTGGAGCGTGATCGGGCGCGAATTCACCCTGGCGACCAACCAGGTGGATTTTGCCGTGCCGAAGCGTTTCGGGCTTGTCTATCGCGATCGCGACAACACAGAGAAGACTCCGCTGTGCATTCACCGCGCCCCGCTCGGGACGCACGAGCGGTTTATCGGCTTTTTGATCGAGCATTACGCCGGCAACTTCCCGCTGTGGCTCGCGCCCGAGCAGGTGCGCGTGCTGACCATTGGCGAGGATCAAGCGCTCGTTGATTACGCCAACTCGATCGTGCGCGAGTTGCGCCGGAACATGGTCCGCACCGAGAGCGACTTCAGCGCGGACAAGATCAACGGGAAGGTTCAGCGCGCCGAACAGGAGAAAGTGCACACGATGCTGGTGGTAGGCCCTCGGGACATGCAGAGCGGGGCTGTGAGCGTGCGCGTGCATGGAAAAGGCAGCCTGGGCGCCCGGCCCAGGGCCGAGGCCATTGCCGAGATCCTCACCTCCATCAAAGAACGAAAAAGTTCCGCGGCGTAGGCTGGCGGAACACTCATCAGATTTTGTGCAATGCGTCGGCTTGTTGCGCCAGCGCATTTTGCTATTTCCATCCTTCCCTTTCAGCGCGCCGTTGTGCGGCGGGGCATCTCGGCTGAGCGGAACAAAACAGACCAGCCTTGGAATCAAAGGTGCCGATGCGCGCCGCGCCTGCGAGCTCCAAAGACGGAAAACCCCATAAAATCCGGTGAAAACCGGTGTGGCACGAACTTAGCTAAAGAGAATTGCCGGCTGCGCGCGCAGGGAACTGCCGCGCAGGATAACAAGGTTGAAATGCCTATGAAGCGAACTCATAAGCTGCATGCAGCCCTGGAAAACATCGGAGCGATCCTGGGTTGCGGCCTGTCACTTCAAGGGCGGGATGTTTCTGAAAACAACAAACCAGAGAGATGATCGATCACCCATACGAGCGGAACTGGAGGATGCCTTCTGACGATGAACGACGCCTTTTGGAGACGACAGGCGGGCGCAACGGCAGTTCGCGTTCGCGCCGGCCCGGGCAGGTGACGGGGTTGCGGGGCAGCGGATCCCGTTGGCGGCCTTTGGCGAACCGGCGTCCAAATATGCTGATCGTGGGCGCCTCGGGGCATGTGGCGCAAGCGTTCCTGTTGCGGTTGCAAGCCAGGCGGGACGAATTTGAGCGCCTTGTGCTTTTGGATCAAACCGACCGAGTGGTTGAGGACGCGTTTCTGGACCACGAGCGTTTGGATTACCTGTTTTTGCAGCGCCGGCTCTGTCTGCCGCAGGATACGCGCTGGTTTCATGAGTTGCTGGCCCGGCATCAGATTGACATCGTTCTGGACCTGACGGACCTGGACACGCTGCCGATCCTGGAGGCCACGGATGCGGCCGGAGTTTCCTATGTGAACACCGCATTAAACGACGCGCGGCGCGGCGTGGGAGAGATTGTTTCGCTCCTGCATCCGATCCGCGAGGAGAAGCGGAACGCGGCGCATATCATCAGCTCGGGCATGAATCCCGGGGTGGTGAACATCTGGGTTTGGCACTGTTTTAAGCAATACGGGGCACCGCGCGAGATTATTCATTTCGAATATGACACATCGATGCCTGTGACCGGCTGGAGGCCAATGATCACCTGGTCGCGGCAGGAGTTTCTTACCGAGACCCTTTATGAGCCGACCGGCCTGGTGTTGGATGGGAAGCTGAAGATGTTCGAGACCAACTCTTTTGTGAATCGGCAGGACATGCGAGCCGTCATGGAGCCGGTGCTCGCCATGGAGCGGTACCCGTCCGGGTTGCTGGTGCTGCATGAAGAGAACGTGAAACTGGGGCAGAAACTTGGCGCCTCGTCGAAGTACCTGTATGCGGTTCATCCCAGGACGATGGATTATCTCGATCGGCTGTGGAAGGAGCAGGGCAGGGTGGAGATCGGGGACCTGGAGCTGGGAGACAACACAACGACGCCGCTGACCGGCTCGGACACGATCGGGGTGTGCCTGAAGTATCCTGAGAAGCGGGTCTATTACCTGCACAGTCTGGACAACTCGGAGGTGACCGGGACCAATGCGACGTGCGCGCAGGTGTCAGTGGGGGTGGACGCGGCATTGACGACGCTGTTGCGGGAGCGGCTCTCGCCGCGCCTGTATTTCGCCAGCGACCTTTACGACACCGTTTACACCCGTGCTGTTTTCAGCAGCCTGCGAGTGGAACGGTTTGAGATGGCCGGGAAGCGGCGGTCGGCGGGTGTTGTTTCGAGCAAGTGGAGGTGTAGAAATGAAATCAGAACTGAAGAACAGAGTATTGCTGGCCAGTGCGGACGCGAGTTTCCGCAGGACGCTCACGCCGGCGCTTGAGGGTAGTGATTTCGTGGTATTTGTGGCCGATACCGGCGGCAAAGCGCTGCGGATCCTGCGCGAGAACCTGGTGGATGTCGTGGTGTTGGATTACCACATGCCATTCACGCGGTATGGCGCGAAGAGGGAACCATCGGCCGTGCTGCAGGCGATTACAGATGCCTGCGCGCTGGTGCCCGTGGTGCTGGTCTGTGATGAAGCCGTTCACCTGGAGCATGCGGACTTTTTAATGGCGGACATGGTTCTGACAGAACCGGTGGAGTATCCGGCGCTCCTGGAAGCAATGACCACCGTGCTGACCGAGACCCTGACGCAGCGCGCACAGCGGAAGGCCGGGGACTTTGGGCGTCCGGCTATCTTTTACAAATCCAAACAATCTCAACCTGTCTTTGGTTATGAGGAATCTGCTTATCGTGGATGATGACTGCGCCGTGTGCGCATCGCTTGAGAAGTTGCTGCGAGCGGAGGGTTTCAATGTTATTACCGCATTCAATGCGGCGGAGGCCATCGAGCAGTATAAAGCGAAGCCTGTGGACCTGGTGGTGCTGGATGTGAATCTCGGCAACGATGATGGCTGGGATGTGTTCAAGCGCATGGAGAAAATAAACCCGGCGGTGCCAACGATCATCATTACCGCAGAGTGGAGCCAGCACGCTCGAGCGGTGGCCCTGGGAGTCGAGGCGTTGATCGAGAAGCCAATTGATGTGCCGTCGTTCCTGGAGGTGGTGAATGAGTTGCTTGCGCTTAAGGCGGCAAACGGGATATGCCGGATGCGCAACAGCGATCGTTACTGCCGTTACCGCGCCAGGGACTATGAAACACCGCTGAGAGCCCTGCAGGAGCGGTGCAGCGCGCCACTGGAGCTTTCGGCGGAAATGCTGGCGGCGGCGTCGAGCGCTTCGGATACTGGCAAACCGGAGATGCCATGCGCTCCGGGTGATCCTTTTGCGAGGTGATGCGAACGTGGCGCCCGCAGCGGGGGGGTGAGCTGCGGAAGCGGCATGTGTGGAGCATCCTGCTGCAAACTTGGACGGATGTGTCAGGCGCTGCCCGGGTCATCCCTGCCGTAGAGCCCGTATTCTTTGAGCTTTTCGCGCATCTTCAAGCGGGTGACACCCAGCCAACCGGCGGCTTTCGTCAGGTTTCCGTTGGTGCGGCGCATTGCCTGGCGATAAAGCTCCGGCTCGAGATCGGAGAGCATTTTGGAAAAAGCGTTTTCGATCTCGCCCCGCTCGACGCGGTCCATCAGTTCGGAGATGTAGGCGGCATGTGGCTGGCCGGGGGAGGAAATGGGCTGCCTGGATTTGGCGAGCACCTCGCGGATGTGGCCGACATTGATGGTATAATCCTTGGCGAGGAGAAGGGCCTGGCGGACGGTGTTTTCCAGTTCACGCACATTTCCGGGCCAGGCCTGGCTTTGCAGGAAGGCGATGGCTTCGGGCTGGATGGAAGGAGCCGTAACGCCCGATTCGTTGCTGTACCGCCGCATGAAGTACTTCACCATTTCCGGGATGTCCTCCTTGCGTTCGTCGAGGGGCGGGATGGTGATGGTGACCACTCCGAGCCGGTAGAAAAGATCCTGTCGGAACTGCTGTTCCTGGATGGCGGTTTCGAGGTCACGGTGAGTGGCGGCGATGATTCGAACATCCACGGGCACCGGCTCCTTTCCCCCGACGCGCTGGATGGATTTTTCCTGCAAAACTCGAAGCAGTTTTGCCTGGAGGTTCAGGTTCATGTCGCCGATTTCATCGAGGAACAGGGTGCCGCTGCTGGCCTGCTCGAACCGGCCCAGGCGCCGGGCATCGGCGCCGGTAAATGCGCCCCGTTCGTGACCGAACAATTCACTTTCCAGGAGCGTATCGGGAATCGCGGCGCAGTTGACGGCGATGAACGGGGCTGAGGCGCGGTCACTATGCTGATAGATGGCGCGGGCGATGAGTTCCTTGCCGGTGCCGGTGGCGCCGCGGATGAGAACCGTGACCGGTGTTGCGGCCACGCGGCCAATCTCCTTGTAAATGGCCTGCATGGCGCGGCTGTTGCCCACGATGGCTGTGCGCGTGGTGGCGGCATCCCCGATCTCGACCACGTCGGACATCAGGCGGCTTGTTTCGATCGCCCTGGCAAGCACATCCAGCAATTCATCCACCTCGAAAGGCTTGAGGATGTAATCGAAAGCGCCGTACTTCGTGGCGTCAATGGCAGTCTCGGTCGTGCCATGTGCGGTGATGAGGATGATGGGCAGCTTTGGCTTGGCCTGGTGGAGCTCGCGAACCAGTTGCAGGCCATCCAGCCCGGGAAGCTTCAGGTCCGTGATCACGACATCAAACGCGTCGCCAAGGCCGGCAGCCAATCCCTCGTCGCCGCGCGCCAGGAGAGTCACATCGTAACCATCCCGTTGCATGACCTTGCGCAGGCCTGTGGCGATGTTCTGGTCGTCCTCGATGAGCAGGATTCTGGACTTTGCTTTCATGCGTTTGCGATTGGCAATAAGATGCTGAACGTGGTGCCCTTGCCCGGTTCGGTGCGGTACTGGATGAGCCCGCCGTGCTGCTCGACAATGCGCGCGGAGACCGGCAAACCCAGCCCGGTGCCTTTTTCCTTGGTGGTGAAGAACGGGTCGAACAGCCGCTTCTGGACTTCCGGCGGGATTCCTTCGCCTGTGTCCGAAATGCTGATGGTGACGGCCGGGAGAGGGCGTCCGTCAACCACCTGCCGGTCTTTTTTCGAGCTTAGAGTGACGGTGCCGCGTCCCGGGATGCTATCGGCGGCGTTCTGGATGAAGTTGAGCATGACCTGCTTCATCTTTTCCGGGTCGATGCGCACGGTTTCCCCGGCATCGAGGCGGAGGTCGAACCGGATGCCGCGTTCCGTGAGCTCGGGGAGGAGCAGGTTGTGGACCTCGCGCAGGAACGGGTCAATTTCGGCAGGCATGAGGTTCGGCTCGGCTGGCCGGGCGAAGCGCAGGAACTCCTGGACGATTCGCTCGAGGCGGTTGATTTCGCTTTCGATCACCTGCAAGTCTTCGAACTCTCCCGTGCCCGGTGTGTGGCTTCCCTTCAACGTGAACAGCCGGACCTTGATGGCGGTGATCGGGTTGCGGATTTCGTGGGCGATGCCGGTGGCCAGGACGCCGAGCGATGCGAGTTTTTCCTGCCGTTCGATCAGCACGCGGCTTTCGGCGAGGCTGCTGCGCAGCGGACCTACCATGCGGCGGTAGGTGAACCCCAGGACGGCCACGCCGCAAATGAGCAAACCCGCCAGTGCGACGAAGAGGAACCGTTGCAGTCGTGTCAGCCGGGCATCCACAGTGGCCAGGAGATCCTGAACGCTTGCTTCGTTCGCGGCGCGGAGCTTTTCGGAGATGTTCAGCAGGAGAGCCAGTTGGTCGCTTGCCTTGCCCCCGGGCCCGGCCAGGATTTTCGCGCCGGACGAATCCAGAGCCAGTGCGCGATACACCCCTGTTTCCCGGGAAAGCTCCTGCAGCAGTTCCTTTTCGGCGGGAGACGTTGCGATCGAAATTTCCTCGCGCAGCAGCTTTTCGAGGCGGTCGCCTGCGGACGTGAATGCGCTGCGGTCGCCGGGATTGAACACCGCCGAATTGCGCGCAACGGCCATATCGAGGATGGCTGTATGGAGCCGATCCGAGGAGCGGATCTGTTGCACGGCTTCCGGGCTCAAGGCCCGGCGCAATCTGTTGATTTGCTGCCAGGCGGAGCGCTCGGTTAGCAGGATGATCGAGATCACCGCCACGACTGCGGCGATGAACTCGGTCATTCGAACTCGAACAGGCAACTTCATATCAATGGTGGCCCGGGGCAGTTTACGAAACAAAGCTGCCCGGGGACAGGCCCGATCTTGTCACAGTCATCGAAGGCCTGAGTTTAAGGCGTCAGGTTGCTAAAGGTGAAAGTGACGGGCCGCCTCAGGCTGGTAAAGGACCTGGATGACCTTGAGCCGGATGCGCCCGGCGGGCACTTCCCATTCGAACTCCTCCCCCTGGCGCTGGCCAAGCATGGCGGTGCCGATGGGCGCGAGCACCGAAATGCGATTGTGCTCGATGCTGGCGTTTTCCGGGAAAACGAGGGTGTAGGTCATTTCATCGTCATCCTCGAGATCCTTCAGCCTGGCTTGCGAGTTCATAGTGATCACATCCCCGGGAATTTCCTGCGGATCCACCACGTGGGCATTGTCCAGTTCATTGCGGAGTGCGCTCAGGTCGTCCCGCGTCTCCTTGGTTTGCGAGATCAGGGAACGAAGCCGGTCCATGTCCGCCTTTGTGATGTAGATGGCTCTTTTCATAGTATTAATAATGCTGCTGCTGCCTGCTTTTTTGGTGTGATTGTTTTTTCAGTGCGGGCTGCCGGCTCACGTTTGCAGCCAGAATGACATGTCTGCAATCTGTTCCTGCGTGCCCAGGACCAGGAGGCGGTCTCCGGAGCTCAGCGTATCCAGCTTGCCCGCGGTGAGGCGTCCAGCGCCGCTGCGATCCACGCCGACGACCTGGATGCCCAGTTGCCGGGTGAGTTGGAGTTCACCCAGGGACTTGCCGATGTGGCGTGAGTCCGGAGGCACCATCACCTGGTCCAGGCAGAGTTCATCCAGGCTGCGCGCATCTTCCCGCGCGGCTTTCTCCGGTGCGCTGAGCCAGCGCTCGGCCTGGCGCAGATCGGATTCCGCCCCCAACAGGAGCAGCCGGTCGTTTGGGTACAGGACTGTGTCGGCCTCGGGGTTCGGCAGATGGTGTCCGTGCCGATCAATGCCCACAATGATGCAATAAAACATCTGCCGGATCGGCAATTGGCGGATGGATTTACCGGCCGCGCGCGTGTGCTCGCCGACGATGTGTTCCCGGACCAGCAGATTCCAGTTGTAACTATGCTCCTGCCAGAGGTTGGCCGTGCGGGTGTCGGCTGAAGATGCCGGGTCTTGCAAATGGTCGCGCAAGTCAATTTCGAGCCGGCTGTGCCAGCGCACAAGCTTGCGCCAGAAAATCAGTGCCAGCACGATGGCAATCAGCGGCAATGCGGCCAGGCTCCATTTGGGAAGAACCTCGTACGGAATAAACATGGAGATCCAGACGAGCACAGCCACGAAGGCGGCGCCATGCAGCATTTTCTCGAATGCCGGCTGGATCCGGGCGCGGTGGCGGTAGCCGCGGGTTGCGGCCTCGGCGCAGATCATGGAGAGCGCCTCGATCGTGCGCCACAGAGCCACCATAGGAGCCAGCAGGATGAGCAGAAAAACGAGCCAGAAGGTCAGCGGCAGCGCGTGAGGCACCGGCCAATCGGGTGAAAGCCATTTTTCAGCCAGTGCGTACGCCGGTTTTGCCAGGACGAGTATTCCCGAAACGATCAGCGCCTGTGCCACGACCTGCAGCCATCGCGGGCCGGTGAGGCGCCAGAACAGGCTGGAGCGCTGTCGGTGCCGAAAACTCTCGATCCAGGCGTGGTAGAAACCGGCCGCTCTCCGCAGGAAGCGCGGCTGCCGGCTCTCGATCCATTGGCCAATGCGGGCCGGGTGACGGATCGAAAGGGGTGTTGTCAACGCGCTCATGAGGCAGACGGAGACTGCCAGCGCATAGAACCAATCCGGCACAATCGCGGCACTGACTGCCGCAAGGGCGACGATGAGTGAGAATTCGCCAATGGGGGTGAGGGAAACTCCGGCGCGCACGGCCTCGCCGGTCTTGTTGCCCACCAGCATCAGGGCAAACGTCGAGCTGAAGGCGCGCCATAGCATGGCAAAAGCGAACACCAGGAGCGCTGTGGGCCAGAGATTCAGCAGCAGCTTGACATCGAAAAGCATGCCGGCTGCCACGAAGAACAACGCGCCGAACACCTCGCACAGCCCGCCCAGCGAGCGTTCCACCTGCGCCTTGTGACCGGTGCTGGCGACCACACTGCCGAGCAGGAAGGCGCCGATCGCGGCGGAGAAACCGGCCTTGTAAGAGAGCAAAGCCACCAACAGCAGCACGCCCACGATGAAGAGCGGTTGCAGGTCCCCGGAATGGTTTCGGGCCAGGCGCCGAAGAGCCGGCGGAAGCATGAGGATCGCAATGACAAGCACGGCGATCATGACTGCGGCCAGGGTCATGGTGGCGCCGGCAAAGCCGCCCGGAGCCGTCATCGCCGAAGTGTGCGCCACCGTCAGCATCGTCAGGATAATCACAGCCACCAGGTCGTCCAGGGCCGTGATCGTCAGGGCCATTTGTCCGAAAGTGCTGTGCAGCGCGTTATTTTCGCGAAGCGTTTTGCCGATGATCGCAGTGCTGGACACCATCAACATTCCTGCCAGGACCAAACCGTACAGGCCGGGCCATCCCAGGACAAAGCCGAGCAGGCGACTGCCGTTAAGCATCAGGATGACGGTAATGATGGTCGCGAGGATCAGCGGCAATCCCACTCCTTTGAGGCGCTGCAAGCGGAGTCCCTGCCCGATTTGGAAAACGAGGAAGACCAGGCCAACCTGGGCCAGCGAATGAATGCGGCTCGAGTCTTCAATAATGGTGAACAAGGCCATGTGGGGCCCGATGAGAATCCCCACGGCGATGTAACCGGCGATGAGTGGCAGTCCCACGCGCCGACAAAACCAGCCAGCGCCTGCAGCGGCCAAAATCACCAGTCCAAGATCTTGAATTAAATCGATACCAGCCATGACGGGGGACAACGTTTTGCCGGGTTTCCTTACAGCCCGGCGGGATGGATCCCCGCATCAATACCGTTGCGCAGGGAGAGGATCGAAATGCCGAGCGCGACCTCGTTCCGGTCTTGTGAAGACCGGTGCGGAGGCACCGAGGCGGCCCCGAGCCGTTTATGCCCGGCCCGGCGCACCCACTGGATGGTTTTTGCGTTCAGCATGACTATCGTCACTCATGCTAAGCGAAAGTGATGCCAACTGCTGTGAAACGGCGCAAAACCCTGCAAGCAAGAATGTTCGAGGAGCCCGGCAGGATTTGAAACGTGGCGCGAGTGGAACTTTTTATTCCGGCATCGGTTCTTTTAAGACCGGACCCGGCTTCTCCAAAGAAGAGTTGTCGCTGTCGAGGCAGCGCTGAATGCGCGGTGCTTTTTTGGCCCGGATCCCCGCAGGCGAATCACGAGTTGGAGTTACCCGGTTCCTGGAGGATGGACATGCCCACCAGCTCGATCTTCTGGTCGTCCGAGAGCCGCAGGATGCGGAACCTGAGGCATTCAAACTCGACCACCGCATCGATCTCTGTGCGCTCCGGCCCAAGTTCGCGCCGCATGACCTCGTCCAGGGTTGTCTGGGGCGGGGCGTCAATATGGATCGAGTAGTATTGTTCCAACTCACCGACCGTGGTTCTTCCGCGAAACGGGAACTCGAAATCGGGAGGCAGGCCAGAGCGCTGCCCGGTCTTGGTGGCAAAGACCTGGTCAACCAGCGACTCCGTGCCCGCCCGCAGGACGAGAATAACGTGATCGCCCGCGTGGATGCGTGTGGTGCCTTGCGGGGGAATGACTTTTCCGTTTCGAGCGATCAGAGCGATGACCACTCCGGCGGGCAGGGCCAGTTCCTTGACCAGTCGTCCGGCGGCCATCGAGTCTTTTGCAATAGTGTAATCCACAACCTTCCCATCGATCTTGCGCAGGGAGCTGATTTCGAGCGTGACGGGCGGGGGAGGGCCAAGCGGCCGTTCAAGACCGAGCATCCGGGCAACCGGGGTGAGGGTGGTGCCCTGGACAAAAGCGGATGCGACCACGATGAAAAAGATCACGTCGAACAACAACGACGCCTGCAACGAATGCTCAGGTGTGGCGAACATGAGTGGGAAGGTGGCGAGAGTGATCGGCACGGCTCCTTTCAAACCGACCCACGAAATGAAGGTAAGCTCCTGTTTGGTGAACTTGAATGGCAGTGCGGAAATCCAGACCGCCACGGGCCTGGCCACGAACATGAGAACCAAAGTCACCAGGATGGCCTTGCCACTCACGTCCAGCAGGCGGCTGGGGAAACACAACAGCCCGAGTGTGACGAACATGACGATCTGCGAGAGCCAGGCCAATGCATCGTGAAAACGGCGAATGCCATGTTGAAAGGAAAGCTGCCGGTTGCCGATGACCACCCCGGCGAGATAGACCGCCAGGAACCCGCTCCCTTTCAGGTAAACCGCAGCGCCATACGTCAGAAAGCAGAAGGCGCTGACCAGCACCGGGTACATGCCGGTCGTGCCCAGTTCAATCCGGTTCACCACCCAAACCGCGGCGAATCCCCCCGCCAAACCGACCACGGTTCCAATCAACATTTGCGACGCAAAGAGGCCCAGTAGCCCGGGTCCGAGCGTGACATGCCCGAGTAGCAACTCGATGCAGCCGATGGTCAGGAAGATGGCCATCGGATCGTTCGAGGCGCTTTCCACTTCCAGCACGGAAGAGATCCGCTTTGGCAGGCCCACGCCACCGGAGCGGAGGATCGAGAAGACGGCGGAGGCGTCTGTCGAGCCGACGATGCTTCCGAGCAGGAGGCCCTCCAGCACCGAAATATTGAGAATCCAGGACGCCGCCAGGCCGGTGATGGCCGCTGTGATCAGCACGCCCAGTGTTGCCAGGAGAATCGACGGCTGCCAGGACACCCGGATGGCGCTCATGGTAGTGCCCAGCCCGCCATCAAACAGGATGATGGCCAACGCCACACTTCCCACCGCGTGGGCCAGGCGGTAATTTTCGAAGTCAATGCCCCCGATGCCCTCCGAGCCGGCGAACATACCCACCAGCAGAAACAGCACCAGCACCGGCATCCCAAGCCGGGCGGAGAGCTTGCTCGATGCGATTCCGAGCAGGAGCAGCACACCCGTTACCAGGACGATGGTATCAACAAGAAACATCAGTGACTCGCCCCGCGTCCGGGAACAATCATCCGGAAATCCGGCAGTTTCACGTTCCCGAGCGCTGAGGCTGCAGCAGCCTACGTTGTTTCTGAATTGATGGCAAAAACAGAGTGCTGAAATTCATGTTCGGATGCCAACGAACCCGCTCGATGCCTTTTTGCGCCGCGCTCCAACCGGAAGGGGAATTCAGCGGCTCCTTTCCCCGATCGAGTTGCAGATCACCGGCAGGCACCGCGCACGGATGCGTTGCAGCGAGCTCTGTGGCAGACGGTGTGCCTGGAGACTCTACGGTTGGGTGCTCTTGAGCAGTTGCTCTTTGCGCTGGTCGGGAAGGTCGGTGCCCAGCAGCCATTGGCCGGCGGCTTTCGCGTCTGTGCGCATCCACTGGCGCGCAACGGTCTCGATGCTTCCGGCTCTTTGGTGCGGGTCCGTCAGTGTGACGGCCCATGCGGCGCCCAATTCGGGTTTGCCCGAGTATGCGGCCTGGCTGGCAAAACTGCTGACCGCCTTTTCCCTCGAATTGCCCGCCGGCAATTGGGCCAGCCACTCACCTGCGGCAGTAATGTCGCTGCGAGCCCATGAGCCGATGATGTTCTGCACCGCTTGTTCGCGCAGTTCGCTCTCCGGGAAAGCAGACACCCACTTCGCCGCCGCTTCAGGGTCCGAGCCGGACCAACTGCTCACCACGTTCAGCGCCGCCCGTTTCTGAACCTCGCCGTCCTGCAGTCCGGCCACGTAGGACGCCGCCTCGGCGGGGTTATGATTTGCCCAGGCCGAAACGGCCGCCTGGATCGCTTCAGTGCGGGATTTTTCGTTGCCAAGCTGCGCGGCCCACGTCAGCGCGGCGGAGGGATCGGATTGCGCCCAGTTGTTGGCGATGGAATTCACAAGGGTTTTTTGGAGCTCGCCCTCGGGAAGTTGCGCGGCGTAGGCGGCGGCGCCGGAGGGGTCGCTTTCGGCCCAATCGTAAGACAGATTGCGAAACGCCTGGACTTTGCCTTTGCCGTCCGGGAGTTCTTTGACCCAGCCCAGGGCCGAGTCGAAGTCCAATCGTGACCAGCTCGAAACCACCTGTGCCACGTAACCGTCCCGGGCGGGTCCCTCCGGGAGATGTTGCGCAAATTGTGCTGCGGCCACGGGGTCCGTTTCCGCCATGGCGCTGCCGAGCCTGCGGAATGCCTCCTGTCTGGCCTCGCCCTCCGGCAACGATTGAGCCCATTGCTGCGCCGCCTGGGGATCCACTCGCGCCCAGTTGGCCGCAATGTCCGCGAGCAAATATCCTTTCGAATGCGCGGAGGGCAGTTCGGCGGCGTAGCGAGCGGCTGTGGCGGGATCGTTTTGGGCGATGCTGGAAAGCACCGAACGCATCGCGTCCGTGCGAGCCTTTGTGCCGGCTGGAAGGCTCTGCACCCATGCCAGCGCGGCTGACGGATCCTGTTCGGCATAAGCACTGCCAATGTTCGCAATCATCTGGTCCCGCTGATTTCCAGCGGGCATTTGTTGCGCAAACGCCCATGCCTCCTGCGGATCCGATCGTATCAGGCGCCACGAAAGGCTGCTGGACGCCTCGTTCTTGTCCCGACCCGCGGGCAACTGCTTCACCCACGCGGTGGCCGCCTGCAAATCCGTTTCCGACCAGCCGGCGAGGACCGAATTGATGACTTCGGTCCGGCTCCGTCCAGCGGGCAGGTTCAACGCCAGGGCAGCCGCGGCGGTGGGATCGGATGTTGCCATGCGGCCGATGACCGCTGCGAGCGCCCGCGAGCCCTCCTGGCCGGTGAGCGTCTTTGCCCATGCCAGCGCGGCTGTGCTGTCCTGTTCCGCCCACTGGGCGGCAATCGCCCAGACGGTATCGCGCCGCTGGTGCGCGGGGAGTTTCATGAGCTCCGCCGCCGCTGTTTGAGGATCACTCTGCGCCCAGACGCGAAAGACTTCATGGTAGCTCGATGATCCATACCGGCCCTGGTAGCCGGGCTGGTTCCCGATGAGAGCCAGCGCTTCACGCGGATTGGTTTTGGCCAGGCCCGGGGCAATCGCGGTCGCCGCCGAGAATCGCAACTTGCCTTCGGGAAGCTGTCTTACCCATGCCGCCGCAGATTCCGGATCCTTCTCGCTCCAGCCGCGCACCACGGAAGTGATGGCGCTGGTGCGCTCATCGTAGCCTTTCGACTGGTCCGCGGCTGCCATTGCGGCTGCCGGATCCAGGCCGCCCCAGCGTGTGAGCAGCAGGCTCCGGATCCATCTGCGGTGTTCCTGCGGCACATCCTTGAGGCCCGCAAAAACAACGGGGACATCCGCGGGGTGCAGCGATTGGATGAAATCATCGTAAATCCGATAGCTCTTCGACCGATCCGATCTGGTCTGCTCAATGGCTTTTTTCAGCGCATCCTGCCAGGTCAGACCATTGAAAGCATTCGTGCCGGACTCAGGGCTCGACTGGATTCGCGCCGCTGAACTTCGCACCGGGGGCAGGCTCCCGCCCGCAATATTCTGCGGCGCGGCCGGTCCAGGGGCGCTCCGGCGTCCCACCAAAATCCCGGCGGCGAACGCGCCGCAAAGAACGGCGATGCCGAGCAGAACAGCGCTTGCTTTCATTGCTCCATATACAGACAAACGTCGCCCGGAAACAAGGCCGTTCTGCACGACAAGCATGGCTGCGCCCAAAAATGGACCGGCGGCCGGTCCGGGACGAGGATCATCTGCGGCGAGAGTCCTTCGTTCGTATTCCTGGACTTTTTTCGGTAAATCCTGCCTAAATGTCTGTTGCCACCGCTGCACAATCGCTCGGTGCCCTCGTGAAATCCGCGCGTGATATCATGCGCAAGGGCAAAGGTCTCAACGGCGACCTCGGCAGAAAACCAAGACAGGATTAACAGGATGCACAGGATGCCAGGCATGGAAGACCAGGAATTGACAGAGAAAATCATCGGCTGCGCAATGAAAGTCCATTCCACGCTCGGGCCGGGCTTTCTTGAATCGGTGTATCAAAGGGCGCTGGCACACGAACTGGCCAAGGCGGGTTTGAAGGTCAAATGCGAGAGGTCCATCACGGTTCAGTATGATGGCATCCCTGTAGGCGATTTCTCGGCTGACATGCTCGTGGAAGACCGGGTGATGCTGGAATTGAAGGCTAATCAGGCGCTCGCGCCAGCCAACGAAGTGCAGCTTGTTAATTACCTCACCGCTACCCGAATTGAGCTTGGCTTGCTGCTGAA
>CAYNZC010000006.1:69217-72871 GCA_964401575.1 uncultured Verrucomicrobiota bacterium
GCAAAGGTCTCAACGGCGACCTCGGCAGAAAACCAAGACAGGATTAACAGGATGCCAGGCATGGAAGACCGGGTGATGCTGGAATTGAAGGCTAATCAGGCGCTCGCGCCAGCCAACGAAGTGCAGCTTGTTAATTACCTCACCGCTACCCGAATTGAGCTTGGCTTGCTGCTGAAGCACCGCGGGCTATGTAACCAACGTGACGGACCTGGTGGAGTTTATTGATGCAACAGCGCCAGGGCAGCCGGTGCGCTTTTATCGTGCCCGGTTGCAGTGACGTCATTGCCCCGGGCAATAAAATCCCTTTGGTGGATGACCACCGGGACCACTCGGTGGAACTCCGGGTGAGTCAATCCACCGCCTGAACCACCCGGTAGCCACCCGACTTCTCGTCGGCATCCAGCTTCAGGATGCCGCGCTTCTGCGCTTCCAGTAGCAAGTCGTTGAATGAACGAAATCCATACGCCCGCTCGTTGAAACCCGGATTCCTGCGCTTGATCGCCTGCTTGATCATCGAACCCCAGATGGGTTCGTCCGCCTCGCGCTCCTGGGTAATGGCTTCCAGCGTTTCCACCACCAGGTCAAACGCCTTCTCCAGCGAAGGCCCCTTGTTCTCTCCTTCCGCCGGCGCCGCGGGCAGGGCGTTCGTCAAACGGCGCCGCCGCACCCGGGACGGGTCGGCCCGAACCAGGTCGTCATAATAAATAAACTCGTCACAGTTCCCGATGAACAAGTCGGATGTGGAATTCTTCACCCCGACGCCGATAACCGTCTTGGCATTCTCGCGCAACTTGCTCACCAACGGGGAAAAGTCCGAGTCTCCGCTCAGAATCACAAAGGTATCAACGTGGCTTTTGGTGTAACACAGATCCAGGGCATCAACCACCATCCGGATGTCTGCCGAGTTCTTCCCCGACTGCCGCACGTGCGGAATCTCGATGAGTTCAAAGGCCGCCTCGTGCAGGTCGCGCTTGAATGTCTTGTACCGCTCGAAGTCGCAGTAAGCCTTCTTCACCACGATGTGCCCTTTGAGCAACAGGCGTTCGAGCACCTTCCGAATACTGAACGCCGGGAAATGTGCTTCCTGGGCGCCAAGCGCGATGTTCTCCAAATCGAGAAACACCGCCATGGTCGCATTGTGATTTTTGATGTCCATGGAGCACAGACTAACCCCGCGCTTCTCAAAATTGAAGGATAACCTGCCAGCGCAAGCCGGATGGGGTCCGGGAGACACGCCAACCCAGGCCGCATTATCGCGCGTCATCGTTCGGTGCGGTCGGCCTCGCGATTCCTTTCTGTCAGATCCCGCCCGACGTCCGGGAGGTCGGCGGACCCACTTTCGTTCCGCTGCGCCATCCGCCGGTGTGCCGTTGCGTTTGCCCTCTCGGAACTGCCCAGGCCTGTTCGCGCTGCAATCCCTTTCAAGGGGAAGGTCGCCCCCCGACCCAACCGCGCCGCAATAGCCAGCTTTCGGGGATCGTTCTCTCGCGCCAGTTACCCCGGTTCATGATGTGGTTAATAGCACCGGGATATTCGATCCGCAGTTTGCGCGGCATCCGGCCGGACGACATCGCCAGGCAAACTTTGGGCGCCCCCTTTTTCCGAAAGAACACCCCCTCGCCCCTATAGAATCCCCCGCCGCTTTTATAATCGAGTATGACAGCTATTGTCACACCCGGGCAGCTACAGTGGCGGTATGGTTATGCGCCCCAGCCCACTCGGAGCCTCCGCCACATCCGTGGCCCACAACACATTCCTGCCCCCGGGTTCGCGCGCCGCCTTCTCACCTGCCTGCTGTCGCTGGTTCATCCCCCCGTTCTTTCCCTCCGGTCCAAAGGTGCCCCTCTGTTCCGCAAACGCCTTTTGTGCGCAACCTGCGGAAATAATCTTGCGCTCCTGCCGCTTCACGCGTTATTCCGGTAACAGTCAGATCGAAGGGACCATGGGCAACTACTACGCGCATACGGCGGCTACTGCTGAGGGGGAGACCCTTTTTACCTTCAAACAATACCCGGACCGGCCCATGACGGCTCTGGATTTCAGGGCCGCCAATGGTGGCAAACCGCATCGCCTTGCTGATTTAGCAGAGGAGCAGGCAGGGTGGCAACCCTTGGCCGTCCATTTGCGTAATGTGGCGGAGATGGCGAAGCAGTTCGCCGCTCCCCTTGGGCTGGGGGAAGAAGCCGAGCTCGCGGGATTGTTGCATGACTTGGGAAAATACGCAGTGCGCTTCCAACAACGTCTCTACGACAACTCCATTCACGGCATCAACCATTGGGTTGCTGGGGCACGGCAAGCCGCCGATTTGAAATCCGCGCTACTGGATTACGCCATTGATGGACATCACACCGGGTTGCCAGCTTTTGGGGAGTTACAACAGTCGCTACGGAAAATGAACACTCCCACTTCCGCCCGCGAATTGACCGGCTGTGTCGAAACGCTCCCGGAACTGCTATCTCGCTTTGAAGCGGATGGCTTTCGGCTGCCCTCAACTCCACCCCGTCACCGCGAGGACGCCTTCACCTCCGCCTTGCGGACCAGAATGCTTTTTAGTTGTCTCGTGGACGCCGATTTTCTCGACACAGAGCGGCACTTTGATCCTGAAGCGGCAAAGCAACGCGTCGTTCCAACCCTCCAGGCCGAGGCAGCCTTGCGCAGATTGCTCGGCCGTCTTGGCCACCTGGCCGCTGAATCCGGCGGCGGGATAGTGAACCAACTCCGCCACCGCTTGCTTGACGATTGCCTCCACACTGCCGAAAAACCGCAGGGCCTGTTCACGCTTACTGCGCCCACAGGAAGCGGGAAGACACTCGCGTCGCTCGCATTCGCGCTCCGTCATATTACGGAGCACAATTCTGCACTCGCGTCGGACGACCCGCGCCGTTTGCGCCGCGTGATTGTCGTGATTCCCTACACCAGCATCATTGAGCAAACGGCTCGGGTTTATCGGGACCTGTTTGAGCGCGAGCCAGAATTTGGCCCGCACTTCGTTCTGGAACATCACAGCGCCGTCGCTCCTCGTGTGCGGCTCAATGGTCCAGACAAAGATGCCGAGGACGAGCGCCTGCGCCGTGCGCGGCTCGCTACGGAGAATTGGGCATCGCCCCTCGTTGTCACCACCAGCGTACAGTTTTTTGAAAGCCTGTTTGCCCACAAGCCGGGCGATTGCCGCAAACTTCACAATATTGCCCGTTCGGTTGTGCTCTTTGATGAAGTCCAGACGTTACCCTCGCCGCTATTGCCATCGTTACTATCCGCCGTGCGCTTGCTCACCCGCGAACCCTATGGTGTGACGGCAGTGTTCATGACTGCCACTCAGCCAGCCTTCGCCTCTGCTGGTGCTGCTCTGCCTTACGGTTGGGAACCAACTCCAATCGAATCTGATCGTAACGCATTGGCCGAAACGTTGCGCCGAACGCGCATTGAACTGCCGCAACAAGACGAAAGAGTTCCGTGGAGCGAACTCAGCAAGCAACTGGCCGCACATTCGCAGGCACTCTGCGTGGTCAATACCACCAAGGATGCTCGTGAACTTTTTAGCCTGCTCCCTCCGGAAAACCGGTTCCACCTATCGGCGCGGCTGTGCCCGGCTCACCGGCAGGAAAAGCTCGCTGAGATTCGCCGACGGCTTGACCCCAAGGTCAACGAACCGTG
>CAYNZC010000007.1:0-67291 GCA_964401575.1 uncultured Verrucomicrobiota bacterium
TACCGCTCAAAAAGCTCCCACGTCGCCATGAACAAACGCTGCCGCAGCGCCTCCGGCCGGATCACCGTTGCATGCCCCCCCATGCTCAACACCCACCGCCCCACCTCTTCCAGGCTGTTCAACCGCAGCCGCACCCGCAGCACGCCTTTCGGCAGCTCCGTCAATTCCTGGCTCGAATGCAATCGCCGGCCCCGCACATCATCCGCCGCCCACGCATCCAACTCCACAACCACCTCAAAATCATCCTCCCCGCGGTAAAGCCCAAGGCTCCCCGCCAGGTACTTATTCAGATCGAACTTCTGCGACACCGCAAACCCTTGCTTCGTTAACTCCGGCTTGCTCAGCCGCGTCAGCACAAAGGTCCGTATCGCCTTCCGGCTCACGTCATGCCCGAACAGGGACCAATGATTATCCACGTAACCGATATGGTATGGATGCACATGCCGCCCCTGCGCCCGCACCTGGCCTCGATTCCGATACATGAACCGAACAGCCCGACGCTCATTCACGCCCCGCATCAGCACCTCGAAATCCTTCAACTCCGCATCGCCCGGCGCGAACCGCCGAAACGACAGCGCCCCTTCCATGATTTCCTCAGCAGCGCCTATGGCAGTGGGGCCGCCGCCTCTCCAATGCAACCGCCCCTTCACATCGGGGCGGGGGTGGCCTCACCCCCCTCTTGTTGCGTGGCGAGTGTGATTGCGTTCATGCTTTGTTGAGGTGCGAACGGGAATGAGGCCATTCCCGCTCCAATGCCAAGGTGGTGGTGGCCTCACCCCCCATCGGCAGGAACGGCTCTCGCATCCCCAATTGAGTCCCAATTGGGTCTTGATTCACGCGCGAAGGCGCCTAACATGCCTGCAAACAACGTTACCACCATGAAAATTCTCTTTAGAATCGTTTTCGGGTTTGCGGCAATCCTGTGCTGCCTCGGTCTAACGGCGTGCAAACCCCAATCCGGAGAAAACGGGCAAAAGCCGATCAAGCTTTCGTACAGCGTTTTCTTCCCGCCCACGCATGTGCAGTGCATTGCGGCAACCAACTGGGCCAACGAAATCCGCGAGCGCACAGCCGGGCGGGTCGAGATCACCATTTACCCCGCGGGCTCTCTGACCAAGGCCGACCAATGCTATGAAGGCGTCACAAAGGGCATCTCGGACCTCGGGATGAGTTGCTTTGCCTACACACGCGGCCGCTTCCCGCTGATGGAGGGGCTGGATCTGCCGCTGGGCTACCCTGATGGCAAGACCGCCACGCGCATCGCAAATCAAATCGTAAATCAATACAACCCGGCCGAACTGCAGGACGTGAAGGTGCTTTATCTCCATGCGCACGGACCCGGGATCCTCGCCAGCAAAAAACCCGTCAACTCGCTTGCGGACCTCAAAGGGCTGAAGCTCCGCGCCACGGGCCTCTCAGCCAAGATCGTCGAGTCGCTCGGCGGCACCCCGGTGGCAATGAGCCAGCCGGAAACTTACGAGGCTCTCTCCAAAGGCGTCGTGGATGCCACCATCTGCCCAATCGAGACTCTCAAGGGATGGAAACAGGGCGAGACGATCGAATACGTGGTCGATGCCTCGGCCATCGGCTACACGACCGCCATGTTCGTGGTGATGAACAAGGATAAATGGGCCAGCCTGCCCGCGGATGTCCAAAAGGTGTTCGAGGATGTCAGCCTGGAATTCATTGAAAAACACGGCCAGGCATGGGATGAGGCGGACGAAGCGGGACGCGCCTTCGTCAAGGATCTCAACCGCAAATTCATCAGCCTGCCCGCTGCCGAGCAACAGCGATGGAAAGACGCCGTAAAACCGGTTCTGAACGATTACGTTGCCGCCTGCAAAGCCAGGAACCTGCCCGGAGACAAGGTCCTGGCGGACATCCAGGCGCAGATCGGCAGTCAGGGCCGGGCCAAATGAGCAGGCCGACCGAGGCGCCCCAACCCCCGCGCGCGCAAACAATATCTCCCCGCCACCCGCTGCGGCTTGCAGTGCTCGCCCTGGCGGGCGTCTCCGCAATCGGGTTGCTCTCCATGATGCTGGTGACAACGGTGGATGTTGTCCTGCGTGTTTTCGGCCACTCTCTAACCGGCGCTTACGACATCGTAAAAATCGCCGCGGCGCTCACCGTGGCGGCAGCGCTGCCTTACACCACCGCCATCAAAGGGCATGTGGCCATCGAGTTCTTCTTTCACAAGCTCGGACGGCGCGGGCGCATCGTGGTGGATGCCCTCATGCGGCTGGCGGGTATCTCCCTCTTCTCACTCCTGGGCTGGGGTTTCATCGCTTATGGCAACAGCCTGCGCGAAAAAGGCGAGGTCAGCATGACGCTGCAATTGCCCGTTTTCTGGGTGCCCTACGTTCTGGCCGCCTCCTGCGTGCTGGTCATCCTGGTAAAAATCTATCACCTCACGCACCCGGGCCGCCCAATGATCAAGCCATGATGTACTCCATTTCAACCTTCACCCTCAAACCGGGGCAACTGCGTTTATGACACCCGCGGAAGGCGCGATTCTGGGCTTCGTATTGCTGCTGGTGCTCCTGGCCGGCTCGATGCCCGTGAGCTTCGTCATGGCCATTGTGGGCCTGGCCGGCTTCGCCATCATGGTGTCGCCTCAAGCCGCCTTCAGCATGGCCACGATTGATCTGTTCACCACCTTCTCAGATTACAATCTCACCACGATTCCGTTGTTCATTTTCATGGGGCAGATCTCCTTCCACACCGGCATCAGCCGCGGGCTGTTTGACGCCGCCTACCGCTGGATGGGCCGCGTGCCCGGCAGCCTGGCCATGGCAACCGTCGGCGCATGCAGCGCCTTCGGCGCCATCTGCGGCTCCGGCCCGGCCACTTCCGCCACAATGGCGTCCGTTGCCCTCCCCGAAATGCGCCGCTACAAATACGATATGCAACTGGCCACTGGTTGCGTCGCCGCAGGCGGCGGCATCGGCATGCTGATTCCCCCCAGCATCGTGTTCATCGTTTATGCCATCCTCACCGAGCAATCCATCGGCAAGTTGTTTGTAGCGGGGGTGGTGCCCGGAATCATGGTGGCGCTGATGTTTTGCGCGGTGATTTTCTGGCAGGCAAAACGGAACCCGTCCATCGCTCCCGCCGGGCCCAGGTTCTCTTTGTGGGAAAAGATCCTCGCCCTTCGCGGTGTCTGGGAAACACTCGCGCTGTTCGCCCTGGTCATGGGCGGCATGTTTCTCGGCTTTTTCACGGCCACCGAGGGCGCCGCCATCGGCGCGTCCGGATCGCTCATCATCGCCCTCATCCGCCGCCAAATGACCTGGAACCGCCTGGTCCAGTGCCTCGTGGAATCCATTCGCACCTCCTGCATGGTCATGCTGATCGTCGGGGGAGCGATTGTTTTCGGCCGTTTCCTCGCCATCACCCAGGCGCCATCTGCTCTCGCAAACTGGCTGGCCGGCCTGCCCCTGCCCGCCTGGTGCATCATCGGCCTCATCATTCTTTTCTACCTCGTCGGCGGTTGCTTCCTCGACGCCCTGGCGCTCGACATCCTGACCATCCCGATCTTTTACCCCGTGGTGCTCGCGCTCGGTTACGACATCATCTGGTTCGGCGTCATGATCGTCATCGTCACAATGATGGGCGTCATCACGCCGCCCGTAGGCGTCTGCGCTTACGTCGTCAGCGGCATGGCGCGCGATGTCCCCCTCGAAAAAGTCTTCCGCGGCGCTCTGCCGTTCCTCTGGGCGCTGGTCGCCGCCGCCATCCTTCTCGTGATCTTCCCGCAGATCGCCACTTTCCTCCCATCGCTGGTGAAATAAGGAGACCATCATGAACACATTGCCGGAATCCCGATTTCAAAAAATACTCTTCTGCACGGATTTTTCCGAAAGCGCCGACGCCGCCTACGAATACGCCCTGGATGCCGCCGTGCGCCGCCCGGGCTCAACGCTCTACATCCTGCACGTCATCCACGAGCCGGATGCGCAGTTCTGGAAATCCTACATCGCCGAGGTGGAAAACATAGATGACGAGGCCCGCAAAGCCATCGACGCAAAGGTCGAGGCCTCCTACTTGTCCAGAACACCGCCCGGGATACAGGTAAAACCCGAATACCGGATCGGCCCGGACGCGGCAACCATCCTCGAATTCGCCAAGGCTTTTGAAATTGATGTCATCGTCCTCGGACGCCAGGGGCGGGGCGGCGTGGGCAAGGCCCTGTTCGGCAGCGTGGCCGGCAAAATCGTCCGCAAAGCACCCTGCGCAGTCCTCGTCGTTCCTCTGATCTACGCCACCGCAGCCAAAGTTAAAAACGGCAAACCATAGTTCCCTCACGCCGCTTGCTGTTGAAAGTCCCGCCGGAAGCCAGATTATCATTGCCCCTCCGGCACGGTCCTGTATTGGTTATCCAATATGGCTTCAAAAACTCAATTCGGAAGACGGACAGGATTCAGGTCGGCTGTGCTCGCCGTGCTCATGACCGGCTTGCTTGCCATTCCCGCAGTGGCCGCAACAAAGGCAAAAGCAGCCCAAAAAAAACCAAAGGCGCCGGAGGTGTCTCAAACGCTCACAAATGTGCCTTACGGATCACACCCACGCCAGGTGCTGGACTTCTGGAAAGCGGCATCCGACAAGCCCACACCGCTGGTGTTCTTTATTCATGGCGGCGGCTGGAGATCGGGCGACAAAAACCTCGTCACGGACCTCAAACGATACCTGTCGAATGGCATTTCGGTTGTCGCGATCAATTATCGTTACACAACCCTCGCGGACGCCGCCGGCGTGAAGCCGCCGGTGAAATGGCCGCTCGAGGATGCCGCGCGGGCATTGCAGTTTGTGCGAAGCAAGGCCGGCGAATGGAACATAGACAAGAAGCGCATCGGGGCGACCGGCAGCTCAGCCGGAGCATGCTCGAGCCTGTGGCTGGCGTTTCATGACGACATGGCCACGCCGGGAAGCAGTGATCCGGTAGCGAAGGAGTCCACGCGATTGTGGTGCGCCGCCGTGCGCGGAGCACAAACCACCCTCGACCCGAAGCAAATGAAGGAGTGGACACCCAACAGCACCTACGGCGCCCATGCCTTTGGCATTACGGGTTTCGATAAGTTCCTCGAGGAACGCGAACGGATCATGCCCTGGATCCGGCAGTATTCGCCTTACCACCTTGTCACCCCGGATGATCCGCCCGTGTACCTCTGGTATTCGGCCCCGCCCGCACGAGGCCAGGAACAAAAAGACCCCACACACAGCGCAAACTTCGGCTCCATTCTTGGTGAAAGACTCAAGGCGGCCGGAGTGCCCTTCGAGTTCGTTTATCCCGGGGCGGATGCGGTGAAATACAAGGACACCGCGTCCTACTTCATCGTCAAGTTGGGGGAATAAGGCCCCGGGCGGCATTGCCGCCAGACCCGGGCAGGCACCAACGGCAGCGCTCCCCGCGCGCGTGCAAACGCGCCGGGGAATTACAGGAGAAATTCCGGCGCCCGCCCGCCCTGCTACTTCACGGACTTCACGAAATCCAAAACCGCCTGGTTCCGCGCGCGCGTGGCCGCGGGAGAGTTGGCGTGAGCGGTCGGGATGTCGTTGTAGATCTTCTTCGGTATCCGCAGATTGTTGTAGGCAGCATAAACCGATGTGGCCGGACAGGTCTGGTCAATGAACCCGACGGTGACAAATGCGCCTTTGGCCTTTGTGCGGGCGGCAAAATTCACGCAATCGAAATAACGCGCAGCGCGCAGGATAGCGGCGGAGAGCTTGCCGTCCGAACCGCTCGGAACCAGTTTTGGCCAGCCGTTGATCCGACCGACGGTCACACCCGTGTGATCGCAACCGGCCGGAACGCCGGCGGCGATAAAACTGACACGCTCATCCAACCCGGCCACAGCAAAGCATTGGAAACCGCCCTGGCTGCTGCCATAGGCAACAATCGTCTTGCCATCCCATTCAGGTTGCGCCGCCAGAAAATCAACACCACGAAGCGCGCGCAGGAACATGCCCAGAAAATAACTGGCTTCCCGCGATTCGCGCCCGAAATGGCTGTAGCTATTCAGTTTCCCCTCCTGCAATGCCTTGTAGAACTCGGCCGGTTTGCCGTTCGGCAACCCATGCGCGTTCATATCCAATGCAAGAAAACCCCTGGCAGACCATGATATTGCGTTGCCGAGCGAGGAACTGCCCACACCCGCGCCGTGCAGCAGCAAAATGGCCGGCAGGGATTTCGGCTTTGCCCCGGCTGGCCGGGCGTAATACCCGGATACAGGCGCGCTTCCCACGCAGTCGGCCTGCACGTCGAAACATTCAGCGTTGGTTGCGGCGCCCGGCACAGGTGTCATTCGCGCATTGATCGGCACCGCGGCCAGCTTCTTTTTCTGATCCGCCCAGAAAGCGTCGAAATCCTCGGGAACAGGCATGCTGGGCTTGATCAGGAGCGGATCAATGGCAGCGCCGGCCATGACGGAAAAAGCCTGGTCCTTGTTCGTGCCTGACACCGTGCAAAGCAGGTGGCCGGGCTCATCCAGCCTGCCGGTAATCGCAGCTTTGCCATCCACCAGCCGGGCGGTGCCGGTTCGAACGGGCGGCACGCCATCCTTCGAGAGCTTCCAGGAAAGCTCCGCATCCCGGGCCAGCGGGGAATCCGCTGGAAGGAGAACCCGAAAAACCACGGTCTCCCCCTGCTTGTATATCGCAGTCTCACGCTCCGCACGGACGCTCAGCGGGGGCTTGGATGCGGCTTCCAGAACGGCATGGAACGAGCAGAATGCCAGCAGCAACAGGATGCACCACGAACGGTGAAACCGGGCCGAGCAGCTCCCGATCCTCCCGTGTTCCTCTGTCCCAAAAACCCGTCTTTTTCGATTGTCATTCATAAATTGTGTCCACGGCGCTTTCCGTTGTGTGAGCAAAACCCGTGCGCCCGACAGGTTGGAGAAAAAATTCCAGGACCCCGCGCTCCATTCATTCGCGATGCCATGAAGATCCGGGATCGTTTGCCGGCACAACCGCTGCGCTGGGCAAAATTTGGTCCGCCCATTGCCCGAAAGCAACTTCAATCCTGCCGTTCCGCCTCAACGCGATTCAGGACTTGAGATTCCGCGACTTCGAGACATCAGCCACGGCGGTGAGCTGCTTGAGCATTTCGCCGCCTCGGGGAATAAGGATCATGTCCGCCTCGCCCTCGATCAATTTCTGGGCTTCGAGAATGTCAAAGGTGGCGCGGGCAATATCGGGATCGGTCGCGACTTCCTGAAGTCCCGCGCCAACGATGCGGGGACGCATGGCGGCGGCCCTGGCAAACTCCGCGGCAGCCTGCCGCTCGGCAGTGCTGGTGATGATGCTCACTTGATTGGCCCCGTCCTGCTTGATTGCCGAGGTGACCTGTCGCAACCGGTTGACCACCTTCTCCTCGATTTGCTTGATCATGTTCACATCGCGGAAGTGCACTTTGCGTATGTAAATCGAGCCTAGCTGGTAGCCCCATTCGTGAGACTTCGGCGAGACTTCAGCGCGCACTGTCTGGCTCATGGCATGCCGGTTCTCAAGCATCGCCGAAAGTTTCAGATTGCTCAGGCACCGGACGGTGGAATTGCTCACGTTTGCCGCGAGGGATCCCCGCGGATCCGCGTTCTTAAACAGGTAGGAAACCGGATCGCTAATGAACATTTCGTACCAAATGCCGATGCCCATAGGTGCGCCTTCCTCCGAGTTGACCGGCTGGCTCCGCAAATACTCCTGGTCCAACCGCATGTCCAATGTGTAGCAGCGCCCAAAAAGGCTCACCAAAGGGGCGCGCCATCCCATTCTGACCCAGAGCAGGTGCAACCCCGGCTCATCCAGGGCAAGCACCACTTTCCCGAAAAGAAGGTAAACCTTGCACTGTCGCTCCTGAACAATGGTGTAGAGACCAAGAGCCCGGCACAAACCCCGGATAACCGGGCTCAGGATGAACAGCCCGACGAACGTCACCAGTGCGGTCATGAAAACGTCAAACATTCGACACCTCCAGGACGGCACGACGCGCTTCGCTGAACAGTTTTAGACGCACGTTCCGAACGTAGGCCGGCAAGGCATCCGGACCGGTCTTCTTCAGCTCTTTGAGTTGCGCTGCCAGCGCTTTGATCGGCTCGATCTCCGCTTCCGCTTTGAGCGTTTCAATCTCCACCGCAGTTCGGGACTGCACCAGTTTCTGATCGGCAGAAGCTTGCGCAAGGCTGATGTCCGATGAAACCTGGTTGTACGCCGTGTTAATGGCCGCCAGGGCGGACTCGACCTCCGCCGGCGGATCAATCCCGGTGATCAGCGAAGCGTCCAGCGCAATCCCGTAGCGCGCCTCGGAAGACCTGCATTCCCGATCCATGTGCTCGTTGATGTCCCGCAGGTTCTTCCTGAGATCATTTATGGAGACGCCGATGGACGCAGTCACCACATCCGGGGATTGCGCCGAAATCCTGTCATTGGGCGGCGCTACAGAAGGGGCCTCAAAGTTGGCAATGCGCTCTCTCAAAACGGAGGTGAAGTAGCCCATGATGTGAACGATCGGCCGCTTCACGCCGAAGATATAAGCGTAAAGATTTCTCTCGGAAACCCGGTAACGAATCTGGCCTTCCAAACCCGTGTTGAGGTGATCCTTCGTCACCGCCTCCAGCACCGTGCCGCCCATGTTGGCGTCCGGCGTCTCGGGATCAACAGCCATGTTCACAGTCTGTGTCGCCACCGAAACCTTGTGGATCTTCTCCCACGGCCACTTGAAGTACGGCCCGCCCGGCGGGATGACTCGCACCTGCGGATATGCATATCGGGGTTTTTCCTCCGGACTGAGAAACTCGGAGACGGGATCATCCAGGATGGTGGCCCGGCCCACACGCTCGGCGCGGCCAAACCGGGTCTTCACCGCGCGCTCATCCTGGTTCACCGTGTAAAAACCCACCGCAAGATACCGAACCAGAAACCAGGCGATAAACCCGAGCAGAATGCCGATAAGAATGTTCATATGCGATGCCCGAAAGGCTACAAGAGGACCGTGGAAAGACAAGGCACGAACGATTATAATCTGCCACAAAATTTGGAACCTCCAGGATCATGCCCCGGCATGGCAGAAACGTGGAACAGAAACCCATGCCTGTCCCTGCCGCCATCAAAAACATCATCCGAGCAGCGAGCGGACGAAATCAGGCGCCTTGAGCCGAATCTCCGGCGCGTAATCATCCAGAATCCGCTGCGCCCACTCGCGCGATATGCGAATCTCATACAGCACAATGAACGTCTGCCCATCCTGCTCATCAATCCGGTATTTTCCATGCGGAATGCTCACCGGTGATGTCTCGCCATGAAGCATCATTTCCGCCGAAAATGTCCGCTCGCCACTGTCCAGGCGGAATTGAAGCAATTGACCGTACCGATCGAGTTTCGGCCCGGCAACTTTGAGAATCGCCTGCTCAATCGCAGCGTCTTTGGCTTTGCTCAAAAATCCCACGCCGGCAACATAGCACACTTTAAAGTGGCGAGGGCCGGATGCCTTGTTACGATGAGGCCGGGTTGTCCGCCTCGCCGCAGCCAGGCCGGCCCTCCCGTCCAGTTGTCATGCGTGCGCGCTTGAGACAATCATGGTTGCTGCCGCTGCTGCTCCTCGTGTTTGGCGGCCGGGACGCGTTTTGCGCGCCATTGGCCAGGGCCGGGAAGGCTGCTCCTGCGTCCCCGGCCCTGCCCGCAGACCTGCACTCCGAATTCCTCGTCAACGTCTGGCAGACCAGCGACGGGCTGCCGATCAATGTGTTGCAGGATATTCAGCAAACACCGGACGGCTACCTCTGGATAGGAACCAGCC
The DNA here is from genome assembly GCA_964401575.1 of uncultured Verrucomicrobiota bacterium. GTDB lineage: Bacteria > Verrucomicrobiota > Verrucomicrobiia > Limisphaerales > UBA8199 > CAYNZC01. The sequence goes on from CAYNZC010000007.1 coordinate 9,791, forward strand.
AGGGACTGGCGCGCTTTGACGGTACGCGTTTTGACTTGTTCTTCGGCATCCCGGAGGGTCTGCGCTACGGTTCGCGTTGCTGGCCCTTGCAGTTGGACCAACGCGGCCGCTTGTGGGTGGGAACCGACCAGGTCGGCGTGGCCGTCCTCGAAACAAACGGCTTCTTCGAAGTTCTCACCAACAACGTCTTAACCGCGCGCGCGGAAAGCCTTTGCCCCGATAGCCACAGCGCCATGTTCTGGGTGGATGCCCTCGGCGCCTACGGCAAGGTTTCATCGGACACCTTCGAGCCCGCGGAAGGTTTTCTTGGAAAGGTGCCCGGCGTTTCGAAATGGATACGGGAACGTGACGGCACCATGTGGCTGCAAACGCCACGCTGGCTGCGGGTGCTCACGGACGGAAGGTTGCGGAATTTCGACCAGCGGGGCGGCCCAACAATCGTTGCGGCCCCGCGAACAGCCGGCGGACTGTGGGTGGCCAGCCAGGGGCGGCTGAATATCGTCCGCAAGGATTCAACCAATCATGTCGTCGCCCCGTTCCCATGGCTGGGCGAGGGCAACCGCGCCACCACAATGCTCGAAGACAAGCCCGGCCGCTTGTGGCTGGGCACCGCCACACAAGGCTTGTTCTGCTACGAAAACGGACAGTTCAGACACGTGCTCCCGATCGCAAGCGCCATCCTTTGCCTGTACGAGGACATGCACGGCTCCATCTGGGCCGGCACACGCGGCGGCGGGCTCATCCAGATCCGCCAGCGGCAGTTCTTTGTGCATGACCTGCGCAGCGGCCTCGCAAACGAATTCGTCAACAGCCTTTGCGAGGATTCAACCGGGCGAATGTGGATCGCCTCCGCCGAGGGCCACCTCGGCTGGTGGAAAGATGCCACCTGGCACATGGCAGGCCCCCGTGAGCAATGGCCCCCGGCAGAGCCGGTGGCGGTTGCCCCCGCCAGGGACGGCGGCGTTTTTGTTTCCACCGCCGGCCGGCAGATTTTTCGGTTTGCCGACGACCGTTTTACGGAAGTGACACTCCCGCCCGGCGGGCTAAAGGGCATCGCGGCAGACCTGCTCCACGACAGCCAGGGCCGGCTTTGGATGGTGACGGACAACGATGGTATTCTCTGCTATGACGGAACCGCTCTGCACGCCTTCTCGATGAGCGATGGCCTCCCGAGCAATTACATGCGGCGCATCCTGGAAGATGAGAACGGAACGATCTACGCCGGAGACTGGGAAGGAGCCATCGTCCGGCTCGATGCGGATCGATGGCTCACCGTGCGGGAGCGCAGCGGCCACCGTGACGCCGTCCGCAGCATGATCGTGGCGGATGGCACGATCTGGGTCGGCACCAGCGCGGGCGGATTGCTCAGAGTCCGCGGCGGCAGAACCACCCGCGTGTCGGTCGAGGAGGGCCTGCCGGATGTCTGCATTCAACAGTTGCTTCTGGATGGCCACGGCTCGCTCTGGGGGGGCACACCGCACAAGCTCTTCAAACTGTCCCTGAAACAACTGGACGATGTGATGGCAGGCCGCGCCGATCAGCTTCAGCCCATCAGCTACGGTCTCGGCGACGGATTGCCGGCAACTTCGTTCGGAGCCTGGAACGATCCCAGGTCATGGCGCAGATCCAACGGCGAACTGTGGTTCGCAACCGCTAACGGAGCCATCCACTTCAACCCGGCCACCCTCGCCGAAAGCAAACCGCCCCGGGCCATCATCGAGCAGATCCTCGTGAACGGGCGCCGCATCCACCGCGACGAGCTCCAACACATTCGCAGCGGTTCCCGGGTCGAGTTCAAGTTCGCCGCACCCTGCCTGCTCTCACCGGACCGGGTGCGGTTTCGTTACATGCTTTCCGGCATAGACACCGATTGGGTGTACGCGGAGGAGGCCAGATCCGCAACCTACGCCAGCCTCCCCCCCGGCGAACACGTGTTCAAGGTTGTCGCCTCCAGCCCCGAGGGTTTATGGGGCGAAACCGCGGCAGTGCAGCCGTTAAAAGCCCACCCGTTTTTCTGGCAGACAAACTGGTTCTGGGCACTGGTGGCGGCAGCTCTGGCCGGCACCAGCGTCTGGCTCCTTCGCCGCGCAGCCGTGCACCGGTTGCAACGCCGGATCGAGCGCATGCGGCACGAGCAGGCCGTCCATCGGGAACGCGCCCGCATCGCCAAGGACATCCATGACGAGCTTGGCGCCAACCTGACAAGCATCGGCCTCATGGCCGAGATGGGCGGCAGGCACAAGGCCGACGCCACCGCCATCGGACATGAGTTCCGGCAGATATCCGAAACGGCACGGGAAAGCGTTGCCGCCATGGACGCCATCGTTTGGGCGCTCAACCCGGGCAACGATTCGCTCGATCATTTCGCCAACTACCTGGCGCAGTTCACACGCGAGTTTTTCAGGCCCACCGCCCTGCGCACCCGCCTCGAATTGCCCGCCGACCTGCCAGCCGAACCCATGGGCACCGAACTCCGGCATCAAATGCTCCTCATTGTTAAGGAATGCTACAACAACATCGTCCGCCACGCGCAGGCTCAGGAAGTCCGGCTCGAACTGGCGTTCGAGCACCACCAGCTCCGGATGTGCATCGCGGACGACGGCAAAGGCATTGACGGAACCGCCTCCGCGGAAGGACAGGACGGGCTGCGAAACCTCGATTCCCGAATCAGGGCGCTGGGCGGATCCATGAGCGTCCAAACCGATTCCTCCGGCACCCGCTTCGAATTCATTGTGCCCTTTGAAAAAGTGAAGTTATGAGCTTGAGAGTTGCAATCGTTGAGGATGACCGGCGCTGGCGCTCCAATATCGAGCGGCTCCTGGCAGAAACAGAAGGCCTCGAATTGGCCGGCAGCTTTCCCTCAGGCGAAACTGCCGTCCAGGAAATCCCGCGACATCCCCCGGGCGTCGTGCTCATGGACATCAATCTCCCCGGAATGTCCGGCGTCGAGTGCACACGCCAGCTCAAAGCCATCCTGCCGCAACTCCAGATCGTCATGCTGACGGTGTACGATGACAGCGATCGCATCTTCCAGGCCCTCCAGATGGGCGCCAACGGTTACCTCCTCAAACGGGCCCAGGCCGACGAAATCGTTCAGGCTATCCGGGATGTCCATCGCGGCGGCGCGCCAATGTCGGCTTACATCGCCCGCAAGGTCGTCCAATCCTTTCAGCATCAGCCCTCCTCCGCCAAACCCGAGGAAACTCTCTCAAAACGCGAGGCCGATGTGCTCAGCTACGTAGCCCGCGGCTATAGCGACAAGGAAGTGGCCGACGCGCTGGGCCTGAGCTCCGCCACCATACGAAGCTATCTCAAGACTATCTACAGCAAGCTGCACGTCCACTCGCGCACCCAGGCGGTCTTGAAAACCACTGCCAAATAAACCCGCCCCATACCCTAAAATGCGGGTATTACGCTCCGCGCATTTTTTTCCTATTTTGCCCTTGCTGGGGCGCCGGAATCATCCCAGGAAACAACCCCGGCATTCCGCCGCCTACACAAGAATTTATTGATGAAACTGAATACCCGGTTCCAACAGGCCTGCGTGGCCGCACTGCTCGCATCTGCCGCGCTGTGCCTGTGCGCGGCTCCCGCGCCCGCAAGGCCCGCCCAGAAACCTAACATCATTTTCGTGTTGATCGATGATATGGGCTATGGCGACCTGTCGTGTTACGGCGGCGTCAAAGACATCACGCCCAACATCGACTCCCTGGCCCGGGAGGGCGTCCGGTTCTCCCAGTTTTATGTCGGCGCGCCGATCTGTTCCCCCTCGCGGGTGGCATTCACCACCGGCCAGCGGCCCGCCCGATGGCGCGTCACCTCTTTCCTTTCCTCCCGCCAGGACAACGACCGCCGCGGCATGGCCCAATGGCTCGACCCCCGGGCCCCAAGCCTCGCGCGGTTCTTGAAGAATGCCGGTTACGCCACCGGCCACTTCGGCAAATGGCACATGGGCGGCCAGCGCGATGTGGGCGAAGCGCCGCTAATCACTGAATATGGCTTTGATGAAAGCCTCACCCAGTTCGAGGGCCTGGGCGACCGCATTCTGCCGCTGCTGGAAGCTTACGACGGCGCCGAGCCCAGGAAACACGCTTTAGGGAGCGACAACCTGGGCCGGGGAAACATTCAATACATGGAGCGTTCCAAGGTAACAACCGCGTTTGTCAAACGAACGATCCAGTTCATGCGCAAGGCGCAAAGTGAGGGAAAACCATTCTACATCAACCTTTGGCCCGACGACGTTCACTCGCCGTTCTTCCCGCCAAAACACCTGCGCGGCGACGCCTCAAAGCGGGAGCTCTACCTGGGCGTGGTCCGGGCCATGGACCAGCAATTCGCCCCTTTGTTTGATTACGTGCGAAACACGCCATCCCTCCGGACCAACACGGTGTTGATCATCAGCAGCGACAACGGGCCGGAACCCGGGGCGGGCTCGGCTGGGCCATTCCGGGGCGCCAAGGGCACCCTCTTCGAAGGCGGAATTCGTGAACCGCTCATTGTCTGGGCGCCCGGACTCCAACGCCGCGGTTCGGCGGGCGCGCTCAACAGCGAAACCGTGGTTTGCGCAGTGGACCTGCTCCCAACCGTCCTCCAACTCGCCGGTGTGCCCCTGCCCGCAGGCACCGAGTTTGATGGCGAAGACATGAGCGCCGCTTTCCTCTCGAAGGCAAAGCCCAAACGCTCGACACCGCTTTTCTGGTCCAGGCCACCGGATCGCCGCGGCAATGGGGAACGATGGCCCGACCTCGCCAGCCGCGCCGGTGATTGGAAGTTGCTCACAATGCGCGATGGCTCCAACCCCCAGCTCTTCGATCTCCGCCGCGATCCGGGCGAAACAAAAAACCTGGCCGCCAGCCGACCCGATGTCGTTCGCAAAATGATCCCGCCGCTGCAGGCGTGGTGGAAATCGCTCCCCGCAGGCACGCTCCCCGAAAGAGCTCGAACGCCCAACAGCGTTCAGGCGCAAAGGTTCTTCACAAATCCGCTGGCCGAGGGAGCAGACCCCTGGATGACACGCGACGGCACAAACTACATTCTCATCCAGTCGGAAGGCAACATGGGCTTGTCTCTCTACCACTCACCACGCCTCACCGCGCCCGGCCGGAAGCATGTGATCTGGTCCGCGCCTGAAATCGGCCCTTTCTCAAAGGAAGTCTGGGCGCCCGAGATTCACAACATTGACGGACGCTGGATCGTTTACTTCGCCGCCTCGGACGGCGCGAACAAAAACCACAAAATGTGGGCGCTGGAGTCCGAAGGGGCCAACCCCCTGGGACACTATGCAATCCGCGGCCCCATCTACACAGGGGATCACCCGGAAACCGGAGCCGATAACCGCTGGGCAATCGATGGAACCATCCTCAATCACAAGGGCAAACGCTACTTCCTCTGGTCCGGCTGGGAGGACGTCAAAGACGAGCAATGGCTCTACATCGCCGAAATGAAGGATCCGTTCACCGTCGGTAAGCGGGTGCGAATGTGCGACAATGATGACTATCTCTGGGAGCGCGTCAACGAGAAGCCGGAGCAACGCGGCCTGCACGAAGCCCCGCAGCCCCTGGTTCGCGACGGACGCACGTTCGTCATTTATTCCTGCAGCTCCTCATGGCAGCCGACCTACAAACTCGGCATGCTCGAGCTCAAACTAAACTGCGACCCCCTCGATCCTGCCTCGTGGGTCAAGCACCCGAACCCGGTCTTTCGCGACAACCAGCTCACCTTTGGAGTCGGCCACAACTGCTTCGTCCAGTCCCCGGACGGCAAGGAAGACTGGATGGTGTACCACGCAAAGATGGATCGCGCGGACGGCTGGCGAAGGGCTCTATTCGCACAGCCCTTTCACTGGTCAGCCTCGGGACTGCCACAGTTTGGCGAGCCGGTGGCGCCCGGCTCCTTCCTGCCCCTGCCATCCGGCGAAACCCTCCCTGAAAGCCCCGCAGAACGCTCATTTTCATTTCACGAGCAATCGGATCTTTCTCCCTTCAACTACTATGGACATCACCAGTTCATCACGGTGAAGGACCAGCGCCTGCACCTCGGGGAACCACCCTCCGCGCCCGTGAACACCTACCGCTGCGGCGAGAAGGTGGTCATCAATGGCGGTTTCTGGCGCAACCTCACCTGTTCTGTCCGTCTGAATACCCACGCCGGCGGCAGGGATGCCGGAATTCTCTTTCGATGCACCCTGCCCGGGATCGGTTACGACGCCCAGAACGGGTATTTCGCAGGCATCATTGCTTCCGCCCGCAAGGTCGTCCTCGGAAGCATGGACGGCGAGTCCTGGCGCGAGATCGCGCTGGCGGACGCCGACGTCCAGCCCGGGCGCGATCATCTCCTCGCAGTCTCCGCAACCGACACCGAGATTGTTGTATGTGTGGATAGCCGGGAACTGATCCGCCAGCGCGACACTCAGCACAGCGGCGGCAGCGTCGGATTGCGTGTCGTAGATACCCATGCGGCCTTTACTGACTTTACCGTCACTTCCGCAGCTTCCCGTTAACATCTGCAACAACCAAGCCCACCCTTGAAAACCACACTCTGTAATTCGATCGCGGCAGGCCTGCTGCTTTGCGCCGCCGCTCTCGTGGCCGCCCCTCGTCCAAACATTCTTCTGATCATGTCCGATGACATGGGTTTCTCGGACATCGGCTGTTTTGGCGGAGAAATTCAGACGCCAAACCTGGACGGCCTCGCCGCCAACGGAATACGAATGACTCAGTTCTACAACAACGCGCGCTGCTGCCCGACTCGCGCCTCCCTCCTGACCGGCCTTTACCCGCATCAGGCGGGCATCGGCCACATGATGGAGGATCGCGGCCAACCGGGATACAGAGGGGATCTAAATTCGCAGTGCCTTACCATTGCTGAAGTGCTCCGCAGCGCCGGCTACAGCACCTACATGTGCGGCAAGTGGCACGTCACACGCTTCGCAGGACTGAGGTCCGAAAAACTGAATTGGCCAATTCAGCGGGGCTTCGACAGGTTCTACGGCACAATCTCCGGCGCGGGCAGCTTTTATGACCCGACGAGTTTGTGCCGCCAGAACACCTTCATCACGCCGGAAAATGATCCGGAGTACAAGCCCGACCGGTTCTACTACACGGATGCGCTAAGCGATAACGCCGTCCGGTTCCTCGCGCAGCACGCCAAAAACGACGCCGCAAAACCGTTCTTCATGTACCTGGCTTACACAGCCGCGCACTGGCCCATGCATGCCCTGCCGGAAGACATCGCCAAATACAAGGGCAAATACGATCGCGGCTACGACGCGCTGCGCAAGGAACGACTCGACCGATTGCGGGCCATGGGCATCTGCCCGCAGGATTGGCAGCTTTCACCAACCGCCGGGGATTGGGCCGCAGTCGAGAACAAGGAGTGGGAACTGCGCTGCATGGAGGTTTATGCAGCCATGATTGATCGCATGGACCAGGGCATCGGTCGGATTATTGCCCAACTCAAAAACACTCAACAATTGGATAACACCCTGATTCTGTTCCTCCAGGATAACGGCGGTTGCGCGGAGCCCATGGGACGCGAACATCCCGCCGACGACCCCACCGCCGCTCCCGCACCGCTCGGCCCCAATGATCTTCAGACAAAAGTCTGGCCGCCCATGCAGACCCGCGACGGACGGTGGCTGCGCCGCGGCCCCGGCGTTATGCCCGGCCCCGAGGATACTTACATCGCCTACGGCAAGGGCTGGGCCAATGTCTCGAATACTCCCTTCCGCGAATACAAGCACTGGGTGCACGAAGGCGGCATCGGCACCCCGCTGATCATGCATTGGCCGGCGGGGATTAAACGGAAAGGAGCGGTGGACACCCAGCCCGCCCACATCATTGACATCATGGCCACATGCGTCGATCTGGGCCGGGCAACGTACCCGAAAGAAGTCGAGGGACGAAAAATCAAATCGCTCCAGGGGGTGTCGCTGGCGCCGGTTCTCGCCGGCAGGATGCTCAACCGGCCGGAACCCATCTTCTGGGAGCACGAAAGCAACAGGGCCGTGCGCTCCGGCAAATGGAAGCTCGTGGCCAAAGCGGATCAACCCTGGGAACTATACGACATGGAAGCCGATCGGACCGAGATGAACAATCTGGCCGCCAGGCAACCCGACATCGTCAAACGCATGACCTCTCAATGGGACGCATGGGCACAAAGATCAGATGTGCTGCCGCTGGGAACCTGGAGCAAACTTTCCGCAGACAGACCAGCCGGGAAAAAGAAGAAAGCTGCGGGAAAGAAAAATTAGCCTTACCCTCAAGTGTATGAGAAGAAAAACGATATTCTTCCGAAGGATGCTCCTCTGCTTGTGCGCCATGTTGGCTTGCAGCTCGATCGCCGCTCAAAGACCCAACATTCTTCTCATCATGGGCGATGACATCGGTTTCTCGGACCTGGGCTGCCAGGGCGGCGAAGCAAAAACCCCCGTGCTCGATAACCTGGCGGCCAACGGAGTCCGCCTCACTCAGTTTTACAACACGGCACGGTGCTGCCCGACAAGGGCGGCGCTGCTAACCGGCCTTTATCCGCACCAGGCGGGCATCGGGCACATGAACCATCGCGATATGGGCTATGATGGTTACCGCGGGAATCTGAACTCGAATTGCGTCACGATCGCCGAGGTCCTGCGCGCCTCCGGCTACCGCACCTACATGTGCGGCAAGTGGCACGTAACCCGGTTTTACAACCGGACGGACGATCCTTCGCAGTGGCCGGTCCAGCGCGGCTTCGAGAAGTTCTACGGCACACTCCAGGGATCCGGCAGCTTCTTTGATCCCTCATCGCTTTGCCGGCAGAATGATTACATCACCCCGTTCACCGATCCGGATTACAGGCCGGATCGCTTTTATTACACCGACGCCATCAGCGACAATGCAGTGCTCTACCTCAAACAGCACCAGGCGGAAACCGCCGGCAAGCCCTTCTTCATGTACCTGGCTTACACAGCCGCCCATTGGCCCATGCACGCCCTCCAGGAGGATATCGAGAAATACAAAGGACGATTCAACACCGGCTACGACGCCCTCCGCAAAGAGCGCCTCGAACGAATGAAAAAACTAGGGCTCGTGGACCCGCGCTGGGTCTGCTCGCCAACAGAAGGCGACTGGTCCAGCGTCGAAAACAGGGAATGGGAGTTGCGCTGCATGGAAGTGTATGCCGCCATGATCGATCGCATGGACCAGGGCATCGGACGCATCGTGGCGCAGCTAAAATCCTCAGGGCAGCTCGATAACACCGTCATCTTTTTCCTCCAGGATAATGGCGCTTGCGCGGAGGAAAACGGACGCGGCAGAGATCGTTCCGCCCCGGTTGCGGACCTGCAACCTATGCAGCCCGGCGAATTCCAGGTCACCCGGCCCGTGCGCACCCGCGCAGGCAAACCCGTGCGCAGCGGCCCGGACGCGATGCCCGGCACAGACGACACCTTCATCGCTTATGGAAAGAAATGGGCGAACGTTTCAAATACGCCCTTCCGCGAGTTCAAACACTGGGTGCATGAAGGCGGCATCAGCACTCCGCTGATCATTCACTGGCCAAAAGGCATTGCCCGGTCACAGACCGGCCGGTTGATCCCCACACCGGGCCACCTGATCGACATCATGGCCACCTGTGTGGACCTGGCTGGCGCCAATTACCCGGGAGCGCAAATCAGGAAATCTGTGCCGCCGATGGAAGGCACAAGCCTCAAGCCAATCCTGGAAGGCAAGCCCCTCGACCGTAAAAACCCGCTCTTCTGGGAACACGAAAGCAACCGCGCCGTTCGCGAAGGCAGATGGAAGCTCGTCGCCAAGGCCGGCCAGCCGTGGGAGCTTTACGACATCGAGGCGGACCGGACAGAAATGCACAACCTCGCAGAGGCAAACCCCGCCCTCGTAAAGGATCTCGCGGCCAAATGGGATGCGTGGGCCGCCCGCGCCAAAGTCCTCCCGCTGGGCGGTTGGGAAAACCCCGCTCCCGGAAGCTCAACGCCCGGCCCGGCCAAAAAGAAAAAGAAGAAGAACAAAACCTGATCGCAATCGCGACTTCCGCCGTCCGGTGCGCAACTCCGCTACACGCCACCTGCGCCCACCTGCTGCCATTCTTTCTTAAACGTTGCTGCGGAATGCCGACCACAGGAGTTTCAAAGCCATCGCCAGCACCACAACCAAAAACACCGGTCGGATGAATTTCCTGCCGCGCGTGACGACCATGCCCGCGCCGATCCGGGCGCCGACAACCTGCCCCGCACCCATCACAATTCCCGGCGCCAGCAGAACGTGTCCGCCAGTCGAAAAAAACAGGATCGACGCCAGGTTGCTGCTGAAGTTCATAATCTTGGCGCCGCCCGTGGCCCGAACCATGTTGAAGCCCAATGCCAGCATGAAAGCCATGGTCCAAAATGTCCCGGTGCCCGGCCCGAAAAACCCATCGTAGAATCCCAACCCAAGCCCGAACAAGACATCAAAACGCCCGCGGCTCATCCGGCGGGGACCGTCCTCACTGCCTGTTCCAGGATGCACAAGCATATAGAGAGCGACGCATATCAGGAGAAGCGGAATCGCGACGCGGAGAAATGACGGATCCATCTGCCGCACGACAATGGTGCCAAGAGCGGCCCCGGCAAAGGTGTAAAGAAAGCCCGCAACGCACTCCCGCGGCGCCACAGTCCCGGCACGCGAGTAATGCACAGCGGCGGTGGCCGAGCCGAACACCGCCTGTAGTTTGTTTGTGGCAAGCGCGGTCTGCGGCGGCAGCCCGAAACTCAGCAGCACCGGCAGCGTGATCATCCCCCCGCCACCCGCGATGGAATCCACAAAACCCGCGGCAAGGCCAACGCCAAACAGTAACGGCAGATGCTCCCAGCCGATCATCCGCAACCCTCGGCGTTACGCATTGCCGGAAGGAAGGTCATGCCTCACCACCAGCGGAATGCTCGCATGCACGGTGTCGTCCATCGCCACCTCGATCGAATAAAGCCCGGGTGTCTCAAACTTCAACTGTTGAATGTTCACGATGAAATTCCGTGTGCCGAACAGACTGTCCTCGGAGACCGCCACCTCCACGGGAATGTCAATGTGCGGCATAATCGTCCGCCCGTCAGCATCAACAAACGTCAGGCGAATCCGCCGGGAGCCTTCGTCCTCAGGCGTAAATGTGAGCCGCAACGCGATCGAACACTGCGGGTGAATGGCGGGCATTTGCCGGGCGCGAATCGTGTCGAAGGCGCCAAGCAGGTTGAGCTTGCCATTTTCGTCCGTTGCCGCGTCGCAAAGCACTGCCACCTGGATATTCATAACTACCTCGGGGCGGGTTGCGGCGTGGTGCTGGGGCCTTTGCACCTCGGGCCATCCGGGGTCCATACCAGCGGGTCTATGCACAATTGCCGATGTTTCATGTTCGCATCCCACGCATGGTAAACGATGTACTCCGAACGGCCTCCCGGACCCCTCGCAATCGAGTGGTGCCCCGGCCCCCGGACGTTGCCGGGAATCCCATGCAGCACCCGCGGCGAGTCGCCCTGCCCGCTGTAGGGTCCCATCGGATGATCCGCAACCACGTAGTCCACACCGTATCGTTCGCTCTGCCAGTTTGACCCGCTGTAAAAACAGTAATAACGGTTGTTGCGCTTCACCACGCAGGGACCCTCGATCGTGTGCCAATCAAACGTGGCTCCATAAACATCCATGCGCCGGTTGGCCTCAAATAACGTCCAATCGTACTTCGCTCGAACCACAACCTTGCAGTCGCCAGCCAGCCGCGTCATATCCACCAACCGATCCACAACGATCGCCGTGCCCGGGTGAACAGCCGCGCCGGGCCCGCCTGAAACCTGGTTGGTGAAGTTCCTGGCATAAAACAGATACCATTGCCCATCCGTGTCTTTGAACGGAAAGGAATCAATCGTGAATCGGTTATTCTCACAATCCACAAGTTTCCCCCCAGTATCAATGTAAGGGCCCTGTGGAAATTCACTGACCGCAACGCGCAGTTCAAACTTCTCAGGTTCGACTCCTCCCATCGAGTAATACAGGTAAAACCTCCCCTTCTCATGCGTCACCTCGGGAGCCCAGTATTGAAACTTGTTGTTATCCGAGGGCGGCGCCAACGCGCCGCCAAGCTCCACCCACTCCACAAGGTCTTTCGAGCGCAACACGGTGAAGATACGCCCATCTCCCGCTCTCCCCCTCCCCGTCGTCCCAAACGCGTAATAATGCCCCTTGTGCAAAATCACCGACGGATCAGGCATCGAGCCCGCATAGACCGGATTCGTGTATTGCGCCGGAGTGTCCTTGGAACAAACGGAGCAACAACCGGTCAGTATCCCGGCCATTGCGCCACCAATCACGCATGTTTGAACCACGCCAATAACACGCTGAAACCTCTCTCGAAGTGTAACCATGATGCACAGGCTGAACCGCTCTGGAAGAATGTCAAGAGGACGAATCACCATATCCCGCAGCGGCAAACGCCAATCCGACCGCCTCACGTAATAAGTCCGGATTATTCGCCCCCGCCAAAGCCCGTCCAAAGTTCGCCCGCCTTTACGCGCGCAAGGCCAACTCCCCCTGCCTGCGCCCGCGACTCCCGCCCCCACGCTCAGTTGCCAACCAGAAACCGAACCAGGAACAACATGCCGCAGACCAGGAACACGAGCATTGTCATATCGAGAGCGGTAAAACTCGGGTCTGTGCGATCGTTGATCGGAGATAATGTGGTGCGTATGAAGCCGCCTTTGCCGGGCATGGTTCTAAAACTCGCTCTCTTCATACCTCCCGTGTAGCATAAACAGGGCCACCAGAACGGGTTTGCCCATCCCCGGGCTGAGGCCGCTATCCACCGCCCGCTCTGTTCACAAGCTGGACAACCCTGTCTAACTTCCGCGTGAAAACCTCCAACAAACCCTGACACGCCTATGTCAGCCCCAACTCCAAAGGAATGCGGCGGACTGTCACCGTGTAAAAACCCAGGCGCCAGGCCGGATCGCTTCCAGGAGGGACTTACCCTCCGCCCCAAGAACCAGGAGGGCCGTGGATAAGGCATCGCTCTCCGTCGCCGACGGAACGGCCACCGCAGCCGTCGCGACGGCATTCGCGGGCCGGCCCGTCCGCGGATCAATCACATGGCCAAGCACTTCCCCTCCCGCTTTGAAATACTTGCCCGAAGGACTGGATACAGACAACGCGGTGTCGCGGAGTTCCAACTCCACGAGCGGAGGGGCTTTCGAAGCTGCCTCAGGCCCGCCGGCAGCCGCGCATTTCAACCGGTGCATGACAGGTCTGCCCTCTGAATCAGCGTCCGCCGCCGCACCCGGGTCGCCCGGATCCTCAATCCCGATCTTCCACCCGGGCTGATCGGGAGGCGCGCCCAAAGCATAAACGGTGCTCGTGCCGGCATGCAGAAACCCGCTCTCAATGCCGGCTTCCCGAATGATTTCGACGGCCTGTTCCACGGCATAGCCTTTCCCGATCGCCCCCAGATCAACCATCATCGAAGGTCGGTCAAAACGCACGGTTAAGTTCTCCGGGTCCAGCGCCAGGTGTCGGCAGCCGGTGTCGGCAAGCGCCGCAACCAGCTCATCCGGACCGGGTCGCGCAGGCGTGCCACCCATGAATCCCCAGGCCCGAATCAGCGGACCCATCGTGATGTCAAAGGCGCCGCCGGTGTCCAGCGACAACTGCCGCGCGCGCAACAGCAGTTCAAACACGGGCGCGCTCACGCGCACCGGCTCGACCCCCGCCCGCGCATTCACATGCGCAATCTCGCTCGTGGAACGGTAAAGGCTCAGTTGCGCCTCGATCCGGTCAATCTCCTCAAGCGCCTCTTCACCGGCAGCACGCAACCGCGCAGCATCGGAGCCGTGCAGCACCATTTCAAACCGGCAACCCATCGCATGCCGCGCCAGCGCGATCATGGCCATTTTTGGATGAGACCCATTCCCCTTGAGTTCTAAGGCTGTTTCGCGCCGGATTCAACCTCGAAACAAACTGAGTCGGCAGCGTGTGTTCGTGAAGATCACTCGCCGCACGGATCGGAGCGCGCATTTGTGCGCCAGCACCACGCGCAGCAGGCGCCCGCAGAACCTACCAGCATCCCCGCCGGTGATGGTGGATGTGGTGACCGAAACCGAAACTGAATCCCAAAGACAAACCGGGTCCATACCACAGGGGACTGCGGTAGCCCGGCCAGCCCGGGTAATAATAAAAATCATAGGCCGCCGGGTAGTACGGAATGATGTGCAACGTGGAGCGCGGCGCGGGCGCGGGCGCGGGAGCCGGAGCGGGCGGCGCCGGATCCGGCTGCGGCGGCTGCACATAAACCGGCGCCGGCTGCTGTGGCGGCGTTTGCGAGGGCGCCTGCGATGTCCAGGTCGAGGTCGCGCCGCTGCCCGCCTGCTTGGGCTGATCCATCATCGCTCCAAGCACTTTGTCGGACACTCCCTGGTCTTTGAGATACACAATGGTATCAGGCCCGAGGTTGTACACTGTGCCGGTGTTCTGAACGTACTTGATGATGATGTCCTCGTTCACGCCCGCGCGGGACAGTTTCAAAACGTCCTCGACACCGTAGGGCAGCTTTTTCGCAGGTGCGCTTGCGGATGACGACGAGCCGACAGGCTGGGCGGAAACACCGCCCGCCATGAGCATCCAGACCAAAGTCAGAAAGAGTGCTCTCATAAGATCAAGGCTGGTTGAAGCCAATGGCAATATCACGGATACCGCTTCGATGGTCAAGGTGGACCCGCGATTCTTCCCCTGCAAGCCGGCGATAACCGTTCGCACGCGCATTTTGCCCGCGCCAGATGGCAGAGCAAAAATCGCGGAGCGAACAGGACGCTTGCTTGATTGTGACCCGGCGCTGCGACAATATCCGCTCATGAAAGCAACCTTGCTTTTCGTCACCTGTGCCGGCATTGCATCGTCCGCAGTCCTCAGCTTCGCTGCGGATGCCGAACCTCCCGCCACGGATTTGTTCAACGGCAGGGACCTGGCAGGCTGGACGGTGATGCACGATGCCTCGTTCGCGGTCACCAATTCGAACTTGAGACTCGTGACCGGAATGGGCTGGCTGCGAACGGATAAGCAGTACTCCGACTTCGTGCTGGAGCTGGAATGGCGCGCCATGGGCTCCAATTACGATAGCGGAATCTTTCTGCGCGCCGGCCTGGAAGGCAAGCCCTGGCCGGAGAATGGGTGGCAGGTCAATCTCGCGCGCGGCGCCCTCGGCGCGCTGGTGCGGGGTTACAAAACCATGGTGCCCGCGGAGACGCCCCCGGCGCCGGTGAACCAGTGGGTAAAGTTCAGAATCGAAGCAAGGGGCCCCAGAATAACACTGGATGTCGATGGCGAGCGCGCCTGGGAATATGACAAGGCGGACAGTTTGAAAGGTTTCATCGGCATTCAGGCTGAAAACAAAGCCTTCGAATTTCGAAACATTCGCCTGACCGAAATCTCCCAAAGACCGCTGCCGGCACAAAAACTGCGCATTATAAATTAAAGACTCAGCGGCTTTTTAAGGCCCCGAGCCGACTTGAGCGGGCTGATCAGCGCCAGGTTGAGCCGCTCTGGACGAAAGAAATCCCGCGCAACCGCCTGAATTTGTCCCGGCGTCACTTCCGAGATCCGCCTTTGAATCGTCCGGGGCGACACGAACTCTCCATTCGCAATTAGTTGTTCGCCAAGCCAGTTCATCTGGGTATCTGTGCTTTCACGCGCCAGTTCTATCTGGCCAATGGCGTAATCCCGGGCCTGGCGCACCTCTGCCGCCCGCGGCGGATGGTCCCGCAGTCTTTTCAATTCGTCGCATATCAGTCGCAGCGCGCGGGCCACCTTGGATGTGTCAATCCCGGCCGAAATCACAAGGTCCCCCGTATCCGCAAAAAAGCTGGGCGTGCTATAGATCGAGTAGGCCAGGCCATGTTGCTCACGCACGCTCTGAAACAGGCGCGAGCTCATGTTCTCGCCGATGATCACGTTCAAAAGCCGGATGGCGTAGCGCCTCGGGTCGTGCCTCGAACAGGTCCGGATCCCAAGCGCTGCCTGCGTTTGCTCGGTCTCGCGCGTCAGGAGCCGCACCACCGGCGCGGTCTGTTTCACGACAGCCGGCGGGCAGCCGGGCCGCGGCCCGGACGAGAACCTGCCCGCATATTTCGCCACGTGCCGCAGGGCCTCGGCATGGGTGATGTTCCCGGCGGCGGCGATGACGATGTTGGACGCCACGTAGTGGGCCGCAAGGTAATCGCGCAGTGTTTGTCCATCCATGCTGTCCAGGGTCTCAGGCGTGCCCGTGATGGGCCGCCCCATCGGCTGGTCCGGCCACAGCGCCGCGTTGAGCACCTCCTGCACATAATGCTGCGGATCATCCAGGCACCCGGCAATCTCCTCCTTGATCACCTCGCGTTCCTTGCGGACATCCACCGGCGACAGCCTCGGCTGCAGCAGCATATCCGCAAGCACATCCAAAACCTCGGAGAAATGCTGCCGGCCCGCCCGGGCATGGAAACACGAGATTTCCTCGCTTGTGAAGGCGTTGAGATAGCCGCCCCGGCCCTCGACGGCATTCGAAATCTCCTCGGCACTGCGTTTGCCCGTGCCCTTGAAAACCATGTGCTCAATAAAATGGCACACGCCATTCAGATCCCCCGGCTCGTAGCGCGCTCCAATGCCCACCCACAGCCCCACGCTCACACTTGTCATGTGCGGCATCTCAGCCGTGGCAACGGTCAGGCCGTTATCAAGCCGGGTGATATTCCGAATCTCCACTGCGGTGGGACGCGTCATCGGAATGCTTTCGGCACAATCTCGGGTGGGCCAACCCGCCGCTCATATTCCAGAATGATTTCCACCGCTTCTTCGGGATCGTCGGTAACCGTAAACAGATCGAGATCACCCGGACTGATGAATCCCCCTTCCTCGAGCTTTGCCCGCAGCCACCGAATCAGACCCTGCCAATGCGATTTGCCGAGCAGAATGATCGGATACTGCGGAATGCGTTCGGTCTGGATGAGCGTCAGCACTTCGAACAGTTCGTCCAACGTCCCAAAACCGCCGGGCATGTAGATGAAGCCAATGCTGTATTTCACAAAACAGACTTTTCGCGCGAAGAAGTAATGGAAGTTGATCGGGATGTTTGCATAACGATTGCCCACCTGCTCTTGAGGCAATTCAATGTTCAGCCCCACGCTCTTGCCGTGCGCCTGGGCCGCCCCCTTGTTCGCCGCCTCCATGATTCCCGGACCGCCACCGGTAATCACAGCCAAGTTGTGCCGGGCCAGCGCCGCGGACAGCCCCACCGCCATCTTGTAGTAGGGATCCGACGGCTGCGTTCGGGCCGACCCGAAAACGGTCACCCCGGGCCCAACCCGTGACATGGTTTCAAAGGAGTCCACAAACTCCGCCATGATCCTGAATACCCGCCACGGGTCTTCTCTGATAAAGGTCTTGCTGTTGGTGTCGTTCATCTTGCACGCCAACATAGCAGTCCTGCGCACGGACTCAACAGGTGTCTGAAACGCCAGACCGAAAGGACGCATGTTGTTACGATGCGATCGGCAGGCGGAGCGCTGACATCTTGTCGGCTTTGGACATCGCAGTGGTGTAAGCCGGAAACGTGTCACCGCTCCTCTTCAGAAGGTGTGAAACAGCTATGATCCCGCCCGGGATTCGATCGCCCCGGCGCGGATGTCCCATCGGCAAACGTCCGCGCCCAACTCAACCGGCCAGGTTTCCTCCGTTGCGGTCATGAAAACCTGGCCGCGCGCGTCGTGAGAACGGCGGAGCAGCGGCAGCAGACCGCTGCGCCGCTTCACATCCAACTCGCCCATCACGTCATCAATCAGCAACACGGGCGGCGCGCCATGCAACTCGGTAAGGTAGTCCGCCTGGGCCATCTTCAGGGCTGTGGCAATCGTTCGCTTCTGCCCTTCACTGCAAAACTGCGCCGCCGCCTTGTCCCCCACCAGCAACTCCAAATCGTCCCTGTGCGGACCAATCACGGTCGCGCGGCAAACATGCTCGCGCTCCCGGGACTGCGCCAACTCAACCGCGAAATCCGCCTTCACCGAGCGACAATACCGCATCTGCAGGGTTTCGCCCGAAGCAATCCTGCCATGCGCGGCGACAGCGTGGGGAATGAATGCGGGCAGCAGGGCCGATCGAAGCTTCATGATCTCGTTTCCCGCCGCAATGAGTTCTTTGCTGAAGCTCTCGATGGCGTTCGGATCTATGAAGTTCTGCTTGAGCAGGGCGTTTCTGGACTTCAGCGCCTGGGTGTAGCGCTGCAACAGCGGCAGGTAGAGAGGATGCGTCTGAGACAACAGCAGGTCCATGAACCTCCGCCGCCCCCGCGCGGGCCCCTTCACAAGCAGCAAATCCTCCGCGCAAAATACCACCGTCCTGAGCGTTCCCAGGTAATCGGTCAGTTTCTTCACCGGCCGGTTATCCAGGGTCAGGCTGCGCTCCCGCAAGGACCAGTACATCCTCGTCTCGTGCCGGCCCTGCCCGATAATCGTCGAGCCGACAAAATACCCCTTTTGCCCGTGCCGCACCATTTGGGCGCCGCCCACCCCGCGAAACGATCGCAGGGTCGCAATCAGGTAAATGGCCTCCAGCAGGTTCGTCTTGCCCTGCGCGTTATCCCCCAATAGCAGGTTGAATCCCGGCGCAAAATCAGCATCCATCCGCGCGTAGTTGCGGAAGTCACGGAGCCTCAGGTGCGCTAAATGCATGCCCTCTTGTGCCACAAAATCACAGCCCGGTCAGGTGAAATCCGCGCCCACGTCCTCTCCGTTGCACCTCCCCAAAACCGGTTCGCGAACGCCCCTTTCCCCGTTGCAGCCCCGAAATCCCAACGCTCGCGCCGGCAATCGCATCCACCCGCGCCGCATCCCGACGCTTCACACACTCGCGCTGCCCGGGCTCGCCCGTGGCTCATCGGAAGCGCTTGACCTGCACACGCGACCAGCTAGGTTGCGTTGAATATGAAAGATTCTTTCTCTTCGAGCATGTCCCGACGGACGTTCCTCAACTACACCGCAGTCGGCGTCGCAGGCGCCACAGCCACCCTCGCGCTGCCGTCTTTCGCGGCAAAACGGGCGCGCATTCCCGTTGGTCTCCAACTTTACTCCGTTCGCGAACAGGCCAAGAACGACCTGGCAGGTGTGCTCCAGGCTGTGGCAAAAATGGGGTATAAGGGCGTGGAATTCGCCGGTTATTACGACAAGTCCGCCGCCGATATCAGGAAGATGCTGGATGACAACGGCTTGGTTGCCTGCGGCACGCACACGCCTTATGAGTCCATCCTTCCCGCCAAACTCGACGAGACCATCGAGTTTAATAAGACCATCGGCAACAAATACCTGATCGTTCCCTGGATGCAGGGCAAAACCAAGCAGGAATGGCTCGATAAGGCCAGGCTCTTTAATGAAGCTGCCGACAGGGTCAAAAAACACAAGATGTTGGTCGGCTACCACGCCCACGCGCACGATTTTAACATGCTCGAGGGAGAACGGGCCTGGGACATCTTCTTCGGCAACACAAAGAAATCCGTCATCATGCAACTGGACACTAGCAACTGCATGGCAGGCGGCGCAGATCCCATCCAGGTGCTCAAGCAATACCCGGCCCGCGCCCAAACCGTTCACCTCAAGGCCAACGGCGGCGGCCCCGAAGCCGTGATCGGCGAAGACAAGGTGAACTGGGCCGAAGTCTTCAAGTTCTGCGAGAGCAAGGGCAAAACGCAATGGTATATCGTGGAACACGAAACTAGCAAAGACCCCATGGACGCTGCCCGCCGCAGCATCGAAGCCCTTAAAAGAATGGGCAAGGCCTGAGTTTCCCTTGTGGGGGGCGACGTTCACGTCGGCCCCCCATTCTCTTCTCCGCATCGTCCCACTCCCGCCCACGAGCCCGTCCCCGGTAGTCGGATCTGGCCATCTCCGGACGCCCCCTTCCCGTTTTGACCTCAGCCAATCGCTCCATTCTCCCCGCGCGCCCCGCGCAACCCGCCAAAATTCAAACTGCCAATGCCTTGTAAGTTAGGTTCATAAGTCGCAAAGGGCACAAATGATGCTTCCTCAGATATGACGATTAAGATGTCTTCAGTGGCTCCAAACAAACTTTGAATGGACGGACCGCAGAAGTTGTCTTATAGTTGAATCGCTTGAAGACGATGATTCCATTTCAAGCAAAAAGGGCCCCCAAGGAGGCCCGAGGAAATCGTTTCAGGCGCTGGTCAAAAAACTGAGGAAACAACAAGCTATGACCAAAACGTTGGAACTGATCACTGAAACCGTGAGAGATCCGAAACATCCATTCCCCAAAGTGGATAACCACGTCAAAAAGCCGGCCAAACACCGTTATGAGCGCAGGAAAATTAAGGAATACCTGCATCTGGGTGAATGGGGACAGGAGCCAACATGATATTTGATTAAAAAACCAAAAATTTAATAGCCTATGGAAAAGCCGCGCTTGAGCGCGGCTTTTCTGCTTTTGCCGTATCATTCCCCGGCCAAAACAGACAACCGCCGACCCCGGCGGTCGAAAAGCCACAGGCCAAAGAGAAACCCCGCCTCTATTGACGGGGTCTTCGCGTTCTAAACTGAAATCGGGCTTACTTCATCAGCAGCATCTGCCGGGCGCGCTTTACGGCCCGGTTCAGCCGCCTTTGATAATGCGCCGGCAGTCCCGTGTACTTGCGCGGGAGAATGCGGCCATGGTCCGTCACAAACTGGCGGAGCAGGTTGGTATTCTTGAAGTCCAGCGCGTCCGCGGTGAAGTCGATCTTCGGCTTCGGACGCGGCGTGCGCATTTCACTGGTGCTGCGGCCCTTGCCGCGCTTGTCCTTGTCCGTATGGGTTTTTCGAGGCATAGCGGGTTACTTGATTTCGCGGTGAATGGTATGTCGCCGCAGTGCCGGGTTATACTTCTTCAACTGCAGCTTCTCCGTCTTGGTTTTCTTGTTGCGCGTCGTCGTGTAGCGCGAGGGAGACTTGCCCTCTTTACGCGCTTCGGTGCACTCAATAGTTATAATTTCGCGAGGCATAGTTAAATCCTACTCTTCTTTCTTGGGCTTCTCCTCAATGTCCGCCTCCTCCTCAGTCTCTATTTCGGCGGACCCGACCGCATCCACGGTTCCCAGCGCGCCAAGTCGGCGCTGGCGCAGCGCGCCTTCGCGCTCAAGCTGCGCCTGTGCCTGTACCGTGAACCGGGTCCAGGGAATGGCCTCAAGCCGCGTCTTCGGTATCGGCTTGCCCGTAAGCTCGCAAATACCATACGTGTTCTTTTCAATGCGCTTGAGCGCCTCCTCTATCTCGTAAATCGCATCCTGGTCGGACGACAGCAGGCTTAAGGCAAAATCGCGGTCAAAGTTGTCCGTCCCGGAATCCGCCATGTGCAGACTGTAGCCGGCCATTTCCTGGGCAGATTCCTTTGCCAGCCCGTTCATCTGCCGCAGCAACTGGTCGCGCAGCTCGATCAGGCGATCATAAAACTTCTGCCATTCAGGCTTGATCTTTTTCTGGCCATTCCTGGCGGCCGCCTTGACGTTCTGGGGGTTGAAGCCAAGAATCGCTGCCGCAGTCGCCACCTGCGGCTTGACCGCGGTGCGCACCTTCTGCACAGCTTGCTTCTTTGTCTTTGTCTCTTTCTTCTTAGTCACAACTCAAGCTTTGGATTTTTAAGGTTCCAACGCCTCCCGGGGAGTCAACCAACCCATCGAGAGTCCGGAAATGTAGCAAACGAAACTAAATATTCCATAACAATTTTAAGATTTTTTTTGCCCGGGCCGACGCGGACGGGACGCGCCCCTCGAGCTTTCCCGAGGCTGCCGGGCTTTCTCGATCTTCGCGTAGGCGTTGTGATTGTGTATGCTCTCGAAATTCTCCGCCTCAACGCTATACCAGGTGACGTCCGGATGCGCGTTCAGTTTCAACGCCACGTTGCGCACCAGGTCCTCCACAAACACCGGGTTCTCGTACGCCCGCTCGGTAACCAGTTTCTCATCCTGCCGCTTCAGCAGGGCGTAAAGCTCCGAACTGGCCGAACTCTCGATAATCGCAATCAAATCCTCGATCCATACCGGCTTGGTAAACCGGATGGCCACCGTCACTTGTCCGCGCTGATTGTGCGCCCCGTAAGCCGCAATCGCTTTCGAGCACGGGCACAGGGTCGTCACCATCGCCCTCACAGTTAAAACAAAATCAACCTCATGGTGGCACGCCGCCGCGTCAAATCTCGCTACGTAGTCCATCAGGCTCTCACGCCCCGAAGCCGGCGCCCGTTTCGTCATAAAGTAGGGAAACTCCATGTCCAGGTGCGATGTCGCCGCCTGGAATTTCGCCTGCATCGCGAACAGGATCTCATTCATGTTTTGCACGTGAACGATGTTTCCATGGGCGTTGAGCACCTCGAGAAACCGGCTCATGTGCGTGCCCTTGAACTCCTTGGGCAGATCCACAAACATCCCGATGGTGGCGACGGTGTATTGCACGCTCCTGGCTTTGTCGCGCACCTGCACAGGAAACTTCAGGCCCCGCACCCCCACCTTGTCGATCCGCAATTCCCGGTGATCCCGCTCGCTCTGCTTGTCATGCAACACCGGAACCTTGCTCAGATGGGCCGTCCAACTCTGCTTTCCAATCGCGCGGCTGTGCTTTGTCATCCGGCCAACCTAACAGTCTCTAACGGTTTTGCAAACGGAGCCAAACGACATTCCACCACCCCCACACCGTGCCGTAGGCATCCCGCCCGCCGGAGTTCACCAGCCTTGCGCCATGCCACGTTCCGGTCTTGCCGTCCTCCACCGCCAAAGAGGCGTTCCAGCGGCCCTGTCAGCCCGGCTTATCACATGTTTATGTGAATCCCGTCAATCGTCATTAACTTGACCCTTTGGCCCGTTT
The DNA here is from genome assembly GCA_964401575.1 of uncultured Verrucomicrobiota bacterium. Lineage (GTDB taxonomy): Bacteria > Verrucomicrobiota > Verrucomicrobiia > Limisphaerales > UBA8199 > CAYNZC01. Next base: position 32,667 of record CAYNZC010000007.1, read on the forward strand.
GAAGGACAATGTTTCGTAGTATCATGCTGAAGTTCGCAAATGACGGCCGCCTCGGACGTCCAGCCGGTGCCTTACTCGGGGCCCTCCTCCTTCTTTCAGGTTTTTCAGTATTTGCCCAGGCTCCCGAGTTCCGCGGTATCTGGGTGGATGCCTGGGGAACCGGTTTCTTGAACTCGTCACAGACAACCCAGCTCATTGCGGACGCCCGGGCCTACAACTACAACGCCATCCTCGTCCAGATGCGGCGGCGCGGAGATTCGTTTTACACGGCCCTCCCGGGCAATGACCCGAAGACAACAGCGATTTCCAGCAGTTACGACGCCCTGGCAGACATTATCGCCAAGGCGCACTCCGGGTCGCCCCGGATCGAGGTCCATTGTTGGGTGACCACCCAGGTGATCTGGGGGGACGGCGCTTTGCCAACCAACCCGAATCACGTGGTCAACCTCCATCCGGAATACCTGATGAAGAATTCCTCGGGAGCCACCCTCATGGCCGAAGGCCTTTACCTCGACCCGGGCCATCCCGACGCGGCACGGTGGAATTTCACCATGGCCACGAACATTGCCCGGCAGTACGACATTGATGGCTTCCACTGGGATTACATCCGCTATCCGCAGCAGGACTCCGGCTATAGCGAGACGGCAATTGCCCGGTATAATGCGGAGTTCGGGCTTACAGGCCAACCCTCATACACAAGTTCCCAATTCTCCACCTGGCGCAGAAGGCAGGTGACGGACTTCATGCGGTGGGCAAATGCCGAATTGCTCGGTATCAAGTCCAACCTGGTCGTCTCCGCCTCCGTGTTCGGCAGTCGCAGCGATGCCTACACATACCGATTCCAGGATTGGGCCGCCTGGAACAGCGAGGGCCTGCTGGATGTGTGCATCCCGATGATCTACAGCGATAACAATACCACCTTTACCACGCGGGCCAATGACGCCTACTCCAACCAGGGCATCCGGCGCGTTTACCCGGGACCCGGCGCCTATCTTAACACCAAGGAAAATACTCTGTGGCAGCTCAATTACTGCCGCAGCAAGCCTTTCTACGGAACCTCCTTCTACAGTTACCGGGTTCCTAACGTCGGCACGGTGGATCGGGCCGGAACGCTCTCCTACATCCGGGATAATTACCAGCCCACATGGGAGAACACTCCCACCCTCCCCTGGAAGTCCTCCCCAACCCGCGGATTGGTCAAGGGATACGTTTTCCGCTCGGATAATGGCGCGCCTGTCTATAATGCCACCGTCAAGCTTTACTCGCCCATCCAGCGAACAATTAAATCCGAGGCGCACGGGCATTACGCGTTTTTTGATGCCCAGGCCGGCACATACTACGTCACCGCCACCGCCACCGGTTACGGCAGCGTGACAAACCAAATCACCCTCACCCCCAGCGGGGTCGTGCACCAGGATCTCGTGCTGCCCGCCACAGACACAACCCCACCGGTTATCTCAGACATCGCAGCGACCTCAGTCACAAGCTCAAACGCAGTCATCAACTGGTCCACGGACGACCTCGCCAACAGCGCCGTGGATTACGGCGCCACAACTTCCTACGGGAGCACGGTGTCAAACAGCACATGGGTGACCTCTCACGCGCTCACGCTTGCGCCTTTGACGCCGTCAACGCTTTACCACTTCAGGGTACGATCCCGAAACGCCTCCGGCCTTTCCTCCACTTCTCCTGACAACACTTTCATGACTCCAGCCGTCGGCGTCCCCGATCTGATCATCGAGTCCAGGCTGGCGGGCGGAGCCAAAAACACAAACCCGCCTTACGAGGAAGGTACCGGGTGGTCCGATTCGAGCGCCAAGAGCACCGCCGCCGGGCTTACCGGCACCGGCTCGCGCTTCTCAGGCTCAGCCTCCTCCACTTTCAGTTGGAGACCGACCGTGCCGGTCGCCGGAGCAGGCTACGACGTGTACATGACCCACCATGCCCTGGCGGGAAGCATTTCATCGAACATTGTGATCGGGGTCACGCAAACCGGTTGCACAGGTCTCCCGGCCACGACAACCATCTTCCAGAACCCGGGCGGAAACACATGGGAGTACCTGGGCCGGATGAATGTGAATCCCGGAGTTTCTGAGCCAGTAGTCTCCTTCTACTATGTCAGCGGCTCAGTCGGTTCCTCGGGCCAGCGCTGGTACGCCGACGGCGTAAAGTTCGTCTATGCCACGCCGCCGCCCGCGCCTCCAAGCATTGACATCCAACCCGCCGACATCGGGGTAATCCAGGGCGCGAACGCCTCCTTCTTCGTCACAGCTTCCGGCACATCCCCGCTGAGCTACCAGTGGAGATTCGACGGCGCTGTCATACCGGGCGCAACGTTCAGTTCCTACGCGGTCAACGTCGCCCAGCCTGAAAAGGAAGGGGCTTACACGGTTGTGGTGACCAATATCGCAGGCAGCGTCACCAGCGCCCCCGCAATCCTGACGGTGTTCATACCCCCGTCCATCGGCAGCCAGCCTCTCTCCCAGACGGTCGTGCAAGGCAGCAACGCCTTCTTCGAAGTCACCGTGGGCGGCACCGAGCCTTTCCATTATCAATGGAGATTCAACGGCGCAAACATCCCCGGGGCAAATGAAGGTGAATACACGGTTTTCAACGCACAACCATCAAGCCAGGGCGCCTACACGGTGGTGATCACGAATATCGCCGGGGCAAGAACAAGCTCGGTAGCCACCCTGACCATTGTTGCCGCCCCGGAGATCTCCGCAGGACCAGCCAGCAGAACGAACACCGCGGGCACGGATGCCTCATTCACGGTAACCGCCACTGGCTCAGCGCCGCTGTCTTACCAATGGCTCTTCGACGGCGCTCCCATAACCGGCGCCACGACACCGGCCTACACCCGCCAAAAAGCAATCAACACCGACCAGGGCGCCTATAGCGTGGTGGTCACAAACGCGGCTGCTGCCATCACCAGCCCGCCCGCTTTGCTCACGGTGTCCTACCCGGTGCCGCCGTCGTTCCTCAGTGTCACGCAGGGCCCCGGGAACAATGTCGCCATTTCAATGACCGGCGGGCCCGGACAGTTCCGCCTGCAAGCTTCCCCCGATCTTTTCAATTGGACGAACCGGACAACCATTCTTGCGACAAACCTCAACTTTGAGACCGAGGATACTGTCCAGGCCGGCGGACAGCTTTTCTACCGGCTCAAACGCGAGCCTTAGGCAACACTCAGTCAAATCCACAACATATGCATATGAATCAGGTCAGGTCTTACGCAGGGCGTGCTTTTGCGCTTTGCTTTCTGTTTGCCGCAACGCTGTCGTGGGCGGCAGCGCCCGAATACCGCGCCTTCTGGCTGGATGCCTTCCATAGCGGATTCTTCAGCCAATCCCAGGTGGACGCACTGCTTGGCGTGCCCGGAACATCTCAGAAAGGGGAAATCCGCGAGGCCAACTGCAACATGGTTGTTGTCCAGGTGCGAAGACGGTACGATGTGGCCTACCCATCCGGCGTGGGCGAGCCCTACATGCCGGGCCTTTCGCCATCCGACTTCAACGCCCTGGAAGCGCTCATCAAGGCGGCACATGACACCACAGACGGCAAACAGCGTATCGAGGTTCACTGCTGGTCTGTGGCTTTCAAGCCAAGACAAGGATCGAATTTTGGCTTGGTGTATTCCCAGCATAGCGACCCCCCAACCGGAGACCTGGTTAATTTCGATAACTACTGGCCCACGAGAATCGGCTCCACCACCGGCTCGGAAACGGGCGATGGCGCCTTTGACCCGGGACACCCGAAAGTCCTCGAGTACCTGGTCAATACACACATGGACCTGGTCAACTTTCAAACAACCGCCGGGACCAATGGGACGGACGGCCATATTGATGGCATTCACTACGACTATATCCGGTTCGAAGGCGGTTCCGAAGGCTACAACCCCACGAGCATTGCAAGGTTCAAAGCCCGCTACGGCCTGACAACCGAACCCGCCGCCACCGACCCGCTGTTCCGCCAATGGCGCCGGGACCAGGTCTCGGCGTTCGTCCGTCAGATGTATGCGCGCATCCAAAAGACCAAGCCCTGGGTGAGACAGTCCGGCGCGTTTGTTACCTGGAACCCCTCTCCCACCTCCTCCACCCGATCGGCTTTCCAGACCACCCGGCCTTATGGCAACCGTTCCGATGGCGTGTATTCCGACTGGGACGGCTGGGTCGAGGAGGGGATCGTGGACATGGCGATTCCAATGACATACTACGACCTCGGCGGTTCTTACCCCAACGACTGGACACGTTGGATCAATTTCGAGAAAGACCGGAAGTTCAACCGTCACATGATTATCGGCCCGGGCACCTACCTCAACAACATTGATAACGCCATCACGGAGTTGCTCCAAACCCGCACAGCTTCTCCCGCCGGCAACTATGCCCACGGCTTCTGCTGCTATTCCTACGCCGTTCCCTACAAGAGCGGCTCGTGGTCTGTCTTTAAGCCGCGCCTGTTGGCAGATGTAACACAGGAACCCGCAGCCATTCCCGACATGCCCTGGAAGAGCAATCCCACCCAGGGCCATGTCATGGGCACCGTCACCTTCGCCGCGGATGGACGCTGGGCCGACTTTACCCAGGTCAGCATTTCGGGACCGGTCAGCCGCAGCCAGGAGGTGGATGGCACCGGCTTTTACGCCTTCATTGATCTTCCGCCGGGCTCTTACAGCATCAGCGCCTCACAGGCCGGCTACGCCACTACCATGACCAATGTGACGATCGCCGCCGGCGGGGCCGAGACGCGCGACATGGCTCTCGTTGTGGCCGGCCCGCCGGGAATCCTCTCCTCCCCGCAAAGTGTCACTGTTTACCAGGGGGCAAATGTGACGTTTAGCGGAAACGCCACGGGTGCGGGCGATGTTTACTACCAATGGCGATTTAACGGCCAGAGCATTCCAGGCGCCACCGGGACTTCTTACCCCATCCCCGTCGTCTCCACCAACGACGCGGGCAGCTACGACTTCGTGGTGACCAACGCGTTCGGACGCGCCACCAGCGAGGTCGCGGTGCTCACGGTCATTGTGCCCGTCACCAGCGACAGGTTCGTCGAGCATTGGAAGCTCGCCCCGGGTTCGCGTTCTTACATCACCTCAGCAACCAACCAGAGAGGATTGGCTTACAACCCGTCCAACGGCCACTTGCTCGTTGTGAACAAGGTAACGCCTTCTGTTCATGTCATGGACGCCGAAACCGGAAACGATCTCTACAGCCTGAGCACCGACGGCGTCTCCGGAGGGTATGATTCCTCGTTCTACCTCGTTATGATCGGGGTGGCTGATGACGGCGCCATCTACGCGTGCAACATGACCGCCGCAGCCGGAACCACGCCATTCAAGATTTACCGGTGGGCTAATGACAATCCGGATACAACCCCCACCGTGGCCTACTCGGGCAACCCGCTGCCCTCCTCCACCCAGCGCTGGGGCGACACTCTCGATGTTCGCGGCGCAGGCGTGAATACGGAAATCATTGCCGCCAGCCGCACCGGCGCCTACGTCGCCATCTTCAAGACCGGCAACGGCACAACCTTCACGTCCACGGCGGTCAACGTCAGCGGGGCAACCGGAGGCGACTTCGGCCTGGGCGTCGCCTTCGGAACCGGCAATTCATTCTGGGGCAAAGCCACAGGTCGCGCACTGAGCCTGAGCTCCTACGACCTTTCAACCGGGACCGGCACGGTGCTGCGGACTCATTCTCTCGCGGGCAATATCGGCCCGATTGGTGTGTCCTCCAATTCCGCCTGCCTGGCCGGTGTCTCGATCGAGACTCCCGATAATCTCCAACTGTATGACGTGGATGCTTCCACGGTCTCATTGGTCGCCACAAATCCGTTCGCCACGGACAATGACAACCCCCACGGCACGGGAGCCGTGGACTTTTCGCCTGGCAGAGTTTTTGCCCTCAGCACGGCCAACGGCCTCCTGGCCATGCGCTATTCGCCAAAGCCCGAACGGCCGGTGATCACAGCAGATCCCGCCGATCTGACGGTTGGCCAATCGCAAAACGCTCAATTCTCGGTCACGGCCGTCGGCACACCACCGCTGTCCTACCAGTGGTATTTCGGTTCCGGCGAAATTCCGGGCGCGACCGGAAGCTCTTACACACGCGAAAATGCCCAGGCAATTCACGAAGGAGCCTATAGCGTTATTGTCACGAATGCAGGCGGATCAGCCACAAGCGCGCCGGCGATTCTCAGCGTAGTCTTGCCTCCGACTTTCACCGCAGGTCCCCAGTCGCAAACGGTGATCGAAGGCGCCAGCGCCACGTTCCAGGTAACCATGGGCACCGAGGATCCAAGTGTCACATACCAATGGCTCTTCAACGGCGCTCCCATCGCCACCGCGACCCGCGATACGTATTCAATCACCTCGGCAGGGGCACAGCATGAAGGCGCATACCGCGTCGTGGCGGGCAACCTCGGCGGGTCGGCTACCAGCGACGTGGCCACTCTCACGGTGCTTCTGCGCCCGGTGGTAACCGCCCAACCGCAAAACCGCACCCTCGCCGTCGGCGCCGACGCTCTGTTCACCGTTTCTGCCACCGGCGCGGACCCGCTGTCCTACCAATGGTTCTTCAATGGCGCGGAAATCGCCGGCGCCACCGCGCCCGGCTACACGCGGCCGGGCGTCGTGAACACAGATGCCGGAGCCTACTTGGTCGTCATCACCAACGTGGCCGGAAAGGCCACCAGCGAGGTGGCAACGCTGACTGTTTCTTATCCTTCCGCACCGTCGGTGCAGGCCATCAACAGGCTGCCCGATCAAAAGGTAAGCATCAGTTTCGAGGGAGGCCCGGGGCGGTTCGTCATCGAGTCCTCGCCGGATCTGTTCACGTGGACCAACAGGGCCGTCATCAATGCCACAAACTTCGGCTTCTCCATCGAGGAATCCACAACCACGGCTCCGCACGAGTTCTTCCGGATCAAGCGAGAGCCGTAATCAAAACGTAAAACCACGCGCGCCTTCAGCCGGCACCGGCTCGAGGGCGCGCGTTTTCATTGATGGACACTCCGCCCGTGAAGCTGGATTAAACGAACTTGCCCGGGTTGAGGATCCCCTTGGGGTCGAGTGTTTTCTTGAGGGCCTTGTGCATCGCCCGTAAAGGCTTCGAGGCCGCCAAAGGCCACCAGCGGCTCTTGGCAATGCCAATCCCATGCTCGCCGGTGATCGCGCCGCCCCACGCCAGCACCTGGTTGAACAGTTCGTCGAGCGCCGCTTCCGACCTTTTCTTCGCTCCCGGCCTGTTCATATCCACCATCAGGTTGGTGTGAATGTTTCCATCGCCGGCATGGCCAAAGCACGCCACTGAAATGTTGTGCTTCTTCTGCAGCGTGGCCGCAAACTCGAAAAGATCCTCAAGCCGGCTTCGGGGCACGACGATGTCTTCATTGAGCTTCGTCAGCCCTGTGTCTCTCAGGGCGTAAGAGAACTCGCGCCGGATCTGCCAGACTTCCTCGCACGCCGCAGCGCCCAGCCCCGTCTCGATAAACAACGGATGCTGCGGCCCCAGAATCCTTTCCAACTCCCTGATTTCCCCGCGAACCGAGCGTTCCTGGCCGTCCAGCTCAACAATCAGGTGCGCCCCGCACCCAAGCAGGCGTTTGCTCCCCGTGCGCTTTTGCGCCGCCGCCAGGGTGAAGGAATCCGCCAACTCCAACGCCGCCGGAAGAAAACCCGCGCGAAAGATCGCATGCAGGGACCGGACGGCATGCCGCATTCTGGGAAACCCAACCGCCAGGCAGGCGCGGAAGGGCGGAAGCGGCAGCAGTTTCAGCGTGGCTTGCGTGACAACCCCGAGCAGTCCCTCCGAACCCACCAGGAGCCGGTGGACCTCAAAACCGGTCTTGTTCTTGTGCGTCCGGCCCCCCGCCCGGACCACCGTTCCGTCCGCAAGAACAAACTCCAGGCCGAGCACGTAATCCCGCGTAACGCCGTACTTGAGGCATCGCGGCCCGCCCGCGTTGCTCACGATGTTGCCCCCGATCGTAGAATCCTTCCGGCTTGCGGGATCGGGCGGATAGAACAAGCCTTTTCTTTCCGCGGCCTCCTGCAGTTTTTTGGTGATCACGCCGGCTTCAACCACCGCCACAAAATCCCCCGGATTGATTTCGAGAATCCGGTTCATTCGCTCAAGGGAGAGAACAATGCCGCCTCGCAGCGGCACGCAACCACCAACATACCCGTGCCCCGCCCCGCGCGCGGTGACGGGAATCCCGCGTTGATTGGCGAATCGAAGCAAACGTGACACAGCCTCCGAATTCTCCGGAAATGCCACCGCCTCGGGCAGGCTCGAGGCGAACCATTTATCCCCGGAATGGGCCTTCAAAACCTCAGGGTCAAAACTGAGCTGATCGCCGGGCAAAAGCCGGCGCAACTGTGAGCGGGTGTTCGCAGTCATGGAAAAATGGAAGCCGTACGCGCGTTCAGGTCTCTCCCGGAAACTCGTTCTGTGGCTCCGCTTCCGGAGCCAGGAAAGCAGCCGCTTCAGCACACTCTTCCTCGGGCACCTGCACCAAAATGCCGCCCGCAGCCAGCGCGTAACCGTCCAGGCTGAGCGCGGAAAGCTCGTGCGCCACGACAGGGTGAAACCCCGCCGCCTCGAGGCGCGAACGAACAAGTTGCGCATCAGCGGGGTTGAAGGCGGAACTGACAGTAACCATTTTCATTTCGTGATCAACTCGGTCTGTGACGATCCGGAGAGCGCCTGCTTCATGTCCGCAAAGATGATGATGCCCGCACCCGTCTGAAGGCTGCTTTGCACCTGGGCCTCCACCTGCTGCCCAAGGTGGTTGGCCGCGCCATTGATCACCACCATCGTGCCGTCCGGCAGGTACCCCACACCCTGGCCGCGGTCCTTGCCCTCGCGCGCCACGCGCAGTGTGAGCACTTCCCCCGGCAGGAGAATGGCTTTCATGAAGCGGGACAATTCGTGCAGGTTCAGGTGGCTCACGCCTTGCAGCTCTGCAATCTTCCCGAGGTTGTAATCGTTGGTAAACAGCTTCGCCTTCAGGTTGCGCGCCAGGTGAACCAGCTTCACATCCACTTCCGTTTCCTCAGGGTAATCGCCATCGTGAATCTTCACCACGTTCGGGCCGGAACGCTGCAACCGGTTCAGCATCTCAAGCCCCCGCCGCCCCCGCGCCCGCTTGATCGGGTCCGCCGAGTCCGCAATCTGTTGCAGCTCGCGCAGCACAAATCGGGGCACCACGACCAGCCCTTCAATGAACTTCGACTCGATCAGGTCCGCAATCCGTCCGTCAATGATCACGCTGGTGTCCAGCAGCAGCAGGTTCTCCTGCCGGTTCTGCGGAGCAAACCGCACATACGGAATGATCAGGGAAAAATCCTCCTTGTTGCTCCGCATCGCCAGCACAATGCCAATGTAGCCAAACCCGAGGAACAGGCACAGCCGCAGGATCCACCGCGTGGCTTCGTCCGTCCGGTCAAATAAACCCGACCGATCCACAAGCATCGCCACAACGGTCCCCAGCAGCAGCCCAAAACTAATGGATGAAAAAGCGCGCAGCGAAAAGCCCTTCAGCATTTCGTCCACCGCAATCAGCAGCCAGGCAAAACCAAACCCCACCGCAGCCCCCATAAGGCCGCTGTATCGAAACGCAAGAAACTCGGGACGCACCTGGCTGATCGCAAAACCGCCCATCGTACACAGGGCGACGAAAAAGATGCGGATGATCCAGAGAGGTGTCATTTTCCGAAGGCGTCCTTCGGCGCGTTGAGCCGCTCGCCGGGCGGCGCGGGAGGGGTTGCATCCTTGCGCTTCCACAGAACACCCCACACCCCGAGCCGGTTCAGGTTGCTGCTGGTAATGCTTAAATTACGCGCGATCTCTGACACCGAGGTTGATAATTCCTCGTTTTTAACCAGATTGCCAGCCAATCCTTTGCCCGCCTGGATATCCGCCATGATCGCGTTCAGGCTGGCCGCCGAAGCGTCAATGTTGCTCATGGCCGAGTGGATCCGGTCCTGGTTCGCGGCCACCAGCGTGTTCAGCGATTCCGCGGCGTTATTCATCCGGGCCGAGAACCGCACAAGGTTGCTCGTGGACTGCGAAACGGCGGGCCCGTTCGTCTCCACCAACACATCCAGCTTCCCAATGGTCTGCACGGCCCGGTCCGATACCGCCCGCATGTTCGACACCGTGAGGGAAAGGTTGGTCATGGTGTTCTGGTTCAGCAGGAACTGCCGCATCTCCTCCAGCATCGTGTTCACAGTGGTCGCCGTGTCCTGCACCTTCTGCACAAGTCCGTTCGCCGACCGCGCGATTTCCTGAATGTTGAACGGCGCCTCGGCTTTCGCCGTGTCCCCGTCCTGGAAAAGACCCGCTTTGTTCTCCGTCGGCGTAATCGCCACATACTGATCCCCGAGAAACCCGGCCTGCTCAATCGTGAACCGCGCGTCCTTGTGTATGTTGAACTTGCTGTAGATGGTCAGGGTAATGCCCACACTCCGCCCGTCCGGAGCCAGCGCTATGTCCGATACCGATCCCACCTTCACGCCGGACATCATCACGTCCGCGCGCGTCTTGAGCCCGCTCACGTTTTCAGACATCAGGAGGATGTCGTAGCGCGGACGGAACAGCGATGCGCCCTTGCTGAACTGGATCAGCAACAGCGCTAGCAGCACCAGCCCAATCGCAACGAATAATCCCACCTTCCATTCAAGTCGTGATCGGCTCATAAATTGATCTCGCTTTCTTTTGCATCGGAGACCCCGTCAACAAACTGCCGCACCACCGGATCACTCGAGTTGAAAATCTCCTCAGCCGGGGCGGTCGCATACACCTTCTGTTTGTGGAGCATGATAATCCGCTGGCCAAGCCGCCGCGCGCTCCGCATGTCGTGCGTCACCACCACCGTCGTCACGTCCAACCGATCCCTCACCCGCATGATCAACTGGTCAATGCTGTCCGACACGATCGGATCCAGCCCCGTGGTCGGCTCGTCATAAAGAACGATCTCCGGCTTGTAAATAATGGCCCGGGCCAGCCCCACCCGCTTCTTCATGCCTCCCGACAGCTCGCCGGGATGCTTGTCCTCAATCCCCGGCAAATCCACCAGCTCCAGCACCTCGGCAACTTTCTCCGAAACCTCCCGCGGGCTCAGCGATTTGTCGCGCCGCAGCGCAAACGCCACGTTCTCAGCAACGGTCATAGAGTCAAATAACGCCGCACCCTGAAAAAGCATTCCAAATTTCTGCCGCACACGCAGCAAACCTCTCTCCCCAAGGTCCACAATGTTCTGCCCGTCTATCAATACTTCCCCCGAGTCGGGCTGTAACAGCCCGATCAGGTGCTTCAGCAGCACGCTCTTGCCACCGCCGCTCCGCCCGATGATCACCACAGACTCCCCCTTCTCAATCTGAAAGCTCACGCTGTCCAGCACCCGGTGGGAGCCGAAACTCTTGCTCAGATTCCGGACGTCAATCATCAGAATTCTCCCAGAATCTGCGTCAGGCTCAGTGTCAGGAAAAAGTTGCTGATCAGGATGCTGATCGACGAATACACCACCGCCTCGGTCGTGGCGCGCCCAACCCCCTCCGCGCCCTGCCCGCAGGACATGCCCTTGTAACAGGCCACAATCGCAATAATCCCCCCAAATGCCACCGACTTAATCAGCCCCACCACCACGTCCACCGTGTCCGTGTACTTGATCATGTTATACCACGAATAGGTCGGGTCTATCCCAAGCAACGTGACGCACACGACATATCCCGCCCCGATCCCCATCGCAATGCTCTCTATCGTCAGCAGGGGCAGCGCTATGTGCAGCGCCAGCAGCCGCGGCACCACCAGGTAATCCACCGGGTGCGTCGCCAGCGTGCGCAGCGCGTCAATCTGCTCCGTCACTCGCATCGAACCCAACTCGGCCGCAATCGCCGCCCCAACCCGCCCCGCCACCATCAAACCCGTAAGCACAGGCCCCAGCTCGCTGCACATCGAAACGCTCACCACCGCCAGCGTCGCCGTGTCCATCCGCACTTTGTGAAATTGAAAGTAGGTCTGCGCCCCAAGCACCATCCCGGTAAAGGCCCCGGTAATCAACACCACCGATTGCGACTTTACGCCAATGAAATAGACCTGATACAACAAATCGCGCCAGGCAATCTCGCGCGAGAACAGCGAGCGAAATGCCTCCACGGCAAGAAGGGTGAGCCGCCCCAGCCCTTCAATCCACTCCACAATCCATTGCCTGGCCGCGTTAACCATGTAGCAAATCAGGGTATCAGACCCCAACCCCCTTGGCTAGCGCCCTATGAAAACATGACGTGCCCGCAGGGGCGCACCCACGCTGCAATCTGGCCGGAAATCCACCCCAGGAAGATTGGCTGTCCGGCATGGATTCGAACCATGACAAAGAGCTCCAAAGACTCTTGTGCTACCATTACACCACCGGACAAAACCAATGCCAGCATAGCGTTAAGGGTGCGCATCCGCAAAGCAAAACTTGCCAGCCGCTTGTCTCCGCCAACCTGCCCCGGCGGGTTACGGCGCCGGAGGAAAATCCCCGGGCCCAAATGCGGAGCCGCTTGACATGCGGCAAGGCGATATTAGTTTAACTGCGATTTTTAAGCATTTCCGCTGATACATCTGTCGCTGTGTCCGCCAACTGCCAAATCATCGTGCATACCGCTGTTCAACAACATTTCGCCCCGCCCTGGCGCCGGGCCGACCTCGGCCACCCCATGCCGGGCTCGGCGCATTCGGTTTCCATGGCGCTGCCCTCGTGGGATCATGTGGTCGGTTACGAGGAAAAGCGCCCCGACGTCATGCGCCATTTGAAGACCGGCTACCCGAGGTTTGTCATTCATCCATTGGTGCAGCAGGTGGCGCGCGAGCTCGCGCCGGAAGGCTCCTGCCTCCCTCTCCCGTCGGCCGCCGTCTGCGCCCAGTGCCTCCAGTTCCTCAGCAGCAACGGCGCGGATGGCCGTCTTGTGGCTCGCGACGGAATGTCCGGAGTTGCCACAAACGCTAAGGGGGCGGACTTGCTGAAAGCATTCTGGCAGCACACGGGTTTAATCATTTCGACCCGGCAGGCAGCCTGGTGGCTGGAGAATCGCGGAACCACACCGCCGGAATCAGAGGCGCGAAACGGCCTCCGCTCGATTCTTGCGGACTTTTACGATTGCGAACCCGGGGATGTGTTTCTCCTGCCCACCGGCATGGCCGCCCAGTACGCGGCTCTCCGCGTCCTGCACGCTCTCAACCCCGGCCTGCCAACGGCCCAACTGGGTTTTCCTTATGTGGACACTCTAAAGCTGCAACAGAAGTTCGGCAGCGGCGGGATTCTCCTGCATCAACTCCAATCCATCCAAGCGGAACTCGAGGCCCTGGTCCGCCGCCAAAGCATCGCGGGCTGTTTTTGCGAAATCCCCGGCAACCCGCTGCTGGGATCGGCAGACCTGCGGCAGATTCGACCCATCCTCCGCGCGCGGGGGATTCCGCTGGTGGTGGATGATGTGGTGGCAACGCCCGCAAACATCGATGTCGGGCCTTACGCGGATCTCGTGGCCACAAGTTTGACGAAATTCATCGCAGGCAACGGCGAGGTCATGGGCGGAGCATTAATCTGCAATCCGCGGTCACCCCTCTACGATCGGCTCCTGGAAGCCGCACGAGCTCAACACGAGGAGTTGTTGTGGAGCGAGGATGCGAGCGTGTTGGAAGAGACCGCGCGGGATTTTCCCCGGCGCATGGAGCGCCACAACGCCTCCGGACTGTTGATCGCGGAACGTTTGCGAACCCATCCCGCCGTGGAGCGTGTGTGGTATCCCAAATGGGAATTCAGCGAAGCCTATGAAAGCGCCCGCAGGCCCGATGGCGGCTGGGGCGCGCTGGTCACTTTCATGCCGCGCAACGGCGAAAAGCGCTCGCCAGCCATTTACGACGCGTTGCAGTTGTGCAAAGGGCCGAGTCTCGGAACGGTGTTCACGCTGGCTTGCCCGTTCACTCTGCTGGCGCACTACACCGAGTTGGACTGGGCCGAGGCCTGCGGCGTGAGCCGTTACCTCATTCGGCTCTCGATCGGCACAGAGGATCCGGAAGAAATCTGGACAGCCATTAACGCGGCCCTCGCTGCTCCGTAAAGAAAGGAGCGGCCGCGAACGACCGCTCCCTGGACAGCTCTGCTCGTTTGGATGAGGCTATTTCCTTCCGCTGACGATCTCGGGCATCTTGAAGATCGGCAGAAACATGCAAATGACCATGCCGCCGACCACCACGCCCAGGAACACGATAAGGATGGGCTCGATCAGGGATGTGAGTCCCGATAGCGTGGTTTCCACCTCATCGTCCAGAAAATCCGAAATTCGCTCGAGCATGTTGTCAATCTTGCCGGTCTGCTCGCCGGCTGTGATCATGCGGATAATCATGCTCGGAAAAACCGGGTGCTTGGACAGGGATGTCGAAATGCTGTCGCCCCGCTCGATATCAAGCGATGCGGTCTTGATCGCTTTTTCCATGACCACGTTGCCCACGGTTTGCGAGACAATCTGCAGCACTTCCAGAATCGGCACGCCGGAGCGCACCAGCGAGGCCAGGGTGCGTGTGAACCGCGCCAGGCAGATCTTGTGCGCAATCGAGCCGAAAATCGGAAGCCGGATGCGGTACTTATCCCAAAACTCCCGCCCCATCGCGGTCTTGATGAAGTAAAGCCACCCATAAACAGCCCCGCCGCCGCCAAGCAGAATCAACAAAAGATACTTCTTCACCGCGTTGCTCAGGCTAATCAAAAACTGGGTGGGCGCGGGCAGATCAGCCCCAAAGCTCTTGAAAATCTCACCAAAAACCGGCACAACTTTCACCAGCAGGAAGATCGTGATCGCGATGGCCACAATGGTCACAGTGGTGGGATACATCATCGCCGATTTGACCTTCTTGCGCAGCCGGGCGGTGTTTTCCAGGTATGTCGCCAGGCGCGCTAGAATCTCAGCCAGCAAACCGCCCTTCTCACCGGCGGCCACCATGCAAACATAAAGCCGATTGAACGCTTTAGGGTGTTTCTCCAGCGCCTCCGAAAAGCTGTCGCCACCTTCAACCCGCGTGCAGACATCCTTGATGACGTCCCGCATCACCTTGTTCGTCGTCTGCTCCGCAAGGGCCTGCAGCGCCTGCACCATCGCAATGCCCGCATCTATCATCGTGGCCAATTGACGGGTGAAAATGACCAGGTCCGCCAGGGCCACCTTGCCGCCGCTCGTCCTGCCCTTGCGGCTCACCTTCTCCTGAATGGAAACCACCAGGAGATTGCGATTCAGCAAGGCAGCGATCGCCGCCTGCTCCGTGGCAGCGTCAACAGTGCTCCGAATTTCACGTCCCGAGCCTGTCTCCCGGGCGACATAGACGTAGGATGCCATAATACGCCCAAACCAGTAGCAGGAGCGGGGCCATTTTTGAGAATCGGACGCCACACGACGTGCCACCCCGCCTTCGGGGCGCCGGCAATGTCCAAATCCAAACGATCCGGGCTTCAAATTGTCCAGTAATCATACGATGTATCACACGCTCCATAAGGCAGATTCGCCCGTCCAGGGATGAAAAGATCTCTCCCCTTGTTTTGCACTTGTTTTGCAGGTTGACCTCCCGCTCAAGGCGCGTATAACGTTTCTCCGATACAGCCACTTCAACCCGAAGCGTTGCATCTCAAGCAGCACACGGGTGGTTCGTCCAATATCAGTTCAGAATGGAAAGTTGAATAACTATGGAATCCAGCCAGAAAGCAAACCTCGGTTGTGGCACTCTCATTTTGATAGCCCTCATCGTCATCATCTTCAGCGGCGCCGGTGATAACGGGACCAGGAACGCACTCCAGCAGCTTCGAACAGAAATCCGCAGCCTCCAATCCGAAATCCAGGCTCAGCGCGCCAGCATCCAGAGACTCGAAAAAATCATCCAGGATTCCCGTCAACCGCAAACCACCGGCACTCCTGAACCATAAGAATGATAACAAGCCCCACCGCACACTTTCGGGCTTCCCGTCCGGTAACCCCGCACTCCCCGGCACGCCCGCCTGCGCACCGTTTTCACAAAGCATATTTAGCTTTTGCAAACACTTATTGTGGTGCAAAGTTCGGCATCCATGATCTACGACAATTCTTTCAAAATGTTCCTCTCGATGTTCCCTTACTACCTGCCCATGATGGTCGTGTGCATCGTGGGGTTGGTCGTCGCAATCAACCGTTGGCGTCAGGCCCCTGAAGCTTCTCTCTGGGCAGTTCTGGGCTTCGGCATTGCGCTGTTCATTTGCCTGGGCATGCCCGTGGCGCAAGTGCTGGCTCGATCGTGGGCTCTGGGCGACGGTCACCACTCGGAACGCATTTGGGTCTTTGGAGTCCTGTCATTCGCCGGCTCCATATTGCATGCAGCGGTGTATGCGTTCCTGCTCGTCGCCATTTACACGGGCCGACAGAAACGGCCTGAGCCGCCAGCGCCCACCGCCAGCACCACCCATTGAGGGTTGCCCTCGATTCCAGCAACAACGCCCGGCACGAAAACCGCCGCCCCTGCGCGTGGCGAAACAAGCAAACGAACCCTCCCGAGGCTCGGAGCAGGGCATTTGCTCCCTTTTAAACGGACTCCCTATGGTGCCGGCTTGGTTTGGCTGCTGCCACCGCACGGCCCGAGGCGCCCCGGTTTTCTGACCGGGACCGCAGAAAAAAGAAAAAAGCCGCTTGTCAAAACAGGGTCTTTAGCCTAATAGTGCACGCAAATGCACCGGTCTTGGTGCGGGAGCAAACGGTTTTTGCTCCCATAGATGCATAGAACGACACAAAAAAACAAAATCGGAGGAATATGAAGTTTAACAAATGGACAGTAGGTTTGGCTGCCGTCGGATTGGTGAGCCTCACATCTGCCGCCAAGGCCGAAGAGAAGCCTAACATGGTGGAAACGGCGCTCTCTTCCACGAGCCTGAGCGGTTATGTGGATACATCAGCGCAGTGGAACTTTGGAACGGGCAATGCAAATATGCCCGCCTATCGTTTCGGCGGTCCCGAAAAAGCTGACGGGTTCAACCTGAACGTGGTGCAACTGCGCCTCGAACGCCCCCTCGACGAGTCCGAATGGGCCGCCGGATACCGGGCTGATTTCTGGTTCGGCCCCGACGCAAACACTCTGGGAACACAATCCTGGGGCAATTCAGGTGATATGGCCCTTCGCCAGGCCTATGTGGCTCTGAGAATGCCCGTGTTCAACGGCATCGACTGGAAAGTCGGCGTGTTCGACAGCATCATCGGCTATGAATCCGTTGAATCGCCGAACAACCCGAACTACACCCGCTCTTACGGCCATACCCTCGAACCCACGACCCACACCGGCGTGCTCGCCACCTATCGCTTCAGCGAGCTGGTCAGCGTTGCCGCAGGTATCGCAAACACCGTGGCGCCCCAGATCAACAGCCGCGCTCACTCCGTCTATGACAACGCCTACCTGGGCGGCGACCATGCCGAATCCTATAAGACCTACATGGGCTCGGTTGCCATCACCGCACCCGAAAGCCTCGGCTGGCTCGCAGGCTCCACCCTCTACGCCGGCGCTGTGAACGGGTTCAACAACAACCTCGACGACGAAGACGCGGACGACTACGGCGAAGTCCAGAGCAACTACTACCTCGGCACCACGCTCGCCACGCCGGTCGCAGGTCTGCGCATGGGCGCGGCTTTCGACCTGCTTAACTGGGATAACAGCGGCGAAACCTGGGCTCTCGCAGGCTACGCCTCCTACCAGGCAACAGAGAAAATGAGCCTCCACGCCCGTGCGGATTACCTGCGCGACCGCGGCGATCAGAAGTATCTGCCCATGAACTCCGACAAGGTTCTGGCTCTGACAGGCACAGTCCAATACGACCTGTGGAAAAACCTGATCAGCCGCCTCGAACTGCGCTGGGATCATGCCCTGGACTCTGTTGAGACCTTCGGCGCCGACAGCGACGACGATGCGGACCTCAAGAACTCCTGGATGCTCGCAGCGAACCTGATCTACAAGTTCTAATTGGCATCACTGCCATTCAACCCCTCCCGCTCAAACGGGAGGGGTTTTTGTTGCAGATCCAGGTTCCAGCCTGCCTCTCGAAACGCCCCCGCCCGGTCCGGGTGATTAAACCCTCGAATAAACGGGCACCAGGTACGTCTTCTGAAAATCCAACCCGGGCAGCTCCAGCCGCACGCTCAGCTCCCAAAAAATCGCCCGGGGCGAACTCAAGCTCGTCGTAGGCGCATCTCCAGGCAGCTCATACCGAAGCTCCACGCTGTCGCCAATCAGGAAATTCCTCGGCTGTTCCAGCACCCACGCGGCGCTCCAGAGACAATCCTGCTTCACGCTGCTGTGGCGCTTTCTTCCCACCCGCTCGATCTCAATCCACTGCTCGATGCAACGCAGCGTAAAACGTCCCTTCATTACCTGGTGGATGCCGCGACCGGGCTGCCAGGAAATCGAGACCGGCTGGCCCGGCCGAAAAGGAAACTGATCAAACAGGATGCGGGATTTCCCAAACTTAACCGCCCGCCCGAGCTGCCGCGCCGCCTGCCACCAAAGAATCAGGAGAAAGACATCAAATATCACGACGATGACCTTCACCATCCACGCGCCGCCCGCCACAAACGCCCACCAGTTGAACACAGACAGAAAAACAGTAACTCCTATGGCGAACGCGAACGCTTTTGCCGTGTCTTTCCACTCCGAAACCTGGAACTGGCGCGGATCCCACGGGTAATCTGCAAAGGCGGGTTCGCCATGGTGTTCTGGAAGCAGCCGTTTGATTTTCGCGCGCGTGATCAACTCGGTCGCAGCAAGGCTCCACACGAAAAGGCCGCCCAGAAGGAAGGAGGACCCAGCCGCGGTCAGCACCCAGTAAGGCGCATGCACGCTGGCGCTATCCGTCTTCACCACTCCCACCCCCATCAGCACGATCCACACACCCGCCGCCACAAAAAGACCGCCAAAGATAAACCCCATCGCCGGGGGAATGCCGGGGGTGGCGCCCCGCCGCTGGATCAGCCCGGTCACTCTTTGGCGGCCCGCTGATGACGCTTCGTAGCGATCCGGTTGCACAAGCGTTAAGGATGATGCGCGGCAGTGTATTCGTTCAACAGCCGCAGATAAATCCCATACTGATCGAGACTCACCCCCGGCGGAGTCTGGTGATCCACACTCGGAATAAAACCACCACGCTCCATCAGCGGCGCCAACCGCTCAAACTCGGCGCGCATGGCCTGCTCGCCCCGGGTCATGGTCATTTTGTCAAAGTGTCCAACCAGGATCAGGTCCGGAAACTGTCCCCGCAGCTTGCAACCGTCCACTCCAGCCTGCCGCTCCAATGGCAGCACACCCCGCACACCCAACTCCCGCAGCCACGGCACAAGCAGCGTAACGTCCCCGTCCGTGTCCACAATAGGCACAATGCCCCGCTCGAGCAGCCGCGGAATCAGCTTACGATAATAGGGAGCGATAAACTCGTTGAATGTACCCCGGGAGATCATCGGACCATGATTGTACGACATGTCCTCCGCAATGGTCATGAACGTCGGCACGCACACCGACAAAAACGCGTCCAGCAGCTTCAGGTTGAACTCCAGCAGGTCCGAATTGATCCGGTGCAGCAGCTCGGGCTGGTCCGCAAACGCATACATCAGCTTCTCGAACCCCATCAATGTGCGCGGAAACCAGAAGAAACCCTCCAGGGTGCACCACACCACAGCCTCTCCCCGCGCCTGCCGCCGCGCCCAGTCCGCCATCCCGGCAATCGCCGCGTCATGGCATGGAAAAAGGTCCCGCCGCACTCGAAGGTAATCCTCCATGTTTGAAACGATGCCCTCAACGTGATGCTGCGTCGCCTCGATGGTGGGATCGGTGGTGCTGAACCAGTACTGCTGGTAGGGATCCAGCCCGAAGTGATCCGAGATGCCAACCACGTTGTGAAAAGGCAGCTCCGCAGGCAGCCCTTCCCCGTGCCAGCGGGCAATCGTCTCATCCCACCACATGGCCCATTCCCACCGCGGCAGGCGGTCCACGCTCTGAAACTGCATGACCGCCCGGAACCGTTCAACGTGGTTCATCGTCTCCATACCGCGATCACGGTGGACAGCTCAGCGCCGATCAATACGCGGCTTCAGAACCGCCATGCTGCGCTGATAAATCTCCTCGGGCGTGCCGTGCGCGGGAATGCTCAGCAGCAAATCCCGCTTCCGGTAGAAATCCGCCAGGGGCGCCGTGCTTCTTTCATAGGCCTCCATGCGCACACGAATGGATTCCGGCCGGTCATCCTCGCGCTGATACAGCTCGCCGCCGCAGTGATCACACACCCCCTCGACCTTCGAAGGCATCGTCTGAACGTGGAACACCGCCTTGCACTTGGCGCAGGTGCGGCGCCCGGAAAGCCGGGCAATCACCTGGTCCAGCGGCAAATCGTAGCTCAGCACACCATCCAGCGCAATGGACTCATCCCCAAGCATCTTCTCAAGCGCCTCAGCCTGCGCAACGGTTCTCGGAAAGCCGTCCAGCAGGAAACCCCGCTCGCACTTCAGGCACGCAATCCGCTCGCGCACCAGGTCCAGCACCGTCGTGTCCGGCACCAGGTCGCCCCGCTTCATGTAGTCCAGCGCAGCCGTCAAAGCGGGCGTCCGCTCGCTCGCGTCCAGCGCCTTGGCGGCGCGAAAAATGTCCCCTGTGGAAAGATGGCACGGCCCCAGGCGCTGCGATAACAGGTCGGCTTGCGTGCCCTTGCCCACCCCGGGAGCGCCCAGCAGCATCAGCCGGAGCGGTACTTGCCCGGGCCCCGGCGGCGGCGCGCACTGCCCGGTTCCACCTTGAATCCACAATTTTCGATCGCTCTTCTTTTGCATAAATGAATCAGGAGTTCCGCAGACGCCCCCATTGGCCCCCGGCTTCTTGAAAGCCGCGCAACGCGCATCCGCAACGACCGGTTCCGCCACAGGAGGCGCGTTGCCCGCATCCCTCGCGGCGGCGGCCCGGAACGCGGCCCATCTTAGCCCCTCCGCGCCGCATGACAAGGTCCGGATTTTGCAAAAAGGAAACCCGCCAATTCAAAGCCTGTCGAATGAAAGTCTCGAAAGTAACCTCACCGCTCTCATTGTCATTTGCCTCCGATCCCGGCTTAATGAACAGCTTGTCGTCCTCGGTGAAGTCGGTGCCGAAACGCTCGTTCAATTCCTTGATGATCTGCGACAGCGGCTCCTTTGGATCACGATCCAGCCGATACTGCTTAACGGCATCCTGGACGGACTGCCCTTTGAACGGGTTCTTCAACTCCCCCGTGAACAACGGCAGGCCGTTCAGGAAAATCGCCATGTCCAGGCTCTTTTCGTTCTTCTGGCTGAACTTGAGTTGGCGAACGATGGTGAACTGGTTGGCCAGGTAGAGCTTCCGGGCCGACTCGTTGAGACCCGATGACGGGCGGAAATAGACCAACCGGAATTTGCAGCCGTTGGCCTTGATCCCCTTGCGCAGGACGTGAAGCGTGCCGTGCTTCTGAATCTCGGACGCCAGGCGCTTCAACAGCATCGGCTTCGCATCGGCGCCGTGCTGCTTCTGCATCTTGTCCCACTCCTTCGGCTGCGTGGCGTAGATGAAATCCAGCACGTCCTTCGGGATCAGACAGAGTTCCTTGTTGTAGTCCGCGGATTCACGACGGCGGTAGCCGCCTGAGAGATACGGACCGGTCGCAGCATCGCCCAGGGCTGCCACATCCTTCGAGCCGCTGCTCAACGGGTCACGCAACAGGCTCGCCTCGATGCTGGATTCAAAGTTCTTTTCGCTCGTGTCCATAACTCATCTCTCCGGCTGCCACGGCCCGCCCTTCGGCCAATGCGCCGTGAATTTCCCGCCGCCCGCCGCCGCCGTCACAACCGGCATGAGAAAATCGCGCACGGCTTCGATCACCGTCATCAGGTTCGCCTCGACCAACTTGAGCCGCCCGCGCTTGACGAACGCCCGCCACTGCTCCCGTTTCGTCGCGTCGTTGCCAAATTTATCCGTCAACGCGAACGGCGCTCCGTCCGGCAGTGGTGTCTTTCTCCGCTTGAACGTCGCCGCGATGGAGGCGGCCAGCCCCGCGCCGTCAAACTCAAATTCCCGGCTCATCACCCAGAGGTCATAGAAATCCTTCATCCGGCTGTTGAGGATGCCCAGGTTCACCATCGCCTCGAACTTCTCCGCGATGGAGGTTTCCCGACGATACATCGCCAGCCGGGGCGCGGGAAATTCCAGCAAGGGCGGAAAGTCACCTTTCGCAGGCTTGGGCGTCACGGCATCTCCGAACCCGATGTCCACCTGCAACGGAACCCGGGCGGTGCCCAGTTTCGCCATCAGTTTCACCCGCACGCCCTGGTATGCCTGTTCTTCGCGAATGTTCTCCGCTTGCACGCTGTCCGGCTCGAACGTCAACCCGTCCTCAACCACCGGCATCGCACACAGTTCGCGGAAGACACTCCTGAGTTCATCGCGGGACGCCGTTTGCAGCGCCATCAAGTCCAGGTCTTTCGTCGCCCGGTAGGAATGACCGCCCCAGACGACAAACATCATTGCGCCTTTCAGCACAAACGCATCCCGGTATTCTGACTGGCCCAGGCGGTACATCAATCGCTCCAGGCCGTAGCGCATGAGCAAGAGTTGAAACTCCTCGTTCGACTGACGGGCCTGCGCCAGCAGCCGCGCGTACACCGAAGCGCCGAGGTTCCGTGGGTTTTCGCGGCTCATACCAGTGACTCCAGATAGGGCCGCATCACGTTCGACACGCGGCACACCTTGCCAAAATGCCACAGGTCGTCGGCCTTCGCTTTTTTCTGCCGCCAGCCGTCGCGCAGCGCCTCCATACACACGTCCAGTCCGACCTTCTTCCGGTACTTGAAACAGTCGGCGATGGTCTTGGCCGCGCTATACACGCGCACCGGCACTTTCTGGATGACGTGCGTTTCCACCCCTTCGGTTAGCGCCTTGCCGGAAAAATACACGACGCGCAGCGGCGGATAGTCCAGTTTGGGCCGCCAGGCCCGCTCCTCGATGGCCAGCCAAAGGTCGGCGGGCAACTGCGTCGTCAGCCCATGGAATTGCAGAGCCGAGAGCAGGCAAACGACGCCGTTCGGCACGCGCTTGGCGCACTCAATGAGGGCTTGATGCTCCGTGGCCTCGGCACTCGCCAGGCGGTAAAGCCCGCGCCCGGCCTGCTCCACCAGCTTTTGCTCGACCGCCAGCTTGAGGTAGATGCGCGGGATGCCGTGGGCATCGAGGTCGCGGGGACGCAGCACGCCTAGTTCGCGCACCAGCGCCAGCAACTTGTCTGTTCGGTTCATCGGCATGGCGTTTACAATAGCTAGGGACTTCTAAACATTCCCCTAGACTTTGTAAAACCCATTCGGCGGGTTCAAGTGTTACAAAACCTCGGCACTTGTGAATAGGTGCCGAGGTTTTGTAACAGCTCGCCGCGCCCGGCCATTGTGTAAAACTCACTCCACTTGTTCACAAATGGCAAGACTTTTACACATCCTCGCACACGCCCACCGGGCCGACCTCGCCGTCCTGGTGGTCACGAACACTCGTGTTGATCCATGCGTCCGCGACATGCGGCTTCACTTCCCGGTCGAAGTAGTCATTGACGTCCTGGGTGAGCGGCACGTTCTCCGTGTCCCGCAATTCGGGATCAGGCTCCGGCTGGCCGTCGTCGTCCCGGCAAATCTCGGCGGTCTCGTCACGCTCGCCCAGGGCGCTGAAAATGGCCTTGCGCACGGGAGCGCCGAGTTTCAACCCCGCTTTCTTGAGGGTCTCATCCAGAATTCGGGCGAAGTTCTCCCGCTCTTTGCAAAGGGTTTCCAAGCGGAAGGCTCTGTAAAAGCTCCCAGAGTGTGCCGTTGTGCCGAACGCCACAGTTTCTCGAAGCCCTCAAGAGATGGTACCCCCACCCTGAATTGAACAGGGATCAACGGTTTAGGAAACCGCCGCTCTATCCATTTGAGCTATGGGGGCCCAAGGATGCGCCAAGTATAGGATCCCCATCCCCGCCAGCCAAACAAAAGTTGAAAAATGAATGCTCCGCACTCGCACGTGGAAGCCACAGAAGCCGGAACCTGCCGAATGCCCGTCCCGGCTTGAACGTCGCAGACTCCAAGCGCCGCCAAACGCTCGCTCATAACAGGCTTATCGTGTTTACTTGGTCCCGCGCATTTTGTATGATCCCGTTGTTCATGAGCCTTAAAGTTGCCGTTCGTGTGGTGGTGGCAGCAGTCGTGGTGAGTTTTACTTCCCCCGTCTTCTCAGCAGCCCCCGGTGTGCACGAACTTGTCAGCCAGTTCGACCCCGTCAATTACTCGAACATTCTCGCAAACGCCCTCTTCACCCGGCAATACCACAACCGGTTCGCCGTCACCGGCGCCCATCACGATCTGTGCCGCGACTCGATTTACACCCAGTTCGTGAACGCCGGGTTCAGCCCCACATACGACTGGTTTCAGTTTCAGGACAGCAACAACGTCACCCGCACCGCCTGCAACGTGATCGCCGTCAAACAGGGTGTTCTCAAACCGGACGAAATCTTCGTCGCAGGCGCTCATTATGATTCAAAAATGAACCCGGGCGCGGATGACAACGCAACCGGCGTGGCCGCCATCCTGGAAATGGCGCGGATCTTCAACCAGTATCACTTCGCCAGGACGATTGTCTTCGTGGCTTTCGATTGCGAAGAGATTTACGAATACGGCGGCGCGCGCCGGCGCATCGGCAGCACGTATTACGTGCAGCAACATCAGGAGGAGAACATGCTCGGCATGGTGTCCGTGGACATGATCGGGCACGAGGCCAGTTCCACGCCCAACACAGCCTGGCTGTACGGATACGCATCCTCGGAGCCGGTCACCAACCGGCTGGCGCCCGCGCTCATCACCTACGGCGGCCTCCAGGTCGGGCTTAGAACAACGAGTCCCAACCTCAGCGACCATGTCGCCTTCGCCAATGCGGGCTTTCCCGCGTGCCTCCTGATCGAGGCGGCATTCTCGACCGATAACCCTTTTTATCACAAGTCCGGTGACTTTGTGGATCAGCCGGGCAACATCAGTTGGAATTACGCCAACAAAATGGCCAAAGGCGCCCTGGGATACTTCGCCGGCGAAATTCAACCGGTGGATATCGCGCCGACAGGCCTCGAGCCGGCGCCGCTGGCCGGCGGCGGCTTGCGCCTGAATTTTTCAGGCTTGTCCAACTGCGTTTATGCCATCGAGGTCTCCACGGATCTTTCGCAAAACACCTGGACCCCGGTCTCCACAAACACAGCCGGCCCCGGCGGAATGTTCTGGTTCGATGACGTGAACAGCGCCAGCAAATCCCGCGCTTTTTATCGCGCCCGGTTTGTTTCCGGCGCAACCAGCACCCGGCCCGTCGAGATCGTCCTCGATAATTCGGCAGCCGTATTCAATGGCTCCTGGACCACGGGCGCATCCTCCACGGACAAATTCGGGGCGGATTACAGGTTCGCCGAACTCCCCACGGATAGCTACGCCGAATACCGCCCGAACATCACCGTGGCCGGAAACTACAAGCTCTACGAGTGGCACCCGCAGGGAACCAACCGCACCACAAACGCGCCCGTCCAGATCCATTCGCTCTCAGGAACACAGACGCTCTCCGTGAATCAGCGAATCAACGGGGGAAAATGGAACCTGCTCGGCACTTTCAACTTCACCACAGGAACCAGCGGCTACGTCCGCATCACGGATGACTTCCCCGCCGGCAGCGGAAACGTTGTCCTCGCAGACGCCCTCAGGTTTGTTTTGGAGACTCCGTAGGCGTGGCGCCGGTCATCCCCATGATCTGGTAACCGCAATCCACGTATATCACCTGCCCGGTAATCGCCGCGCCGCCGTCGCTGGCAAGAAAAAGACCCGTGGCGCCAAGCTCCTCGGCGGTGACGTTGCGCTTCAGCGGCGAATAAGTTTCGTAATGCCGGATCATCTCCAGAAATCCTGAAATGCCCCGCGCGGCAAGGGTGTTCACCGGACCGGCGCTAATGCAGTTCACCCGAATGTTCTGGGGCCCGAGATCATACGCCAGGTAACGCGTGCTGGCCTCCAGCGACGCCTTCGCCACGCCCATGACATTGTAATGAGGCACGACTTTCTCGGCGCCGTAATAGCTCATCGCCAGGATGCTCCCGCCCTGTGTCATCAGGGGCTGCGCCGCCCGCGCCAATGCAACCAGGGAATAGGCGCTGACGTCATGCGCGATGCGATAGGCCTCGCGGCTGGTGTTCACAAAACGGCCCTCGAGCGCCGCCTTCGGCGCGAACGCCACCGAATGCAGCAGCAGGTGCAGCACCCCAAACTCCTGGCGGACGGTTTCAAACACCGCCGCTATATCCTCGTCGCGGGTCACGTCACACGGCAGGATGAGGGTATCCTCGCCGAAGGTGGCGGCCAGTTCCTGCACATTGTCCTTGAGCCGCTCGCCCTGGTAGGTGAACGCCAGCTTGGCGCCGGCCTTCGCCCAGTCCTGGGCAATAGCCCACGCAATGGAGCGCTTGTTCGCCACGCCAAAAACAATTCCGTATTTGCCTGCAAGCATCGACATGTTTCGTGCCCAAGTACGCTCAGATTTTTCGGGCAATATCAAGAAAAGCCTTGCCCGCCTGCCCACCCGAATTTGACACCACCACGGGCACCCCCTTGTCCGACCCTTCGCGGATCTCGGTGAAAATCGGGATTTCGCCCAGGAACGGGACGCCTTGCCGAAGCGCTTCGGCCTGCCCGCCGCCATGACCGAATATCTCCACACGCTCCCCTCCGGGCGCGGTGAAGTAGCTCATGTTTTCAACAATTCCAAGAATGGGCACGTTCACTTTATTGAACATGCCAATGCCCTTGCGCACCACACCGAGGGAAGCTTCCTGCGGCGTGCTGACAATCACACCTCCGTCCAGCGGCACAGTCTGGCAAAGCGTGAGCTGCGCGTCGCCGGTGCCAGGCGGCAAATCAACCAGCAGGCAATCCAGGTCGCCCCACTCAACGGAGCTGAAAAACTGCTGGATGGCCTTCACAATCATCGGTCCGCGCCAGATGACCGGCTGGTCGCCCTCAAGCAACAGGCCCATGCTCATCACTTTCACACCGTGATTGGCCGGCGGCACCATTTTCTCCTCGTCGCTGAGGGTCGGCCTGGCGTGCACACCCATCATCAGCGGAATGCTCGGCCCGTAAATATCGCAATCCAGCAGCCCCACCCGCTTCCCAAGCGCCGTCAGAGCGCAGGCAAGATTGACCGAGACGGTGGACTTGCCCACGCCCCCCTTGCCGCTGGCCACAGCCACAATTCGCGCAATACCGGGCACCGCCCGCTGGCTCGCCCACGGATCCTGCCCGGGCTGGCCGGACGCAGCGGGTTGCTGCACCTCCACCAGCGCGCGCCTCACCCCGGGTAGCACCCCCAGCACCCGTTCGCCTTCCTCCTTGATCTGCCGCGCCACATCCGGGCTCGCCGTGGTGATCGCCATCACAACCACCACATCCTCCCCCCGGATCGCAACTTCCTTCACCAGCCCAAAAGAAACCACATCCCGGGAATAACCCGGATACTTCACCGCTTTAAGCGCCGCTTTGATTGCTTCCTCAGTCAACATGGCCTGAACCATAACCGCCCGCCGCACCCCGCGCAACGCCGGGCTGCTCCAGTTCTTTCTCCCTTCCACTCAAGCCGCCGTTCCATTAACGTCAGGCAACCGCCGTGGAGCGGTCTGCACATGACGCCGATGCTGCTCATAGTCGATGACGAGAAATCCACCCGCGAAGGTTTGCGGGCGGCGCTCGATGATCGTTACGATGTTTACCTCGCCGATGACGCCAGCGCCGCAATGGGCCTGCTCGAGAAGGAAAAATTCGACGTGTTGCTCACGGATTTCCGCCTGCCTTCCGAGGATGGCATGAAGCTCATCACCCGCGCAAAATCCCTGCCGCGCCCGCCGGTGTGCATCCTCATGACCGCCTACGGCTCCGAGGAGCTGGCGGTCGAAGCCATGAAGCGCGGAGCGGACGACTACATCGCCAAGGGCCGCCTCCAGATCGACGAGCTGGAAATGCGAATCGCGCGCGCCCTGAAAAGCCAGGATCTCGCAACGGAAAACGCCGCGCTACGCACGCAGCTTGATTCCAAATTCGGAATGGGCAATATCGTGGGCGAATCTCCCGCCATGCGCGAGGTGCTCGATGTCGTGCGGCAGGTGGCGCCCACACGGGCCACCGTCCTCCTCCAGGGCGAGAGCGGCACCGGCAAGGAACTCATCGCCAAAATCATCCACCAGCTCAGCCCCAGAAATGGGCAGGCCATGGTCACCGTGCACTCCGCCGCCCTCTCCCCCACCCTCCTCGAAAGCGAATTGTTCGGCCACGAAAAAGGCGCTTTCACCGGCGCCCACGAACGCCGCATCGGCCGCTTCGAACAGGCTCAGGGCGGAACGCTTTTCATGGACGAAATCGGCGAGATTGACTCAACGCTCCAGATCAAGCTGCTCCGCTTCCTCGGCGAGCGGACGTTCGAGCGGGTCGGCTCGAATAAAACTCTCACCGCCGATGTGCGGCTGATCACCGCAACAAACAAAAACCTCGAAGCCATGGTCCGGGATGGCGCCTTCCGCGAGGACCTCTATTTCCGCCTCCGGGTTGTCGAGATCTGGCTGCCGCCGTTGCGCGATCGCCTCGAAGATATCCCCCTCCTGGCACACGCCTTCCTTCGCGAGTTTTCCAGGGAAAACAACAAGGCCGTGTCCGCCATCACCAGCGACGCAATGCAGATCCTGCAATCCTACAAATGGCCGGGCAATGTCCGCGAATTGCGCACCACCATGGAACACGCAGTGGTGATGAGCCGGGGCGAAAAGGTAACCCCGCGCGACCTCCCATCCTCCGTGCGCGGAATCCGTCCGCGCTCCATGGCTTCTCGGAACGAGCCCGAGCCGCCGGTGGCCACGTTGTCCGTCGTCGAAACCGAAAAGAATCTGATCCGCCGGGCGCTCAGGGAAGCCCAGGGCAGCCGCACCGAGGCCGCCAAGAAGCTTGGCATGAGCCGGCGCACTCTGTATCGTAAGCTCGAAGCGTATAACATACAGGAAGCCTGAATTAACAACTGCAAATGAACTCCCTCCAAAACGCCATCCACAAAATCGAAGTGGGCGGCGGCATGAAGTTCTTCCGGATCGGACTGGCCATCGCCGCGCTGCTGCTGTTCGCCGTGGGTTACAACTGGCGCGCTTTCAAAAATATGGCCGGCCAGGAAGCCATGGACATGGCCCAACTCGGGCGCAACATCGCCGAGGGCCGCGGCTTCACCACCCAGTTCGTCCGGCCTTTCAGCATTTACCTCGTCAAAGCCAAAAACGAGCAGAATGCCGGCTCCGCGCAACTCGGCGCCACACACGATAAAGCGGTGCTCAAGGAGAATAGACACCCGGACATCGCAAACCCCCCGGTTTACCCGGTGTTCCTGGCGGGGCTCATGAAAGTCCTGCCGTTCACCTACCAGATCCCTGACAAGCCCAGGCCGTTCTGGTCCTATTCGGGCAGGTTCTGGCGTTATCAGCCCGATTTCCTCATCAGTCTCGCCAACCAGGTCCTCCTGGTGTGCGTCGCCGTTGTTGTCTTTTTCGTCGCCCGCAAGCTTTTTGACAATCACGTCGCATGGATGGCGGGGCTTCTCGTGCTGGGCGCCGAACTCCTGTGGCGCTTCAGCGTCTCCGGCCTGCCCACCATACTCCTGCTGCTTATCTTCATGCTCCTTGCATGGTCTCTGCTCTGCATCGAGGAGCAGGGGCGCGAACCCACATGGCCCATCTACAAGGTCCTCCCGCTCGCCGCAGGTGTTGGCTTGCTGGCCGGCCTTGGCGCCCTCACGGTTTAC
This sequence comes from uncultured Verrucomicrobiota bacterium, assembly GCA_964401575.1. Lineage (GTDB taxonomy): Bacteria > Verrucomicrobiota > Verrucomicrobiia > Limisphaerales > UBA8199 > CAYNZC01. The sequence continues at coordinate 62,567 of CAYNZC010000007.1, forward strand.
TCCTTCATCTGGATCATCATCCCGGTGCTGCTCTTCGCGGGCTTCTTTGCCGGCAACCGCCGCTGGCCCGTGGTGGCAACCATCCTGGTGGTATTCCTCGCAGTGGTTTCTCCCTGGATCATTCGCAATGTCTCCGTCAGCGGCGTCCCCTTCGGCACGGCCGGATACGCCATGTTCGAAAACACAGGCGCGTTCCCGGAATATAAACTCCAGCGCTCGCTGACCCCGGACCTGAACCAGCCAATCCTCGGAGCATTCTGGGCCAAGCTCATGGTCGGCATACGACAGATCGTGCGCGAGTTGCCCACGCTCGGAGGCACATGGCTCACTTCCTTCTTCCTCGTCGGCCTCCTGATCGGTTTCAGAAATCCAGCCGTCAAACGCCTGCGCTACTTCATTATCGCCTCAATGGTGTTGCTCGGGCTCGCCCAGGCCGTCGGACGCACTCAGCTTTCAGAAGACACCCAGGGCATCACCACCGAGAACCTCCTGGTCCTGTTCACGCCGCTGATGATCATTTACGGCTCCAGCCTCTTCTTCCTGCTGCTCGAGCAAATCGAGTTCCCCTTCCGCGAACTGCGTTATGGAGCGCTCGGCTTGTTCGGCGGCCTGGCCTGCCTGCCTTTGCTCCTGGCTTTCCTCCCGCCCAAAACCATCCCGGTAGCATGGCCGCCTTACTTCCCGCCCGCCATCCAGACCATCGGCGGATGGCTCAAACCCAACGAGATGGCCATGAGCGATGTGCCCTGGGCCGTGGCCTGGTACGGCCAGCGCCAGGCGGTGTGGCATACGCTCGATACTCAAAACGAATTCTTCGCCATCAACGATTACATGAAACCCGTCAACGTGCTCCTGCTCACGCACGTGACCATGGATTCCAAGTTCCTGTCACATTGGATACGCGCGGGCGACCGTTCCTGGGGTTCGCTCATCCTCGAGAGCATCTCCCGGGGCCAGATCCCCCAGGCTTTCCCGCTGCGCAAGACCCAGGACGGCTGGCTCCCGGATCAGTTGGTGCTCGCCGATTGGGAACGCTGGAGACGACCGGCTCAAAAGTAGTCCGGCTCATTCCCGGGCCGCCACTTGATGTTGCAGCCTATGCTCGGCTTTTGCGTCGCCGGCGGCGCCTTCCCGCCAAGCATCGCGTCCAGCGCCCCGCGCAGATCCCTCCCGGTCACCGGCGCCCCATTGCCCGGACGACTGTCGTCAAACTGCCCCCGGTAAAACAGCCGCCGCTCGCGATCAAACAGGTAGAAATCCGGCGTGCATGCGGCTTTGTAGGCTTTCGCCACCTCCTGCGTTGCGTCATATAAGTACGGAAAACGATATCCTGCCGCGCGGGCTTCCTCCGCCATCCTCCCCGGGCTGTCCGCCGGATAACTCTCCGCGTCGTTCGCATTGATCCCCACGCACCCCACGCCACGCTCGAGATATTCCCACGCCACACGCGCCAACTCAAAGCGAAGATGCTTCACATACGGACAGTGATTGCACAGGAAAACCACCAGCAAGCCCGCGCAACTTTCAAAATCGCTCAGGGTGAACCTTCGCCCGGCCGGATCTTCCAGCGAAAAATCCGGAGCGCTTGTGCCCAACGGCAGCATCGTCGAATTCGTGGCAACCATGAGAAATCTGTGCCGCCGGTTTCGCAAATTGTCAACAGGGCGGCAGACAACCCGGAGCCAAATGGCACCGCCACATCTGCCGCCGGGAAAAGTTGATCAAAACCGGCCTCAGAGGCACAATCCCCCTATGAAAGAATTGTTTTCAAGGTTTGCATTCCTGGTCGTTTGCGCATTCTGGTTCTGTGCCTCCGGCGCAGCGCCTGAAAGCCCGACGCTCAAGGTCATGTCCTATAACCTCCGGCTGGATGCAAAAGGCGATCCGATGGAGTGGCCCGAGCGGCGGCATCTCATGGTGGAGTTGATTCAGCAGACAAACCCCGACGTCATCGGCACCCAGGAAGGTCTTTATCACCAGTTGAAGTTCCTCGGCAGCTCGCTCAAAGGTTACGACTGGATCGGGCTCGGACGCGAAGGCGGCAGCAGGGGCGAGTTCATGGCCATCTTTTACCGGCAGGACCGTCTCGAACCGATGGCCTATGACCACTTTTGGCTGTCCGACACACCGGAAGTCATCGGCTCCACCACCTGGGGCAACAGGGTCAAAAGAATGGTCACCTGGGTGCAGTTCAAAGACCTTAAAACCTCCCAACTTTTTTACCTCGTAAACACCCACTTCGATCACCAGGTGCAACTGGCCCGCGAAAAAAGCGCCGAACTGCTGCGCGCCCGCATCGGCAAGCTGGACCCATCACTCCCGCTGCTTCTCACGGGCGACTTCAATTGCGTTACCAGCAACCCCGCCTACAAAACGCTCACCGCCAACGCCTTCCTCAAAGACACCTGGTACGACGCGCAGCGCCGCAAAGGCGAGGATCTCGACACGTTCAACGGGTGGAAAGAGGTCAAACGAAACAGCTCCCGCATCGATTGGATCCTTTATCGCGGGATCATCACCGTGGATCTCGCCGAAATCGTGGACTGGTCCAAAAACGGCCATTTCCCAAGCGATCATTGCCCGGTAGTGGCAAACGTGCGCCTGAACGCCGATAAGTAAAACCGACACGCCCTGCGCGCCGCCACGAGGGCGTGGCAAGCAAAAAATTGTCCGGATGCGCCGGCGCGCTGGTTGACTCCGTCTTAGACAGAAAATAACATATCATAATGAAGTTTCTTCAGGAATCTTTGCTCGAGCTTGTTCGCCGGACCTCCGCCGAACTCCCCGATGACGTGCATCGCGCAATCCTCGCCTCGCTGGAACGCGAGAAGAAAGAGACCATCGCCGAAAACGCGCTCAAGATCATCGAGCGCAACATCCAGCTCGCGCAGAGCAAGTCTCAGCCCATCTGCCAGGACACCGGGACTGTGGTTTTCTACGTGGATTGCCCAATAGGTTTCGACCAGGCCGGCTTCGAGCAGGCCGCCCGCGAAGCGGTGCTCACAGCCACAAAAAGGGGATTCCTGCGACAGAACTCGGTCAATTCCATCACCGGCAAGAACGACGGCACAAACCTCGGACCGGGGGCCCCCGTAATGCATTTCCACCAGCACCATTCGCCGGAAACCCATGTCCGCCTCATGCTCAAAGGCGGCGGCTGCGAAAACGTCGGGGCCCAATACTCCTTGCCCAACGAAAAGCTCAAGGCGGACCGGGACCTGCAAGGGTGTCGCAGGGTGATTCTGGACGCCGTGCTGCAGGCGCAGGGCAAGGGATGCAGCCCGGGCGTGCTGGGCGTCTGCATCGGCGGCGACCGCGCCACCGGCTACGAGCACTCGAAACAACAGCTCCTGCGCACGCTCGATGACAGGAATCCAATCCTGGAACTGGATAAACTCGAGCAGGAGATCGTGGCAACCGCGAACGAGATGGGCATCGGCCCAATGGGCTTCGGCGGCAGAACCACCCTTCTGGGCGCAAAGATCGGCGCTCTCAATAGGGTGCCGGCTTCGTTCTTCGTAAGCATCAGCTACATGTGCTGGGCCTACAGACGCCAGGGCGTCGCACTCAACACAACCGGCGGGATTGATAAATGGCTCTACTGATATGATCGAACTCACGACCCCAATCAGCGAACAGGACATTCGCAGACTTCACGTCGGCGACCAGGTGGGAATCACCGGCATCATCTATACCGGGCGAGACGCCGTTCACAAATACCTTCACGAGGGCGGCCGGCTCCCGGAAGGCGTCAATTTCAAAGGAGGCGTGCTCTACCACTGCGGACCCGTGATGATCAAAGACGAGCGCGGCGCATGGAAGTGCGTCGCCGCCGGCCCCACAACCTCCATCCGCGAAGAGCCCTACCAGTGGCAGGTCATTCGCGATTACGGACTCGCAGGAGTCATCGGCAAAGGCGGCATGGGAGAACGCACCCTCGAAGCCTGCCGCCAATACGGATGCGTTTACCTCCACGGCATCGGCGGCGCTGCACAGGTCCTGGCCGAGTGCGTAAAGCAAGTTCGCAATGTTTATCTCCTGGAAAAATTCGGCGCGCCAGAAGCAATTTGGGAACTCGAAGTCGAAAAATTTCCCGTCGTCGTAACTATGGATTCTCACGGCGGCTCCCTCCACCGCGAAGTGTTTAACTCCAGCCAGATCGAGCTTAGCAAGCGTCTGTAAATCAGGCATTTCTGATTGCCGCTTCCAGGGGCTCCCGCTGATCCGGGAACCCCAAATAATCGGATTTACCTGTTGTGTCTCCCCCCCGAAATTTGCTAAAATTCTACCAGCTTTTTAGGGGAGGGCTTACCGCCCTGTTCTGACTCTTATGCCTGAAGAAAACGTGCTCGAAACAACACAGATTACCAGTGTAATCACGCCCAATCCGGAGAAGTATGACGCCTCAAAAATCGACAAGCTCGAGGGCCTCGAGGCTGTCCGGAAGCGACCCGGCATGTACATCGGCGATCCCGATGAGCACGGCTTGCACCACTGCGTTTTCGAAGTTCTCGACAATTCCATCGACGAGCATCTCGCCGGCCATTGCAGCGAAATCGAAGTAACCGTGCACGTGGATGGCTCCGTCTCCATCCGCGACAACGGGCGCGGCATCCCGGTGGATAATCATCCAAAGTTCGGCATGCCGGCGGTGGAACTCGTCCTCACAAACCTCCACGCCGGCGGCAAGTTCGGCCAGGGCGCCTACAAATACTCCGGCGGCCT